>JBGATX010000066.1:0-29284 GCA_044228975.1 Planctomycetota bacterium | reverse complement strand
CGGCGAGCGAGGCGAGCTCGATCTCGCTCGCGCCGTTCGCATCCGGATGGTGGAGCTCGTTCGCTCGCGCCTGTGCCGCCGGTCGCAGGAGATCGGGCCAGCTGCCGTCGGCTGCCCAGGCCGGGAGCACGCTGACCGTGTAGTCGCCTTCGATCAGGTTCTCGAAGACGAAGCGGCCGTTCTCGTCGCACGAAGCGCGCACGGGCACCGGCGCGCCGAAGGTCTCGGGCGGATCGCGCGGCGCGAGGCAGACTTGCGCGCCGGCGAGCGCGCTCGCTCCCGCTGCGACCCGACCGGCGAGACGCGAACGACGCAGCTCCGGCAGCACGGGCGGCGCGGCGAGTCGCTCGGCGAGCACGAGGTGCGCGCTCTTGCGATCGTCCTCGACGCTGAACCGCTGCGGACGGAAGCCGTGCGCGAGCACGCCGAACGTGCGCACGCCCGCGCTCACCGCATCGAAGTGGAAGCTGCCGTCGGCGGCGGTTTCGAGGAACGAGAGCTCCTCGCCCGTCTGCAGCCAGATCAGGGCGGAGCCGATGCCCTGCTCCTGCGCGTCGACCACGCGTCCGTCGACGACGCCGCGGCGCTCGGGGAATTCGAGCGCCTTCACATCGCCGGCCGGCGCGGGCTCGATGCGGGAACGCACACCGGGCGGCGTGCGCCAATGCGCGACGGCCCAGCACGACAGCAGCACGACGAGCGTGCCGAGCGGGATCCAATGGCGCAGTTTCTTCACCGGCGGGCAGAGGCTACGCGAGCGTGCGCGGGCTGTCACCGGTCGCGCGAAGGTGCAGGCGGAGCCGAGGCGGCCGCGCGTTCAGCGCCGGCGTCGGGCCACCGGCTTGCGCCGTTCGTCGCGCGCGCGCGCCGGCAGTCGCAGCTCGAATGCGCGTTCGGCCAGCGGTTCGCCGTTGATCTTGAGCTCCACGCGGTGCCGTCCGGCGTGGTAGCGGCGCGTCGTCACCGGCGCGAGCGAGTGGCGCTTCTCGAGCGCGAGCCGCGCGCGTGCCCCGAGCTCGATCGTCCAGCCCTTGAACACCTTGGGGCTGGTTCCGCCGTTGGCGCGCACGTGGTGCACGACGTAGTCGACCACCAGGCGTTGCGGCGACGCGGAGCGCGAGACGAGCGCGACGTTCAGCGTGATCGAGCCACCGACCTCGACGCGGCGAGGAGCGAGGCTCAAGGCGCAGCTGCCGCGCAGCTTGCGACCCAGGCCCCACGCCGCGAGCGTCGGTGCGTGGCCTTGCTTGATCAACGTGCGGCTGGCGTGGCGCAGCAATGCGCGGCGCTCGCTCGACGCCCGCGGCAGATGCCGCGCGAGCCACTCGCTCACCACGTGCGGATGATCCTTGGAGATGTCGTTGAGGTGATTGGCGACGCTGCGGCGCACGTACGCGCTCGGATCGTCCTGCAGAACGCGCAAGAGCGGCAGCGTCGGCGCGGGATCGGCGACCAGCTCGTCCAGGCGCATGCCCCAGGGCAAGCGCGGCCGGCTGCCTTCGCTCACGAGCCGGCGCACGTGCGGACTCGGATCCCGCGCCCAGCGCTCGAGCGTCGCGAACGCGAGCGCGGGATGCCGCACGAGGAACGGACGCAGCGCGAATTCGGCACTGAAACGCTGCGTGAGCGCGTGCAGGACGGCGAGCGCGCGCTCGGGCTCGCGCATGCCGCGGCGCACGACGAACTCGCCCATCGGCCAGACCGGCCAGCCCGCGAGACCGAGCTCGCTGCTCGACAGGGCACCGAGATCGTCGTCGAGGCGCGCGGGGGCGAGGCTCTTCTCCAGGATCGCCGCGGCGCGCCCGAAGTCCCGCGGCAGCGTGGCTTCCAGGGCGGAAGCGACGTGCAGCGCGCGCGCCTTGAGCTCGAGCCCTTCCAAACCGTCGCTCGCCAGCGACTGGAAGCGCGCGCGATCGAAGGAGCGGTGCACGCGCGCGAGGTGCGCGGCCATGGTGCGCACCAGCGCGCGATCGATGAGGTTCTTGAACGGCTCGCCCATGCTCGCAGGTTCCAGCGCGCGTGCGCTTTCAGGCGCGCGCGAGCTCGGCGAGGAGCTGCTCGCGCAGTTCGAGCGCGGGCGCGAACTCCGCGCAATCGAGCTCGCGCACCGTCTGCGCGAAGTCGTCGAGGCCGCGCAGGCCCAGTCGCCGATAGGCGAGCGCGCGCACTCCCATCTGCAGCCGATCGCACAAGCGCACGAAGCGCGCTTCGCGTGTCGCGCCCGCGGCGTACTCGCGCCAGCGCTCGAGCGCGTACGAGGAAAGCGGCGTCAGCAAGTGCTCGGCGACGCGCTCCTCGGCCCGCGCCTTCGCGCCGTCGGGCAACCAGCCCTTCAACATGCGCGGCAGATCGCCGGTGAGCGCCTCGGGCGCGTCGTGCAAGCTCGCGAGCGTCACCGCGCGATCGACGTCGAGCGCGGGCGCGACGCGCGGAGCGAGCGCGAGCACGACGTAGCACGTCCCGAGCACGTGACCGGCGACGTTCTCGGGCGGCGAGATCCCGCGCAGGATCCAGCCGGTGCGGGGCAGGCTCTCGAGCGGGACGAGCTCGAGCAGTGCCGTGAGCGTGTCGCGTGTCTCCAAGCGCGCGCAGTCTGGCGATCGGGAGCGCGGGTGTCATCCGTTTCGATCCCTGGCGCGCCCGCGTTACCGTTGCGCGCATGTTCCGCGACCAACGCAAGCCGCAGACCTTCGCCAACCACTCCCGGCTGATCCCCATCTTCCACTTCGTGGCCTTCGGCATCGTGGTCGTGAACCTGGGCTGGGGCGGGTATCAGCTCGTGCGCGAGCCGTCGTTCGGTGCCGCGCTCGCCTTCGCGCTCGCGGGCGCGCTCCTGATCCTGTTCTTCGCCACGCGCATCTTCGCGCTCACGGTTCAGGATCGCGTGATCCGTCTCGAGGAGCGGTTGCGGCTCGAGCGCGTGCTGCCGGCGGATCTCAGGGCGCGCATCGGCGAGCTCGAGGTCGGTCAGCTGGTCGCGTTGCGTTTCGCTCCGGACGAGGAGCTCGTCGCCCTGACGCGCGCGGTGCTCGACGAGAAGTTGACCGATGGCAAGGCGATCAAGCAGCGCATCCGCAATTGGCGGCCGGACTACCAGCGCTGTTGAGCGCGTTTCAACGGCCTTCGAACGCCGCGCGCACGTTCTTGGCCTGTTTCTGGCCTTCTTTCGTGGTGAGCAGTGCCTTCTCGAAGTCCGCGAGGCGGTAGTAGCGCACGCGGTTCACGCGCTGGTTCTTGTCGACCGCGTCGAGCGCGTTCAGCGCGGTGCCGAGCGCCTTGGGGCCGAGCGTGTCGTGCAGTTGGATCAGCAGCGCGAGCACGCGCTCGGCGTCCTGGGTCCCGGGGGTGATCTTCTTCTGTGCCGATTCAGCGCGCGCGAGCTCGAGCGAACGCCAGCGCACGTCGCGCGACGACTTCAGCGCGGGATCGTCGGCGTGGGTGTGGCTCAGGTGCTCGACGAGCGCGAGGCCGGCGTAGTGCGCCCAGGAGTGGTGGTCCTCCTCGGTTTGCGGGTCGCCCCACATGGCGACGACGTGACCGAGCTCGTGGCACAGGCCGTAGAGGAGGAACTTGCCGTCGGCGGTCGGTGAGGTGAAGGCGCGAGCGTCGACGAGCGGGAAGTCGATCTCGGAGTGGAAGGGGAACTGCGGCGCGAAGTGCGGCGGGTGGGTGATCGTCGGTTCGAGGTGGGCGCGCAGGCGGAGCTTCTTGCCGGGGACCTTGCTGAAGTTGGTGAGGCCGAAGAGTTCCTCGTAGCCGTCGAGCACGCGGTCGAAGACGTCGGCGAGCGCGCGCAGGCCGTCGGGCTCGATGCCGTTCAGGCCGCGGGCGAGGAAGCGGGGGCGGGAGAGGGCGATGCCGAGCTCGGCGGCTTTGGATTTGGAGATGGACTCGAGGCGAGTGCGGATGGACTCGAAGTCGGCGATGAGGTCGAGCTCGAGCGCGGCGTCGGCGGCGGTGACGAGGGCGTCGGCGAGGGGTTGGGTTGCTTCTTGAGCGAGGAGGGCGTTGAGGGCCTTCGTCGCGGACGGCGGGAGGTTGCGGGAGAGGTCGGCTTCCGAAGTGGCAGTGGGTTTGTCGGCGTGGGCGCGGTTGAGGGTTTCGATCGCCTTGGCGTACTCGGCGGCGAGTTGGAGTGGGGTCGGGCGGGAGGGCGAGCGTCGCAGGAGTGCTCGCGAGCAGCGGGACGAGCGCGAGGAGTGAGGTGAGAGGCACGGGGCGGGGGAACGGCGGGAGCGAGGCGTGAGTTGGGTGGAGCGGAGCGTGTGAGCTGAGATTGGGGACGGGGGACAGCGAGAGCGGGAGGGAGAAGAGGAGCAACGGAGGAAGAGCGGAGGCAACGCGCCACACTCGTGTGCTCCGCATCACAGACCCCCGCACAGCGTCGGGCCGCCGGGTCGCAGCGCGCATGCGCGGCGCTGCTCAACCGGCGACCCAACGCTGCGCGGGGTTCTGGGGCCGGAACGGAGTGGGGTTCGTTGACGGGGTGGGGGTGGGGGACATCATGGGCGGATTGCGCGGGACTTCGCGCGACTCCAAGGATGCTCTTGCGATTGCGACGGGCGCTGCCGGTGGCCCAACTGGATGCGATTTTGGGCCTCGCGAAGGAGCTGGGGTATCGGACGAGGTTCTTGGATCCGGGGCGGGAGCTGTTGCAGCTCGATGGGCCTGGGCGGCCGGAGCATCGGTCGTGTTTCGAGGATCTCGTTGGGGTGCATTCGGTGCTCGATGCGGGGGACGCGCGGGAGCGGCATGAGCGCGCACCGGGGCAGGCGGACACCGTCGTCGCGGTGCGCGAAGCGCGCTTCGGGGGCGGACAGATCTCGCTGATCGCAGGGCCGTGCGCGGTGGAGGACGGCGAGCGTTTGCTCGAGGTCGCGCATGCGGTGCAGGCGCGCGGGGCGACGCTGTTGCGCGGCGGGGCGTACAAGCCGCGCACTTCGCCGTATTCCTTTCAAGGCATGCGCGAGGCGGGGCTCGAGCTGCTTGCGCAGGTGCGCCTGGAGACGGGACTCGGCATCGTGACCGAGGTGCTCGATCCGCGCGATGTCGAGAAGGTCGGCGACGCGGCGGACATGTTCCAGATCGGGGCGCGGAGCATGAGCAATGCGCCGCTCCTGATCGAAGTCGGTCGCACGCACAAGCCGGTGTTGCTCAAGCGCGCGTTCAGCGCCACGCTGCGCGAGTTCCTGCTCGCGGCGGAGTTCGTGCTCTCGCAGGGCAACACGCAGGTCGTGTTGTGCGAGCGCGGCGTGCGCGGCTTCGATCCTACGACACGCAACCTGCTCGACGTCGGCGCGGTGGCGCACTTGAAGCGCGCGACGCATCTGCCGGTGATCGTCGATCCGTCGCACGCGGCGGGTCGGGCGGAGCTCGTGCGTCCGCTGGCGCGCGCGGGGCTGGCGGCGGGCGCGGACGGATTGATCATCGAGGTACACACGGCGCCCGAGGAAGTCCATTCCGACGGCGCCCAGGCGATCACGCCCGAGGTCTTCGCCCAGATCCGCGCCGATGCGATCGCGATCGCGGCGCTCGACAAGCGCCAGCTCGTGAGCGCCGCACCGCTCGGCGCGCGGCGCTGAACTTCGCCGAGTCCATTTCGCGAGGCCCACCGTGCGCAAGCCCTTCATCGCCGGCAATTGGAAGATGAATCTGGAGCGCAAGTCCGCGCTCGGTCTCGCGGCTCAAGTGCGCGAGCACGCCGGCGAGCGCCACGACATCGACGTGGGCCTCTTCCCGCCCTTCGTCTACATCGACGAGATCGCGCGGGCCGTGCGCGGCTCGCGCGTCATCGTCGGCGCGCAGAACTGCTGCGACGAGCCGCACGGAGCGTTCACCGGCGAAGTTTCCGCCGCACAGCTCGTCGACGTCGGAGCGACGCACGTGATCCTCGGCCACTCCGAACGGCGCCTGATCTACGGCGAAGGCGACGAGCTCGTGAACCGCAAGGTGCACGCGGCGCTCGACGCGGGCTTGTCGGTGATCCTGTGCGTCGGCGAGACGCTCGAGCAGCGACAACGCAAGCAGACCGAGGAGGTCATCGCGCGGCAGCTCACGAGCGGTCTCTCCGAGATCAACGCGCGCGATCTCCTGCGCATCACGAACGCCTACGAGCCGGTGTGGGCGATCGGCACGGGCCAGGTCGCGACGACGCAACAAGCGGGAGATGCACACGCGTACCTGCGCGGCGTGCTCGGCGGCCTCTACACCGATTCGCTCGCCGATCAGACGCGCATCCAGTACGGCGGCAGCGTCAAGCCCGACAACGTCCGCGCGCTGCTCGCCATCGCCGACATCGACGGAGCGCTGGTCGGCGGCGCGTCGCTGAAGCCCGAGAGCTTCTTGCCGCTGCTCGACGCGCGCTGAGACGTACTGGGCTTGAGCCCGTCGATCGCGATTGCGTCGCGCGCCGGACTTGTCACGGCCTGAAGCACGGCGCGATCGCCAGCGTCATGACGAGCGCGAAGTCATCGACGAACACGACTCAACGATCCCGCTCCTTCGCCGCGAATCCCGATGTCCCGGGTTGACGTGCGTTCAACTCGTTCCTTGATACTGGAACGCAGCCCGTTTCGTCCGCGTGTGCCAAATCGGATGCGCCCCAGGCTTTCGGACGGATAGGTGCCCTGCCGCCACTTCTGTCCGCAGAGTAGAGGAGTGGGAGGCAGACGCCCCGACACCCGTCCAGCACGCCTCGGCCAGTCGGAAGCCAGTCTCAAGCCCAAGTACGAGGGGTGGGAGCCTCCGAAGTCGGGCCCGCACCAACGGAAGCGGTCCGATTTCGGGGGGCAGACACCCCGGACAGGTCCCAGCTACCGACACAACTTCCCGACGCTCCGAATTCGGAAGCACCTGGTTGACGAGCTCAACGGGGGGGGTAGCTTCCCGATCATGTCCCGCAGGCTTGGAGTCTCGCTGATCGTCGCTGCGGCGGCTTTCGGGGTGCTCGGTTCGAGGGTGCTTCTGTCCCTTTGGCACACTGATGACACCACCACGATTGGGTCGGATATTCCCCAGTCGGACAAACAACAGGAGCAAGGACCAGAAAGGGATTCTGATCGGGAGGCTCGATCCGCGATCGAACTTGCTTCAACAGACGCAACAAGAGACGGTCCTAAAGGCGGGGACACGCCGATGCCTGTGGCTGCCCCGTCGCATGAAACTCGAGAAGATGCGATACGCAGGTCTCTGACTATCGCCGTGCAGGAGCTTGAAAAGGCGACACTTCAGGAGCAATTCTGGTGTGCCCAACGCGTCCTGATCACGAGTATCGCGGCAATCATGGACGCGGCGGGGAATTCGACACTCACGCCTCAGGGCCCGCATGAGATTCAGCCGCCGAAGGGCACCTTTGTGTTCCTCTACAATGGCCGGACCTACAGGTTCCGCGAAGGTGAGTTCCCGGAGTACGACGACTTCATGAGAGCTTGGCAGCCTGGCGAAAAGACTGGGCCGAGGTCCATTGCAGACTTGGATCCAACTGGGAGGTTGAGTTCAACCGCGCGAGAGCTCGTCCTCGATGCGCAGACGATCCAGCAGATCAAGGGTCGAGCGGCAGAGGCCATTGCGATTCTCGGCCCCGGCAAGTGATGAACGAGTCCCAAGGCAAAGAAGAAGGAGAGACGCCCATGCTGGTGAAGCATTTTGCACTGTCGTTGGTCAGCTCAGCGCTCACCATCGGAACCCTGTCCCGTCCATTGATCGCCCAGATCCAGAACTGTCCCGACACATGTTGGGGGACCGTAATCGACAACATCAACGGCTCTGTGCCCGCGGGCGCAGACTGGATCGTAGTCATCGGAACGCCGACGAACGGAGCGGGTACGGAAGGATGCAATTCGACGTGTACACCCTGCAAGGTGGGCGTGGCTATTTCCTTCTACGGCAACGGCACCAGCAACTGCGTGGTAGTCGACCACGGCGGTTCAGGCTGGTCTTCGCCGCTGCAGAAATACAATAGGATTGGGTATCTCTACACGCAGTGCGACGGGAGCGCAGATTGCCTTTCAGTGCAGATCGGCAGTTGCGGAGCCCTGCCGGGTGGCTCCAGTTTTTCGGAGGAGTTCTGTCTCTTCTGTGCGTGCTGACGACCCGCGAGAACAGTCAGGCGTCCAGGATAAGGCAATCTCAACACGCGCTCGCAGAGACCACGCGGCGGTAATCGACGCTGGAGCGCAGGTCGTCGCGCGGCCGAAAATCCGCTGCGAAGCAAGGTTCGAGCGCGCGTTCGACCAGTTCGACGTCGGGGGTTCCACTCCGAGCTCGCGTTCCGATCTTGAGAGGCGCGGCGTGAGTTCGGCAACGGCTCCCGCGGCGACACGCAGGCGCAACACGCCCACTCCGTTGCCCACGAGCGCCAGCTCCACCACGACCCTGTCGATTGGGTGCGCGCGGCGCGTGCCGACCTTGCGAACGGCGCGCGGCTCGCGCGAATCCGGCGTGGGAACGACGACCGATTCGCCGGGTTTGCCGGGAGCTCGCGTGCTCGTGCGATAGCCGCTACGGAGGTCCAAGAGTGCGCGCTCGCGCTCGCCGCGCCGTGCGCGGCTCGCGGGTCATCGTTGCGAAGTCTCCGCCGCGCAGCTCGTCGACGTCGGCGCGACGCACGTGATCCTCGGCCACTCGGAACGGCGGCTGATCTACGGCGAAGGCGACGAGCTCGTGAACCGCAAGGTGCACGCGGCGCTCGACGCGGGGCTCTCCGTGATTCTGTGCGTCGGCGAGACGTTGGAGCAACGCCAACACAAGCAGACCGAGGAAGCGATCTCGCGCCAGCTCACGAGCGGCCTCTCCGAGATCAACGCGCGCGATCTCTTGCGCATCACGATCGCTTACGAGCCCGTGTGGGCGATCGGCACGGGCCAGGTCGCGACGACGCAGCAAGCCGGTGATGCGCACGCGTACCTGCGCGGAGTGCTCGGCGGCTTGTACACCGATTCGCTCGCCGAGCAGACGCGCATCCGGTACGGCGGCAGCGTGAAACCGGACAACGTGCGCGCGCTCCTCGCGCTCGCCGACATCGACGGAGCGCTGGTCGGTGGAGCGTCGCTGAAGCCCGAGAGCTTCCTGCCGTTGCTCGACGCTCGCTGAGCGCGATCGCGCGGCGCACCGCGCCGGTCACAGCACGAGGAATGGCGCAACCGCGAGCGTCATGACCAACGCGAACTCGACGACGAAGGCGACGCCGCGCTCGAAGCCCGAACGCTGGTCGACCCCGGACGACGGCTCGCAGGTGAGGATGCGCGTGACGCTCTCGAGCGGGAGCTCCGTCGTGTCGGGCGAATCGGCGAGCGACTTGCCCACGAGCACGAGCTTGGCGCCGCGCTCCTGGATTTCGGCTTGCGAGAACCAGATGTGTGGAGAGTCGGCGGTCCCGACCTCGACCGGGGCCCAGTGAGCGCCGGAAGTCCACGGCCGCGGCGCCTCCTGCCACGCGCTGCGGCATGCGGAGAAAGCCATGCAGAGGAACAGGGCGAAGGCGACCCGGGTAGCGATGGTGCGCGTGTCGCTCGATGAAGGCAGTCGGAGCCCGCTCGCGTTCATCGAAGTTCGAATTCTCGTCGCGGCCGCGCCGGTGTGCTCGAACGCTCATGCGAAGGGCGCCGTGCACGCTCCCCACGCCGCGAGCCAATCAGCCCCGGACGCCTCCGGTGAATGACCGCGGACGCCTCCAGCTCCGGCTTCGGGGAGTGCAGCGCTCGTCAGGTCCTGACGCGCTGACGATCGGAGTTCCCCAAGGCGTCCCGCCGCGCTTTCAGGGTCATTCGTGCGTCGCACGCCCGCCGCGCTCCGGCCTGCTTGCGGCCCCGGGCGCCCATCCGCGCGCCGCCGCGCTTCTGCCCCGGGCCCGAATCGGTTATGACATTCGCCCCCTAACGGCGCGGCACCGGCGGTCCGACCTCGGTCGGCGCCCGAGAGCTGCCCGACACGAGGTTCCATGGATCTGATCTCCGTCCTGCTCTACATCGTCTTCGTCCTCTCGGCGATCGTCCTGGTCGTCGTCGTGCTGCTCCAGGAAGGACGCGGCGGCGGTTTGACCGATGCGCTGGGTACCGCCGGCCAGGCGACGTTCGGCGTCGGCGCGTCGGGGATCAATCGCTTCACCTTCGCGATGATCGCGACGTTCCTGTTGAGCGCGCTCTCGATCCACTACGTGAACCGCACGGCGGGCATGGGGTCGGTCGTGAACCAGGCTCCGGTGAACGCGCCGGTGTTGCCGGGTGGCGCGAGTGCGCCGCCTGCGGACGGTGGCGGCGGCGGCACGACCCCGCCCGCCAACAATGGTGGAGCTCCGACTCCGCCTGCGACTCCGCCCAGCGGCGGTTGATCTCGGCGAAACGGAGGTTGGCGTGGATTCCAAGCGCGTGCTGGAGCTGTTCCGTTCGTCGACCGCGATGCTCGAAGGTCACTTCGAGCTCTCGTCGGGGATGCACAGCGATCGCTACTTCCAATGCGCGCTGCTGCTCGAGGAGCCGCGTCGCGCGGAAGCTCTCGCGCAGGCGCTGGCCGAGAAGCTGCGCGCGCGCGGGCTCGCGTTCGACGTCGTCATCGGTCCCGCGCTCGGCGCGGTGACGTGGGCCTACGAGATGGCGCGTGCACTTGGAGCGCGCGGCCTCTTCGCCGAGCGCCAGAACGACGTCATGTGCCTGCGCCGCGGTTTCGTCGTGCAGCCCAAGGATCGCGTACTCGTCGTCGAGGACGTGATCACGACCGGCGGCTCGGCGCGCGAGGTGATCGAAGTGCTGCGCGCGCTCGGCAATCAGCCGCTCGCCGTCGGCGGCATCGTCAACCGCTCCGGAGGCAATCCGTTCGAGAAAGACGGGCTCCCGCTCTTCGCGCTCGCCGACGTCGAGGTGAAGCAGTGGAAGCCGGCCGAATGCCCGCTGTGCAAGGCCGGCGGACGCGCGGTGAAGCCGGGCAGTCGCGCAGCGGGTGCTCCCGCGACCACGAAACCCGTCGCGGGGAGCGGTCGCGCGTGATCCGCTCGATGACCGGCTTCGGCGCCGCGGCCGCCGGCGACGGTGCCTTCTCGGTGCGCACCGAGATCCGCTCGGTCAACCATCGCCACCTGCAGATCAAGACGCGCTTGCCATCGGAACTCGCGCACCTCGAAGGCGAGGTCGAAGCGCAGGTGCGCAAGGTGCTCGAGCGCGGCGCCGTGACCGTCGGCGTTTTCGTCGAGCGCGCGCAGGGCACCGAGCTCGCGCAGATCGATGTCGCCGCGGCCGAGAGCTACAAGAAGCAGCTCGTCGCGCTCGCGGAGAAGCTCGGCATCGAGAAGCGCATCGAGCTCGCGACGCTGATCTCGCTCCCCGGCGTCATCGCGAGCCCCGACGAGCGCGAAGGCGCCGAACGCGAAGGCCGCCTGGTCGAGAAGTCGCTCAAGCCCGCGCTCGAAGCGCTCGTGCGCATGCGCGAGACCGAAGGCAAGAGCCTGCTCGCCGACCTGCGCAAGAACACGCAAGGCATCACGCGCATCGTGGCGAAGATCGAGAAGCGCATGCCCAAGGTGGTGATCGAGCACCACAAGAACCTCAAGAAGCGCGTCGACGAGCTGCTCGGCGGCCGCGACGTGGTCAAGCAGGTCGATCTGGCGCGCGAGCTCGCGCTGCTCTCCGAGCGCATGGACGTCAGCGAAGAGCTCTCGCGCCTCGCGAGCCACCTCGACCAGCTCGACGGCCTCTTCGAGCGCGACAAGCCCGTCGGTCGCGAGCTCGATTTCCTCGTGCAGGAGTTCCTGCGCGAAGCGAACACGATCGGCGCCAAGTGCGGCGACGCGGAGATCGCGCACGCGGTGGTCGAGCTGAAGACGCTCATCGAACGCCTGCGCGAGCAGGTGCAGAACGTGGAGTGAGCCGCGCATGGCCCGCCCCGGCATCCGTCCTGGCCAGATGGTGGTGATCTCCGGGCCTTCGGGCGCCGGCAAGAGCACGATCTGCAAGCGCCTGCTCTCCGACCCGCGCATCGTGTTCTCGGTCTCGGCCACGACGCGCAAGCAGCGCGATGGCGAGGTCGACGGGCGCGACTACCACTTCCTCTCGCGCGAGGAGTTCCGCGCGCGCCTCGAGCGCGCCGAGTTCATCGAGTGGGCCGAGGTCTACGGCAACCTCTACGGCACGCTGCGCGAGCCGATGCGCCAGGCGTTGGAGCGCGGCCAGACGTACCTGCTCGAGATCGACGTCCAGGGGGCGTTGCAGCTCAAGGCGCTCGGCGAGCCCGGCATCTACATCTTCATCGCGCCGCCGGACTTCGAGGAGCTGCGCCGGCGCCTCGTCGATCGCAAGTCCGAGACGCCCGAGGCGCTCGATCGGCGACTGCACAAGGCGGAGGACGAGTACCGCGAGCGGGTCAAGTACGATCACGTCGTGGTCAACGACGATCTCGACCGCGCGGTGGCCCAGATCCGCGCCTTGATCGGGCTGTCGGATTCTCCGACGGCGCCGAAACCGGGGAAGAGCTGATGTCGCGCGTGCTGCTCGCCTGCAGCGGCTCGGTCGCCATCTACAAGGCCTGCGACCTCGCCAGCCGGCTGCGTCAGGAAGGGCACCAGGTTCGGGCAGTCCTGACGCCGAGGGCGGCGCAGCTCGTCCATCCGCAGCTCTTCGAGGCCGTGACGGGCGAGCCCGCGTTCAGCGACGAGTTCGGGACAGCGCGCCACGGCTCGATGGATCACATCGACCTCTCGAAATGGGGTCAATGTCTGATCGTCGCGCCTGCGAGCGCCGACCTGATCGCGAGATTGGCCCTCGGCATGGCCGACGACCTCGTGGCGACTACCGCGCTCGCCCTTCCGGCGGCGACACCGCGCCTCGTCGTCCCGGCGATGAACCCGAACATGCTGGCTCAGCCGGCCGTGCAGCGGAACATGGCCCGTCTGAGGGAAGATGGCTGGCAGCTCCTGCCTCCCGAATCCGGGCACATGGCCTGCGGCGACGAAGGCAGCGGGCGCCTCGCGGACGTGCAGCACGTCGTCGCGTGGGTGAAGCAGCTCGCCCTGCGATGAACACTGGGCACGCTAGCGCCGACCGCGAGTGCGCGTCGGCGCTCTCGCCGCGCGCGTCGGCGCCTGCTCGATCTCGATGCGGCATCGTCGATTCGCTTGCGATGGCGGTGTTTTCGTGCTGAAACGCAAGCTGCGCGTGCTCGTCACCGCCGGACCCACGCGCGAGCGCATCGACCCTGTTCGATTCCTCACCAACGATTCGAGCGGCCGCATGGGCTTCGCCATCGCCGAGGCCGCCGCACGCCGCGGACACACCGTCACGTTGATCGCCGGTCCCGTCTCGCTCCCGACTCCGCGAGGTGTCGAACGAATCGACATCGAGAGCGCGCGGGAGCTGCTCCAGGCCTGCCGCAAGCCGTTCCAGACCTGCGACGTGCTCTTCATGGTCGCCGCGGTCGCCGATTGGCGTCCCGCGCGGCGCCTGTCCGGGAAGTGGCGCAAGAAAGACGGCGCGGACGAGCACGCGACCCTCGAGCTCCTCCGCAACCCTGATGTCGTCGCAACGCTGACCCGCGGACGGCGCTCACCGCGCCGCATCGTCGTCGCGTTCGCGCTCGAGACCGGCGCGGGCGAGGCGCGCGCGCGACGCAAGCTCGCGAAGAAGGGAGCCGACTTCATCGTGCTCAACGGCCCGCCGGCGCTCGGGGCGCGTCGGACGTCGGTGGTCATCCTTGGCGCGGACGGCTCGCGGTCCGAACTCCGCGAGCGGAACAAGGACGAGGTGGCGCGCGCCCTGATCGACCTCGCGTCGCTTCTGGCGCGCGACACCGCGCGTTCTCTCTCCGTCGCGGCGGACCGCACGAAGTCGCGCGCGCCTCGCCGGCGCTGAGCGCTGCGGCGGACTCGTTCTCGCTCGCGTCGCGCGCGGTTTCGAGGCTCTCGGAGCGCTTTGGAACGCACGAGGCCTGCCTTCGCGCGCAGCGCGACACGCCGGGCCTCGCCCTTGGATCGGCTCACTCGATTTGCTACGACGGCCCCGGCTCGATCCGGCCGTTTCGAGGGGTCCTGGCGTGCTTGCGTAGCGCGCCAGTTCCGCCGTCCGGGCTCTCGAGGACGATCGTCGGGCGCGCGAGGTCCATCTCCGCGTCCGTGAGGGGTGCTATGGCGCGCAGCGCGGGCAAGGTTTCGAGATCATCGAAGGTGGATGCGGAGGCGTCGCGCGGCGGCGGACTGCTCGCGCGCATCGCGCGTGGCGTGCGCGGCTTCGTGTTCGGTCCGCCGATCGACGACGCGACCGCGGGGCATCTGCGCGAGATCAAAGGCCTGTGCCTGGTCGGTTTCTCGCTCTTCTCGCTGATCGCGCTGGTCAGTTTCTACGCGCCCTACCACGATCCGGGTGCGCGCGGGCACAACTGGGCCGGTCAGGTCGGCTGGTACATCGCCAACGGCGCCTTCTGCGCCATCGGGCTCTCGGCGTACTTCGGCGTCGTGCTCGGACTCGTGTGGGGCGCGGTGCTGATCAGTGCGCGACCCGTGTCGCTGCCGATGCTGCGCGTCTTCGGTGCTGTGCTCTTCCTGCTCTCGACGGCGCAGTTCCAGCAGCTCGCCTTCGGCCCCGACATCAGCGTCCCCGGCTGGCAGGAAGGCGTGAGCGCGCGCCTGCCCTACGGCCCCGGCGGCTACCTCGCGCTGCAGACGAGCCCCTTCTACGAGGAGAAGTTCGGCACGGCCGGGCTCTCGATCGTGCTGCTCGTGCTGATGCTCGTCTCGTTCATGCTCGCGACCGAGATGGGCTTCTACTCCGCGCTCGTCGCAGCGCGCACGTGGTTCGCCGAACGGCGCGAGAAGCGCGGCGAGAGCTTCGTCGCGGCGCTCGTCGCGCGCGGCAAGACCGGAGCGCGCGGCCTGTGGAACTTCCTGCGCGGCGCCGATCTCGGCGAAGGGCTGCGTCCGGCGATCGCGGGAGCTTCGGGAGCGGGGGTCGGACTCGACGACGACGAAGCTCGAGCGCTCGCGGGCACGGCCACCGCTCCGCGCAAGCGGCGCAAGAAGGGCGATCCGCCCGAGGTCGACGAGGACGAGATCGAAGAGGAGATCGAGGAAGAGCTCGAAGAGGACGAGGACTATCCTGATCCGACCGCGGAGGAGCTGGCGGAGCTCGACGAGGAAGACGCGGACGACGACGAAGCCGCGGAGGACGACGACTCGAGCTCCTCGAAGCCCGCCGGCAAGTCAGCCGCGAAGAAGAAGGGCGTCGCGGACGAGGACGAGGGCGACGACGAGACCGACGCGGCACTCGACGCGGACTCCGACGAAGATCTCGTCGAGCGCGTCGTCCCCGCGCCGCTGACGATCAAGCCGCCCGTGCGCGCGCAGGTCGGCGGCGGACAGCGCGAGTACGAGACCTTCGCGCTGCCCAAAGGCCCGTGGATCTTCCCGCCGCTCGATCTCCTGATCCCGCCCGAGACGAACCAGGGCATCGACGACGCCTTCCTCGAGACGTGCGCGCTGAAGCTGCAGAACGCGCTCGCGAGCTTCCGCGTCGAAGCCGAGGTCGTCGCCGCGCAGGTCGGCCCGGCCGTGACGCTCTTCGAGCTCACCGTCGCGCAGGGCACGCGCATGAACAAGGTCACGCAGCTCAGCCAGGAGATCGCCGCCGCGTTGCGCGCGCAGAGCGTGCGCATCATCGCGCCGATCCCGGGCAAGGAGACGATCGGCATCGAGGTGCCCAACGCCAAGCGCCGCGTCGTGCGCATCAGCGAGCTCGTCAACCAGCGCGCCTACGACCCCAAGGCGATGGCGCTGCCGCTCTTCCTCGGCATGGACGCCGAAGGCGGACCGATCGTCGAGGATCTCGCGCGCATGCCGCACCTCCTGATCGCCGGCACGACCGGCTCGGGCAAGTCGGTGTGCATCAACACGATCCTCGCGAGCTTGCTGCTCACGCGCTCGCCGCACGACGTGAAGATGGTGCTGATCGACCCGAAGATGGTCGAGCTGCAGATGTTCGCGACCGTGCCGCACCTGATGTGTCCGGTGGTGACCGACGCGCGCCAGGCGACGCAAGTGCTGCTCTGGGCGGTCGAGAAGATGGAAGGGCGCTACGAGCTCTTCAAGGACGCAGGCGTCAAGAACGTCAAGGGCTACAACGCGCTGGGCGAGGAAGGCCTCAAGCAGCGTCTCGGTGCGAACTGGGACGACGAGCGCACGCCGCGCCACCTGCCGTACATGGTCGTCGTCGTCGACGAGATGGCCGACTTGATGGCGACCTCGAAGAAGGAGGCCGAGCAGGCGATCACGCGTCTCGCGCAGAAGTCGCGCGCCGCCGGCATCCACGTGATCGTCGCCACGCAGCGTCCGTCGACCGACGTCATCACCGGCGTGATCAAGGGCAATTTGCCGACGCGCATCGCGTTCCAGGTCGCGAGCAAGGTCGACAGCCGCGTCATCCTCGACGACATGGGAGCGGAGAAGCTGCTCGGCAACGGCGACATGCTCTTCCTGCCGCCGGGCGGCAGCAAGCTGCGCCGCGTGCAAGGCGCGCTCGTCGAGGACGGCGAGTTGACGAAGATCGTCGAGTTCGTCGGCCAGCACTCCGCGCCGAACTTCAGCCAGGAGCTCGTGCAGCTCTCCACCGGCTCACGCCAGCCGGGCGAGATGTCGGGCTCCGGTCCGGAAGAGGACGACCTCTTCGATCAAGCCGTGCGCGTGATCCTGAAATCGAAACGCGGCTCGGCGAGCCTGCTGCAACGCGCGCTCGGCGTGGGATACACGCGCGCCTCGCGCTTGATCGACATCATGAGTGAACAAGGCATTCTCGGCCCGCACAAGGGCAGCAAGTCGCGCGAGCTCATGATGACGCTCGAGCAATGGGAAGAGGCCCACGGGCCGACCCCCGACTCCGTGACCGCGCAGGAAGCCACCGATGACGAAGCGTGATTTCGAAATGAAGAGCGACGGGCTGGGGATCGGCCTGTTCGTGTTCGGCACCCTGAACGGCGTGCTCGTGGCGCAAGCGCTGCTCTCGGGCATCGAGCCCGAGTCGACGCGCCTCGTCGTCAAGCTCGCCGCGCTGTGGGTGCAGTCGATCGGCGCGCTGCCGAGCCTCTTGTTCAACGTGATCGTCGCCGTGCTCGGCGCGCTGATCTTCCTCAACCGCGCGGCGCTGCCTCCGTGGCGGCACGTCGTCGGCGGGTTCCTCGTCGCGCTCGGGCTCTCGGTCGTGTGCGGCGCCTTCTCGGTCGCCGCCGGTGGTCTCTTCGGCGACTTGATCGGCGGGACGGTCGCGCGCGTGCACGTGGCGCTCGGCGCGCTCGTCGGTGCCTTGATCGTCGCCGCGAGCTTGTGGTTCGTGTGGCTGCGTCCGGGCGAGCTGCCCGACGAGGAGCCGATGAGCGTGCGCAATCCCGATCGCGAGGTCGCGCTCGACACCGCCGACGACGGCGTGAGCATGGACGAAGCGCGCGCGCTCCTGCCCGATGACATCCAGCAGGCGCTCGCGCAGGCGCGCGCCAAGCCGCTCGTGCACGCGCCGCCGCCTTCGCCGTATCCCGAGGACGTGCGCCGCAAGGGCGAGATTCCCCCCGGCGCGCGGCCGATCGAAGTTCCCGCGGCGAAATCGAACGTCGCGCCGGCCCCCGGCTCCACGGCGGCGGCGATCGCGGGCGCGAGCGCGTACCGCTGGACGGCGCCGGGCGCGCGGCGCGACGTCGGCGCGTCCGAAGTGAAGCCTCTCGAAGCCGCGCGTCCGATCCCGAGCGACGTTCCGCGCGCGCTCTCGAACCCGGAAGTCGAGGAAGAACCGACCACGGACGATCGGTATCCCGTGCTCGACGCGGACGACGCGACGCTCGCGGCCGACGAGCCGCCGCGACCGAGCTGGGAAGGTTCCTCGCTGCTCGAGGACGCCGCCGACGAGCCCGTGGACGCCTACGGCACGCCGCTGACGCTCGTCGAAGCGCTGCGCAAGTCCGAGCCCGCGCCGTCGAGCGACGCCGCGCCGATCGTCGTGGGCGACGACGAGTTCCTGGACGAGCTCTCGCCGCCGCGTCCGATCGTCGCGTCCGTGACGACGACGGTCGAAGTCACGACGGACGACGCTGACGACGAGCTCGACCTGCCCGCGCGCCCGATCGCACGCGCCGTGATGCACGAGATCGACGAGGACGTCGATGCCGCGACCGGCGACGACCTCGACGAGGTCTTCGAAGCCGAGTTCGAGGAGCCTCTCGCGCAGCCGATCGCCGCGCGCGAGGACGAGGAGCTCGACGAAGCAGACGACGACGAGGAGGACGCCGAGGACGAGGACTTCGAGGAAGAGGACTTCGAGGAAGAGGACGATCTCGACGCGGCGCTCGCCGAGGAGGACCTCGGGGACGACCTCGAGGACGACGCGAACGACGAGAGCGAGCTCGACGACGCGCTCGAACCCGCCGCGCGCACCGACGCGCCTTCGCTCTCGCCCGTCGAGCCCGCCTGGGAGACGGAAACCGAGGACGAGGACGAGCTGGAGCGTGAGCCGGTCGCCGCGGCTCGAGCGCGCGGCGCTGCCGACGACGAAGCTCGGCCGAGAATCGGCGGGCGAGCCCGACGAGGAGCTGCTCGAGCTCGTCGCCGCCGCGGAGGCGCGTGCGCAGGAGCCGCGCGACCTCGCGTCCGAGCTCGCGTCGTTCAACGCCGCCGCTCGCGCGCGTCTCGCCGACACGTCGCCGCCGAAGGAGAGCGCCACGGCGAGCACCGAAACGCGCGCGCACGCCCGCGCAGCCGACTTCGACAGCCTGAACGCCGCGGCCGCGGCGCCCGCGCCGCACCGCGCTCGGCGTTGTTCGACACCGAGCCCGAGGAACCCGCTGGCGATTCCAGGGAGAGCACCACCGAGCGCGATGTCGTGCTCGTGCCGCACGCGGCGCCCGCCAGCGCGGAGCGAACGCTCGCGGCCGGACGCACGCCCGCCGCGGCGCGCACCAGCGAACGCTCCGCGCTCCTGGCGGAGATCGGCTGCCTCTTCATCGATCGCAAGCGCGTCGCCGTCTCGATGCTGCAACGGCAGTATTCGATGGAGTTCGACGACGCCTGCCGCGTGCTCGACGAGCTGCAGGACATGGGCCTGCTCGGGCCGTACCTCGGCGGACAGCGCCGCGATATACTCCTGACCCGCGAACAATGGCTCGGGAAGGTGGCCGTGAGCTGAGCTCGATCAGCCTCGAACCGTGGCCGCGAGCCTTCTGACGTCGCGCGCCTGAAGCACTCGCGCGGGCCGAAAGCCCGCGCGATTCGTTTGTCCCGCCGCCTGCCGGCCCGCTCGCGTCGCGACCTCTCCGCCCAGCCCCGTCCTCGACCCGTGAAAACCGACCCCGCCCTCGTCTCGCTCGTGCACCTCGGCTGCGCGCGCAACCTCATCGACTCGGAGCTGATCCTCGGGCGTCTCGCCGAGGAGGGCCTGATGATCACGGACGACGCGGCGCACGCGCACACGGTCGTGCTGAACACCTGCTCGTTCATCGGCGCGGCGCGCGAGGAGTCCGAGACGGCGATCCGCGACCTGCTCGCGCAGAAGAAGCGCGGCACCATCCAGCGCGTCGTCGTCGCCGGCTGCCTCGTCCAGCGCTACAAGCACGACCTCGAGGCGCAGTTCCCCGGCGTCGACCTCTTCGCCGAGATCTCCGACTACCGCGCGCTGGCTCGCTCGGTGCGCGAGATCACGGCCGGCCGGGCGGTTCCTCGCTACCTCGAAGGCCCGCTCGAGCGCGCTCCCGAGCGCGAAGGCGCTCGCCTGGTCTCGACGCCGCGCTCCTACGCCTACCTGCGCATCTCGCACGGCTGCGACCACACCTGCACGTTCTGCGCGATCCCTTCGATCCGCGGCAAGCACCGCTCGAAGGCGCTCGCCGCGATCGTCGACGAAGCGCGCGACCTCGTCGCCGGCGGCACGCGCGAGCTCGTGCTCGTCGCCGAGGACTCGACCGCCTGGGGCCGCGATCAGGGGCAGGAGCTGCCCGATCTCGTCGAAGCTCTCGCGCAGGTCGAGGGCGTGCAGCGCGTGCGCGTCATGTACGCGTACCCCAATCGCTTCCCCTGGCGACTGCTCGAGGTCATGCGCGCGCATCCGACGGTCGTGCCCTACCTCGACATCCCGATCCAGCACGCCGCGACGCCGGTGTTGCGCGCGATGCGCCGCGCCGGCAGCGGCGAGCAGGTGCGCTCGATCCTCGACCGCCTGCGCTCGGATCTGCCGGGGATCACGCTGCGCACGACGGTCCTGATGGGATTCCCGGGCGAGACCGATGCGGACGCCGCTCAGGTCGTCGAGCTCGTGCGCGAGTACGGTCTGGGGCGCCTCGGCGCCTTCACCTACTCGCCCGAGCAGGGCACGCCGGGCTTCGATCTGCCCGATCGCGTCCCCGCCGACGTCGCGCAAGCGCGCTACCAGGCCGTGATCGACGCGCGCGACGAGGTCCTGCGCGCCAGCCAGCGCTCCCTGATCGGCAAGGAGGTCGAGATCCTGGTCGACGAGAGCCAACCCGAGGCCCGCAGCGTCGTCGGACGTCCGGCCTTCGATGCGCCCGAGGTCGACCTGATCGCGGTCGTGCGCGGCTCGCGCGCGGCGGTGGGGGATTGCATCATGGCGCGCGTCGAAGACGTCGATCGCGAGTCGAACCTCGTGTGTCGCGCCGCCCTTCGACGCGAGCGGTGATGGGAGTCTTTCAGCACTGGCCGAACCGGATCACAGCGCTGCGCTTTCTCGGATCGTTGGCGTTGTTCGTGATCTTCGCGTTGCACGGACAGCGCACCGGCATCGAGATCGAGCGAGATCGGTCGCTGCTGCGCCTCGCCTTCTGGCTCTTCATCGCCACCTCGCTGTCGGACGTGCTCGACGGCTACCTCGCGCGGCGCAACAACCTGGTCACGGCCTTCGGGCGCATCGCCGATCCGTTCGTCGACAAGGTGCTCGTCATGGGCGCGATGGTGTTCCTGGCCGTCATGCCCTGGTCGCAGCCCTGGTTCCCGGCCTGGATCGTGGTCGTGATCCTCGCGCGCGAGTTCCTGGTGACCGCCATCCGCGGCTACGTCGAGAGCCGCGGCATGGAGCTCCCCGCCGACTGGTTCGGCAAGCTCAAGATGTTCACGCAGTGCTTCGCGGTGGGCATCGTCGTGGGCATGTTCGCCTTCGAGTTCTCGCCCGACGCATTCCACTTCTGGTCGGAGGTCGCGCGCGTCTTCGTCTGGTCGACGCTGATCACCTCCATCGGCTCGTGCGTCATCTACCTGGTCAAGACGCGCCGCTTGATCCTCGAAGGAGCGCCGTGAACCGCATCAAGCTCGCCATCGTCTCGTGCGGTTTCCTCGGCTGCTCGCCCTTCGCGCCGGGCACGGTCGGCACGCTCGGCGGCGTGCTCATCGCGTGGCTCCTGCGCGACACGGAGTACTACTTGTGGTGGTCGCTCGCGGCGTGCGTCGTGCTCTACGCGATCAGCGCGCCGCTGGGCGCGTGGGCCGAAGGCTACGCGCGCAAGAAGGACCCGGGCATCTTCGTGATGGACGAGGTCATCGGCTACCTGATCACGATGGCCTGGACGCGCGGGCCGAGCCTCGTGGCGCTGATCGTCGGCTTCTTCGTCTTCCGCGTGTGCGACATCGTCAAGCCGCCGCCCGCCAGGGCGATGGAGCGCCTGCCCGGCGGCCATGGCATCCTGCTCGACGACGTCTTCGCCGGATTGTGGGGCCTGGCGATCATGATCGCCGCGCGCCAGTGGATCGACGCGACCTGGACCGTGCCCAGCGATAGTTGAGCGGACCTGCTCGGGAATCACAACCATTGCCAAGCCAAATAAAGAGCCCGAACACAAGATCTCGGGATCCACTAACGGAACGCGCTTCTCGGTCTCGATGAGCATCGCGCTCTCGGTCGTGATGCTCGGAGCGGGAGCGTTCCTCTACTCGTGGGTCGTGCGCAAGGCCGCGGAGATCCAGGAGAGCGCCTTCGTCGAAGCGGTCTCGGTCCAAGGTCCGATCCAGGAGCGCTACTACGAACAGTTCAAGCGCGAGATCCAGGGGCTGCCGCAGCGCGACCAGCCCAGCGACGACGCGCAGACGATCCAGGGCACGGCCAAGGAGTTCGAAGGGACCTCCGTCAAGCGCTGGAACGCGGTCTTCGGCCCGAACTTCAAGACCGAAGGCTATGTCTACATGTACAAGGACGTGAAGCCGCCGCTGTACGTCAACGCGGGGACGCGCGAGCGCGCGGGTGAAGGCCTGCTCGGCATGATCATCGCCGTCACCGTGTGCGTGATCGTCGTCGGCGCGCTCGTCGCGTGGATGGTCGCGGGCAGCGTGTCGCGGCCACTCGAGCTCCTGATCTCCGACATCAACCAGATCGCCGCCGGCGACCTGCGCCACCGCACGCGCGTGAGAGCGGGAGGCGAGATCCTCTCGCTGGCGAAGGCCGTCGACCGCATGGCGGGCAACCTCGAGAGCGCGCAGGCGGCGCAGCTCGAGCTCAGCACGCGCGAGCGCGAGCTCGGCGTCGCGAGCGAAGTGCGCGAGGCGCTGCTGCCGCAATCGACGCCCAGCGTGCCCGGCTACGACGTCGCCGCCTTGCACGTCGACTCGCCGACGCCGGGCGGCGACTTCCACGAGTTCATCGAGCACGCCGACGGCCGCGTCGGCCTGCTCGTGTGCGACGTCTCGGGCCGCGGAATCCCCGGTGCGTTGATCGGCGCGATCGCTCGCTCCTACCTGCGCGTCGAGCTCTCGCGCAGCGACGAGGACATCGCCGGCGCGCGCTCGCGCGTCAACCGACTGCTCGCGCGCGACGTGCGACGCGGCATGTTCGCCACGGCGGTCTACGCGCTGCTCGATCCGCGCGAAGGCACGGCGACGGTCGCGAGCGCCGGGCACAAGCTCCCGATCATCCGCTACACCGCTGCCGACAAGAAGATCCGTGTCGTTCACCCCGAGGGCATCGCGCTGGGCTTCGACAAGGGCCCGGTGTTCGATCGCACGCTGCAGGTGCAGAAGATCCCGATCGAGCCCGGCGATCGCGTGATCCTTTCGACGACGGGCGCGGTGCAAGTGAAGAACGCCGAGGACGCCGAGCTCGGCGAAAAGGCCTTCTACCGACTCGTGCTGCAGCACTCCGGCGCGCCGATCGAGAAGCAGCTCGCGTCGGTGCAAGCCGCGCTCGAGGAGTACGCCGCCGGCACGCCCTTCCCCAACGACATCTCGCTCGTCGCGCTCTCGCGCCGCGCGTGAGCCCGGCGCGCGATCGCGCGCGCCTCTCCCTGGTCTTCCAACGTCTGCTCCTCACCGCATGCGCATCGCCGAGTTCCAGAAGACGATCGAGGCCATCTACTACGCTCGCGACAGCGCGCGCGGGCTCTCGGGGACGCACATGTGGTTCTGCGAGGAGGTCGGCGAGCTGACGCGCGCGCTGCGGCGCAACAAGCGCGAGGAGCTCGAGGGCGAGTTCGCCGACGTGCTCGCCTGGCTCTCGACGCTCGCGTCGATGTCGGGCATCGATCTCGAGGCGGCGGCGCGCAAGAAGTACGGCGAGGGATGTCCGCGCTGCCGCGCGACGCCGTGCGGCTGCGCGTGAGACGCGGCGCGCGCTCCGCACCCTCGCCCGCCCGCCCGAACACGCCGACCCACCGAACCCTGGTGCCCATGGAGCAACAACGCAGCGCAAGCGGCCCGCGAGCCGCGCATCGAGGTGGCGCGTGAAGCGTCCCACGACCGCGTCGTTGTTCCCGGAGGACGCGCCCGAGCCGGTCGCGCCCGCGAAACGCAAGCGCATCGAGCCCGCGCCGGAGCTCGACCACGGTCTCTACGTCGACGTCGCGGTGAACCGGCCGTTGCGCTGCGAGTTCACCTACGCGGTGCCTCTCGCGCTGCGCGCGCAGATCGCGCCCGGCGTGCGCGTCGCCGTGCCGTTCGGCCCGCGCCGCGAGGTCGGCATCGTGACGCTGGTGCGCGAGTCGACCTCCGTGCCCGAGGGCAAGCTGCGCTCGATCGCCGCCGTGCTCGACACCGAGGCGCGCATCGACGCCGATCTCTTCGCGCTCACGCGCTGGATGTCGAGCTACTACGCCTGCTCCTGGGGCGAAGCGCTGGCGGCCGTGATGCCCTCGGCATTGAAGCGCGAGACCTCCGCGCGGCGCGTGACGCAGCTCTCCACGCTCGGCGAGCCGGACGCGGAGCAGCTCGCGCAGCTCGAGAAGCAGACGCCGCGCGCCTTTCGACTGCTGCGTGCGCTGCGCGATCTCGGCCAGCCGGTCGAGCTGCGCGCGATCTGCCGCAAGCTCAACGTCGGCGACGGCGTCGCGCGCACGCTCGTGAAACGCGGCTGGGCGCAGGTGAAGCAGGTGATCGCGGACGTCGATCCCTTCGACGACGCGCCGTCGGCGACGGAGCGCGTGCGTCCGGCGCAGCTCTCGACCGACCAGACCAAGGCCCTGGCGGCCATGAGCCAAGCGCTCGCCGCGCGCACTTCGCGCACGTTCCTGCTGCAAGGCGTCACGGGCAGCGGCAAGACCGAGGTCTACCTGCGCGCCATCGAGGAGTCGCTCGCCGCGGGCCGCGGCGCGATCGTGATCGTGCCCGAGATCGCGCTCACGCCGCAGACCGTGGGCTGGTTCCGCTCGCGTTTCGGCGCGGTGGCGGTGCTGCACAGCGGCATGACCGACGCTCAACGGCGCGCGATGTGGCTCGCGGTGCAGCGCGGCGAGCGGCGCGTCGTCGTCGGCGCGCGCTCGGCCGTCTTCGCGCCGGTCGCGCACCTCGGCGTGATCGTCGTCGACGAGGAGCACGAGCCGTCGTTCAAGCAGGAAGGCCCGCCGCGCTACCACGCGCGCGACGTCGCCGTGATGCGCGCCCAGGGCGCGAACGCGGTGTGCATCCTGGGCAGCGCGACGCCGTCGCTCGAGAGCTGGCACCATGCGCGCAACGGACGCTACGAGCACCTGCACCTGCGCTCGCGCGTCAGCGGCGGAACTCTGCCGCCGGTGACGATCGTCGATCTGCGCGAGGAGAAGCGCGAAGGCGGTCAGCCGGTGCTCTTCTCGCGCCACCTGCGCGAGCTCCTGCGCGGCGCGCTCGAGCGGCGCGAGCAGTCGATTCTCTTCCTCAACCGCCGCGGCTTCTCGCCGACCTTGTGGTGCCAGGCCTGCGGCGAGACGTTGCGCTGCAAGGACTGCGACGTCGGGCTCACCTTCCACAAGCGCATCCGCCGCGTCGTCTGTCACTCCTGTTGCGAGGAGCAGGAGCCGCCGCGCGCGTGTCCGACGTGCACGGCGCCGCTCGTGCACTACCTCGGCGCGGGCAGCGAGCGCGTCGAGCTCGTGCTGCAACAGCTGCTGCCCGAAGCGCGCGTGCGGCGCATGGACTCGGACACGATGCTGCGCCGGCAGGACTACGAAAGCGTGCTCGAGAGCTTCGGCAAGGGCGAGATCGATGTCCTCGTGGGCACGCAGATGATCGCCAAGGGTCTCGATTTCCCGCGCGTGACGGTGGTGGGCATCATCTCGGCCGACAGCGCGCTGCACCTGCCCGACTTCCGCGCCGCGGAGCGCACGTTCCAATTGCTCGCGCAGGTCGCCGGACGCGCCGGACGCGGAGCGCTGCCGGGCCGCATCGTGATCCAGACCACGACGCCGTCGCATCCAGCGATCGTGTGCGCCGCGAAGCATGACTACGAAGGCTTCGTCGCCGAGGAGAACCGCCTGCGGCGCGAGCTCGGTTATCCGCCGCACGGCCGCTTGATCCGCGTGATCTTGGAGGACTCGGATCTCGGCCGCGTGCACGACGTCGCCGCCGCGTGCGCCGCGCGCCTGCGCGAGCGCGCGAGCGAGCTCGGCACGAGCGTGCTCGGTCCGGCAGAAGCCCCGATCGCGCAGCTGCGCGGACGGCATCGACAGCACTTGTTGATCAAGTCGCCGCTGAACAACGCGGGGCTGACGAGCGCGCGCTCTCTCCTGCTCGCCTTCGCCGAAGAACACGCGAACACGCGCGTGACGATCGACGTCGATCCGGTGTCGATGCTCTGACGTCGAATTTCGCGCCTACCACACGACGCGAATGCCGTTGGTGATGTTGAACGTTGCGGGCGTGCAGAAGGACGCGGCGTTGCGGAAGACGGTCTGGTAGTAGGCGACCTCTCCGCTGCCTGGCAACGTGCCGCCGCGCACGGAGATCGACGCGTCGCCGGGTCCGGGGAACTGGGCCGAGCCACCCGAGTTCTGCTTCGTGCCGAGCCGGATGATCTGGCCGTCGACACAGCGCAGGCCGTCGCCGCAGACGATGCCCGCCGTCGCGAACTGGTCACCCTTCAGGAAGATCGTGCCCATCGCGGTGGTCGGCATCGAGTAGGCCGTGAGCACGAGCGTGTCGGGATTCGTGGCGCCGCTGGGGACGAGCCATGATCCCTGCGCGCTGCCCGACCACGCGCAACCGAAACCCGGTGAACCGCGATTCGAGCACGGGCAGTTGCTCAAGAGACCATCGCCGGAACACACGGACTCGATGGCGGGGCCGCATCCGCGCCAAGCGCCGATAAAGTTCAAATACGTCCCGGCGTCCCCGAACTGGAAATCAGCGGCGACGAACCGAATAGACCAAGCCCCAGACGACAACGAGCCCGCGCGGTCGTGCTGTACCGACGCCTTTCGCAGGCCTACGAGACGCGTTTTGGTCGACAAGACAGGCCCGGAATACGGTTCAGTGATCTCTGACGCGTGAACGGTTCCTGCCCCCTTCGTCCTGTGGCCCGCTCCAGCACGTGAACTAGACTCTGTTGGCGAGCGCGACGAGAAGTGCAGGGGGACTCGCGCAAGCACGACGTGCCACCTATCGACCAACAACCAGCCTCCTGCAGCGGGAGGTGTATGACTCTTGCTTATTGTTGGATGTGAACTTCCCGGCGATTGACAATTCATCAGACGTGATTGTCATGGTCGCTGAGTCACTTGGTAGTAGTCCGCCCTGTTTGCCCACTGGTCCGCCAAAAACGACCTTGTTAGAGACTAGATCGAATTTGTCTTTTCCGTCAAACCTCCATAGGGCCTCGCTGGATCCAGAGTTGTAGCTAAGAGCACGTCCTAAAACCTCTGTTAATGCAGTCGCGGATATGCTCTTGTGCGGTCCATGCCCAAGGACTTCTTCGACGTACCCGACGACCTCTGGTCGCGCATAGAGCCTCTCATCCCACCGGAGCCCGACAAGCCGAAGGGTGGTCGGCCGCGTGTGCCTGATCGGGTCGCGTTCGCGGGCATTCTCTACCGCGTGCGCACGGGGTGCCAGTGGAAGGCGCTGCCCGTGGACTTCGGCTCGGGCTCGACGTGCCACCTGCGCATGATGCAGTGGATTCGTGCGGGCGTGTTCGCGAAGGTCCACCAAGAGCTGCTCCGGTACTACGACAAGCGACGCGGTATCAAGTGGGACTTCGCATCGCTGGACAGCGCCATGGCGAAGGCACCAAAAGGGGGGTCGACACGGGCCCGAACCCGACGGACCGGGGGAAACTCGGCGTGAAGCGGCACGTCTTGACGGATGGCCGGGGCGTTCCTCTGTCCGTGCTCATCACGGCTGCGAATGTCCACGACAAGTGGATGGTCGGTGCTGCGCTCGACGCCGTGGTGCTTCGCGGGTTGTTTGGACCACATCGTCCCCTTCACCTGTGCTTGGACAAGGGCTACGACTACGCCGATTGCGAGGCCGCCGTCCGAGGGCGTGGCATCGTTCCGCACATCCGCCGTCGAGGCGAGCCGCCGCTCATCGGATGCGCACGCGGCAAGCCGCGGCGCTGGGTCGTCGAACGCACGAACAGTTGGCACAATCGATTCCGTGGCCTGCTCATCAGATGGGAACGCAAAGCGACCCACTACCTCGCCATGGTTCAGCTCGCTTGCGGTCTGATCGCATTCCAGCAAGCTCATGGGTTTTAGGACGTGCTCTAACTGCCCAGGCGCTCGTGACTAGTTCTTTTCCGTCAAACGACTTTATCCACATGTAGCTAATCGATCGCGAGCTATTGTTTGTAGCTGTTCCCTCGCACTCCCAGATCGATCCAGCAAGTAGCAAGTCCATCGCTCTGGGCTGGCGCTTTTTCTCAGGTTCAGGTCTGGAGTTCTTCGTTGTATCACGCGGTTGTGCCTCACCGAACGGGCGAATTGGCCTGGCTCGTGCGGACACGATAAGGATGCCGTTCGGGCCTGTCGCGCCGATGGCACAACTGGGCACCTCGCTTGTCTCTTGAGCATCCGCGTTGTTCTCCGTCAGCAGTAGCTCGCCGGATTGCAGTTCGACGCAGCGGTACTTGTTGGAGATAATCACACGAATCGCGGTTGGCTCGGACTTGCTGTCATTTAGCGGGATGTCGATACCAACTGCTCCAAATTGCCTGTCCTCCAGCATGAGGGACATATGGCCCCCAGTTTCTGATGTCGCCTCGATCTCCAGGAGGCACTGCGAAGGCAGCGCGACATCGAATCGCAGATTCGTGGCCCTCGCCTGCTCTTCTGACTTGGGGCTCACAAGTCCTGCGGGCGTCCGCTGCCAATCACTACTAGCCGTGCCAACGGTTGCGCTAGGAAGTAGGTCCGTCAATGGAGCTGCGAACGACGTGGTAGTCATGAACTGTTGTTGCTGCTCAAGTGCCTTGTCGAGTTCTCGGCAACCCTTGCGGAAGACAACGTCTCTGGCGTCGCGGAATGCTTGTTTGATGGGGTCAAGCGCAGATCTAGACTGCTTGCCTGCTGCAGCCGGCCATGCCCCATCCTTCTTGAAAAGCACGATCTGCGCTTCGTACTTGTCGTATGTGACTCTATCGCCTTTGTCCCTAGCATCAGTCAGCTTCGCGTCGACGGTCTCGAGCGCGGATTTGGCTTCCATCTGCATGGCAGCAAGGAGTACAGACTTCGCAGAAGCAAGTCGTCGAAGTTCCGCGCGGCAGTCCTCCGGTAGTTGTGAATCCGGGGATTGCGGGCCGGAGTTGCGATGGGGGTTTGCAGTGCCTAGGCTGCTGAAGATAACGAGAAGTACACACTGTCGAGCGAGCAGCATGATGCAGTTGTCCTCACGGAAGAGACGCGACGCCTTTGGGGGCAGAGTGTCTGGCGACCAGGTTGATAGCATGCCGTCAGTGCGAACGAATGGCAAGGAACAGCCCGCTGATGGCGCGCACCACCGAAACGGTCGCGCGCGCGATCACCGTATCCGTCACGCTGACCCCGCCTGGAAGTCGACGGTGGAAACGCGACGATCGTCGGCATGGAACGACGCGAAGAGATGCGAGGGATGCTGGCCCGGCGTGAGCGGCAGGGCCTGACGTTTCGAGAGTTGTCGGAGCAG
>JBGATX010000065.1:0-28961 GCA_044228975.1 Planctomycetota bacterium | reverse complement strand
TGGCGCGCTTCTCGGCCTTCGCTCTCGCGGGCGCAGGCTCCGCAGCCGGCGAGTTGACCGGAGCGAGCGTCGGCGTGACGGTGGAGGAACTCGGCGCGCTCGACAGCGCTGATTTCGTCGCGCGCAGCGGTTTCGACGGCTGCGTCGAACTCGCGTCAGGAGCGGAGCTCGATTTCTCGACGCGTTCGGGCGTCGTCACCGCGCTCTTGGACTTCGGCGTCGACGAAGGCTTCGCGGGAGACTGCGCGATCGGCGCGGGTGCGACGACGCGCTTGCGCGCGGGTTTGGCGGGCGGAGCGGGCGCGCGCGGCGGCGTGACGACGGGCGGAGCGGCGACTTCGCTCGCGCGCGCGGCCGCGTGCTTCGCGCTCGACCGCGGCGGCGCAGCTGCGGGGTCGCGCACCGGCGCGGACGCCACGGCCAGCGCCTTCCCGGCGGGAGGCGGCTTCGACGGAGTCTCGCGTACCACGGTTGTCGTCGTGTCGATCGTCGTTGCGGCAAGTGGAGCGGGCGACTTCGCGATCGGCGCGGCCTTGGGCGCGGGCAGGGGCTCGAGCGCCTTGGCGACGAGCTCCTGGTACGACGTTCCCTTCAACACTTCCTCGCGGAACGGCGGCAGTGCCGCGGTGTCGCGATCGCGCGCTTCGGCGCGCAGCACTTCGCGCGCGGCGCAGCGGTAGTCCATCGCGCCGATCGAGTCGGGGGCGTACTGGAAGATCGTCTGACCGTAGCTCGGCGCTTCGGCGAGCTTGACGTTGGCGCGGATCGGAATCGGAAACACCTGGCCGGGGAAATAGCGCCGGATCTCGCCCAGCACCTCGCGCGCGAGCTTGAGACGGCTCTCGTAGAGGCAGGGCAGGATGCCGGTGATCGTGAGCTCGGGATTCAGGCGCTTGCGCAAGAGCTGCACGACCTCGACGAGCTTGCTCATGCCTTGCAGCGCGAGGAATTCCGTCTGCAGCGTGATCAACACCTCGCCCGCGGTCGCGAGCGCGTTGATCGAGAGCAGTCCGAGACTCGGCGGGCAATCGAAGAGCACGTAGTCGGCCGGTGCGCGGCCCGTCTTCGCGCGCTCTTCGTCTTCCCACGTCTTGAGCGCGTCGCGCAGCAGGAACTCGCGGCCGATCTGGCCCGCGAGCTCGAGCTCCGCGCCCGAGAGATCGATGTGGCTCGCGACGAGCGACACGCGCTCCATCGTCGTCGCACGCAGCGCCTGCGCGAAGCTCGACTCGCCCACGAGCACGGAATAGCTCGTCGGCGATCCCGATTCGGTTTCGATGCCGAGCGAGAGCGACAAGTTCGCTTGCGCGTCCATGTCGACGAGCACGACACGTCGGCCTTGCTCGGCCAGCGCCGCACCGAGGTTCGCGGTCGTGGTCGTCTTTCCGACGCCGCCTTTTTGATTGATGATCGCGATGCGTCGCATGTCGCTCGTCTCCGAAACCGGCGAGTGCGGAGTCTAGCTCCAACGCGGGTGGGATCGAAGCGCGCGCAGCCGGTCCGAAGGCGTCCGAAGTGAGGTCGCGGAGTTCGGCGCGCAGTTCGCCGGCGTCGCGGGCGGCGCTGGCTCCGGACCATGGGCGTTCGCGCGCGCGGGCCGCGCAGCACGGCCGCCTTGCGCCCGGCGCGAGGGACGCGGACGGCCGGCGAGCTCAGCGAGCGCGCGGTGCGCTCGTCCCGCTCAGGAAAGCAGCGGATCGAAGCAGGGCAGCGGACCGGGCGCGAGCAGCGGCTCGCCGAAGCGCGCGGCGATGCGCTCGCCGAAGAAGCGCGCGCGCGTCTCCATGCGCTGCAGGATGTCGGCGCCGAAGAGGAAGTGCTGTCCCCGATCGCCGTCGCCGGCGGGCGCGAGTTGCGTCGTGTAGCAGCGCACGAGCTCCAGCTTCGCTTCCCACACCGGGCCGATGTCGACCACGAAGGTCGGCGTGAACGGAACGTGGCCCATGAAATGGTAGAGGCGCGTGGGCCGACGCGCGGGCGCGTCGCCGGCGAGTTCGGCCAGGCGCGCGAGGCCCGAGAGGTACCACGCGTCGCGCGTGATGCGTCCGGCGCAGGAGTGGTCGGGGTGCAAGTCGTCGACGTGGTGCGCGAGCACGACATCGGGCGCGTGACGACGCAGGATCGACGCGAGCTTCTCGCGCGCCTCGATCGTCGCTTCCACGCGGCCGTCGGGCAGCTCGAGGTTGTGCCGCGCCGCGAGCCCGAGCAGGCGGCTCGCCGCGGCGGTCTCGCGATCGCGATCCTCGCGCGTGCCGCGCGTGCCCATCTCGCCGCGCGTCAGGTCGACGATGCCGCAGCGCTTGCCCGCGCGCGCGAGCTTGAGCAGCGTGCCTCCGACGTTGATCTCGGCATCGTCGGGATGGGCCGCGACGGCCAGAACATCGAGCTTGTCCAACATCGTTCGTCTCCAGCGATCCTGAGCGCTCGCGGCAGCGATGCGCGCTCAATCGGCGTCCAAGTCCTGACCGAGGTGCACGACCAGGTGCTGCAGGGCGAATGGATCGAGCTCCTCCGCCAGCGCGTGCACCCAGTCCGTGCCGAAGCGCGCGAGCGGCGTGAGCGGCGCGAGCACGCGCTCCTGCGCCTGCCCGCGCGGGAAGAGCGCGTTGTTCACGCGCCGCTCGTGACGCCGGCCCTTGCCGCTCCTGTTCTGGTGCACGCGCTCGGTCTTCTCGGCCAGCGATTCGATCGAGCTGCGCACCTGGTCGACGGTGCGCTTGAGCAGCACCGGCAGCGATGGATCGAGCGCGTCGACGTCGTCGCGCAGTTCGGACAGGCGTCGCGCGTACTCGGCGCCGAGCTCGCGCATCCGCGCCAGCACGGGCGGTTGAGGCTCGTTCGAATCGGCGGCCGCGAACTCGCCGCGCGCGCGCAGAACGTCGGCCACGCTCGCGTCCATCTTCTGCAGAGCGACGCGCGTCTCCGGGTCGACGAGCGTGATCGAGACGCGCGGCACGAACGGTGTCGCGGGAACCGAGCAGGCCTCGCGCAGCTCGGGCAGTTGAGCGTGATAGGCGAGCTCGCCCCAGCCGCCGATGTACGCGGCCACGGGCAGGCAACGATCCTGCACGAGCGGACGCAGGAGCGCGCCGGGCGACCAGTTCTCGGGCGCGAGCACGATCTCCGCCGCGAGCTCGGCGGAGGTGCGCGAACCTTGCTCGTCGTCGTAGCGCCACTCGAGGCCGCGCTCGGTCGTCACGGGCCGCAGCGCGCGCCGCCCGCGATCGTCGATGGCGAAGAGCAGCGCGGCGCTCTCGGGGTCGATCGCGGGCTCGAAGCCGGCCGCGCGCAACGCCTGCGAGCCTCGTCGCAGCGCCTCGAGCGGCTGCGAGCCGACGATGTGGACGAGCTCGCGCGACATCGACGCGCGGATCCAATCGGGTTCGAGCACGACGAGCCCGAGCGGACCGAGCAGTTCCGTGAACGCGCGCGTGAAGGCGCGCGCCAGGGTCTCTCCGTTGCGCGGCATGGTCAGGGCGAGCGCGCTCTCGCCGTTCGGATAGTCGCGCACGAGATCGAAGAGCAGCGCGCGCACGGCTCCCAGGCGATGCCGCTCGTCGTCGAGCACGATGCGCGAGAGCATCTGGCGTCCCGACGCCAGACCCGCGAGACCGACCTTCTGCAGGTCGAGGTTCTTGTTGAGCACGTTCAGGTGGTGCACTTCGGCGACGTCGTGGTCGTCGGCGTGGTTCCAGAAGAGCGGCACGACCGGGCGCTCCCACACCTGGCTCAAGCGGCGCGCGAGACGGACGGCGTGCAGCGCCTTGTAGAGCGAGTAGAGCGGCGAGGCGCACAAGCCCGGCTGCTGGCCGGTCACGACGGCGCACGCGCGCGGTTGCGCGAGCGAGCGCAGCGAGTCGAGCACGGCGACGTGCGGCTCGAGCGGCGCGAGCCCTTGCTCGAGAGCGCGAGCGAGCGCGTCGCGTTGGGCGGGCTCGAGGACGTCGGGAGGCGGATCGAGCTCGTCCGCGTTGCGCGGCACGCGCAGACCTGGACGCCGCAGCGTTCCCGCGGCGACCTCGCGGGCGAGCGGCGAGAGCTCGAGCACGTCGAGCGGCAGAGGCTCCATTCGCAGCATGGCTCAGTTTTCCGGATGGCGGCGCGCTCGCGTGCGCGGCGGCGCACGACGAATCGATCGGCTGCTTGCGCTCAACGCAGTCCCAGCGCCGCGCGGATCTCGGCGATCATCGCGTCGAGCGCGTGACGCGACGCATCCTTCCAGTGCAGACGGGAGTACGCCGGCTGCTTGTGTGCGAACAGGATCCCGCGCGAGGAGTTGACGAGCGCTCCGCGTCCGCCGGGCAGGAATCCGCCGGCGATGTCCGCCGCTCCCGCGCCTTGAGCACCGTAGCCGGGCAGGAGGAACGGCGTGCGCGGCATGCGCGCGCGCAGGGCACTCAGTTCCTTGGGATGCGTGGCTCCGACCACGGCGCCGACGCTCGAGAGGCCGCTGTGGCCGAGGAGCGAGCTCCCCCACTGCACCACCGAGTCGGCGACGCGCTCGTACAGCGCGGGCGAGCCGTGATCCTGGAAGAGCTTGCCGTCCTTGTTCGACGTGCGCACGAGCACATAGATGCCCGCGCCCGCGCGCGAGCAGCTTTCGAGGAACGGCTGCACCGAATCACCGCCGAGGTACGGGTTGACGGTGATCGCATCGCAGCGGTGCGCGGCGTCGCGCGCGTCGAGACCCTCGAGGAACGCGCGTGCGTAGGCGCGCGCGGTGCTGTCGATGTCGCCGCGCTTGACATCACCGATGACGAGCAGGTCCGCGGCGCGCGCGCTCGCGACGACGCGCTCCCATTCGCGCGCGCCGTCGGCGCCGAAGAGCTCGAAGAACGCCGACTGCGGCTTCACGGCGGGAATGCGGCCCTGCACGAGCTCGATCATCGAGCAGCAGAAGTCCCCCAGCGCGCGTGCACGCTCGCTGCGCGTGGCGCTCTCGTCGCGCACGACCGCGTATTCCTCCGGCAGCGAATCCACGTGCGGGTCGAGACCGACCAGACACGGATTCCCGAGGCGTTGGACGGCGTCGTCGAGGCGATCGGCGTAGCTCATGCAGCGAAGTGGGCGCGGCGCTGTGCGCGCGCGATGGCGGCGCGAGAGATTACACGAAAGGCGATCGCGTTGGCGCGGTTGGCGCCGCGATCGTCGCACGGTTCGTCCGCGAGCGCCGCGCGGTCTCGGTCGCGGACGGACTCGAACGGGTTCGTGCTCGCCGCAGCGCGCGTCACCGAGCGGCGATCCGTGGATCGCCGTGAGCGCACACTCTCATGTCCGCGGTTCGTGCGCGTCGGCCGTGCGCGACGGAGGGAGGTCTTGCCCGCGCGCGACGGCGCGCGGACGCGCGTCGTCGAGACGGCCGAGCTCGCTCAGGAACTGGCGCGCGACCCAGTCGCCGAGCGGCAGTCCGCGCGCCGTCGTTCTCCAGGCGCTCGACGAGCGCGAGAGCAGGCGAGTCGTCGTGCGTGAAGTGCGCGCGTTCACGCGCCTGCGCGGGCGAGATGCCTTCGGCGAGGCGCAGGCCCAGCCACCAGGTTTCCGCCAGGCGCGTTGCGGGCGAGGGAGATTCCTCCCACGCGCGCGAATCGGCGCCGTCCTTCACGCGACGCAGGTAGGCCGAGATCGCTTTCACGTTTCCGTAGCGCGCGTCCCCCACCTTGCTCACCGCCGAAGGACCGATGCCCGCGTACTCGCCGTTGCGCCAGTAGTTGAGGTTGTGCTCGCACTCGCGGTTCGCGCGCGCGAAGTTCGAGATCTCGTACGCCGCGAGTCCCGCGCGGGCGGTGAGCGCGCGCGTGGCGTCGAAGAGCTCGAGCTCCACGTCCTCCGGCGACCGCGCGAGTCGTCCTTCGTCGAGCCAGCGGCGGAAGAGCGTTTCCTCTTCAAAGGTCAAGTTGTAGGCCGAGAGATGCTCGGAGCCGAGCGCGAGCACGCGTTGCAGGTCGGTCGACCACTGCGCGGCCGACTGGCCGGGCACGGCGTAGATCATGTCGACGTTCAGGTTCTCGACGCCTGCCGCGCGCGCGGCGTCGAACGCTCGGAAGCTCTGCTCGACGCTGTGCACGCGACCGAAGAGCTTCAACACCTCGTCGTGCAGGCTCTGGAAGCCGATCGAGAGGCGGCTCACGCCCAGATCGAGGAACGCGCGCGCCTTGTCGCGATCGAGGCTCTCGGGATTGCACTCGGCGGTGATCTCGCGCGCGTACGCGCGAAAGCCCGTGATGCGTTCGAGCCCGTCGAGCAAACGCGCGAGCTCGCCCGCGTCGAGCAAGGACGGCGTTCCCCCACCGAGGAAGACCGTGCGCGGCGCGTGCGGCGCGTAGAGCTCCGCTTCGCGCAGGATCGCCGCGATCATCGCGCCGCGATCATGTCCTTCGGCCGGCACCGAGAAGAAATCGCAGTAGTGGCACTTCGCCGCGCAGAACGGCAGATGCACGTAGAGCGGCGTGCCTTCGCGCGCTCGCTGTCGCGGCTCGAGCGGAGTCACACGAGCGTCGCGCGCGGCTCCCGTGCCCCGCGCGAACGGCTCATCCGTTCGCGACGGAGGCACAGCACGTTCAGTCATCGCTCATGACGCCATAGAGCTTGCGCAACGCTTCCTGCTCGATCTGGCGCACACGCTCGCGGGTCAAGCCTACGACCTTGCCGATTTCCTTCAACGTCATCGTCTCGCCGCCGGGCGTTCCCAGGCCATAACGCAGGCGCAGGATCGTCGCTTCGCGCTCGTCGATGACGTCGAGCAGCTCGCCGAGCTTCGCCAGGAGGTCGGTGTTCAGCATTTGCTCGTCGGGCGTCGCGGTGCCGACGTCCTCGACGGTGTCCTGGCCTTGCGTGAGCACGTCGAGCGAGATCTGCGGCCCCATGCCCGAGACCACGATCGTGCGCTTCAAGAGCGGCCAGTTCTCCTCGGGGATGCCGAGCTCCTCGGCGACTTCCTCGACGGTCGGAGCGCGGCGCAGCAGGTAGGCAAGCTCCTGGCTGACGACGCGCCAGCGCGAGATCAGCTCCGACATGTAGCTCGGCACGCGCACCGACTTCACGGTGTTCGTGAGCGCGCGGCGGATCGCCTGCTTGATCCACCACGTGCCGTAGGTCGAGAACCGGCAACCGGCGTTGGGATCGAACTTCTCCGCCGCCTTCATCAAGCCGACGTTGCCTTCGGCGATCAGGTCCTGCAGCGCGAGGCCGCGGTCCGTGTACATCTTCGCGACCGACACGACGAGGCGCAGGTTGGCGCGGATCATGTGCTCGCGCGCAGCCCGGTCGCCGGATTGGATGCGCCGGCCCAACTCGATCTCCTGCTCCGGCGTGAGCAGCGGTACCTCGTTGATCTCGTGGAGGTACGTCTCCAGGCAGCGTTCGGCGGAAATGACGGAGTCTCCGGTTGGGGTTGCGGAAGGGATTTCCAGCGCGCGAGAGGCTGCGGAGCTCGGCTCCATGCGGCGCGACGGGACAGGGCCACGGATCGACCGGCGCGGAGCGCGTTCTTGAGCCGCCGAAGTACGCAGTTGCATTTGTAGACCCCGGCGACGTCGTCCGGCAGCCGCAAAGGCGTGTACGATGGCGTTCTTGGCGTCGGCGGCGCGTGCGCAGGGCGTCCAGCGCATGAGCGACCAACCCCTGGAAGAGGTCATCGGCGAGCGCGCCTTCGCGGCCGAGGTCGGAGCACAGGCGGAGATGTTCCACCGCCTGGCCAACACGCTGCTCGGGCGGCGCGAGGCCTGGTCGCGCCAGCAGTTCTTTCAGCTGATCAGCGAGGCGGACGCCCTCGAAGCCCTGCTCGACGATCACGGAGCGCGCCACAACCGCACCTTCAGTTATCTGAGGGAGCTCGTGGCGTCCCTGCGCGGCCTGGCGCTCGCCGGATTCAGCCTGGCGCACCTGGAACGGCGCCTGGAGAGCTACGGGACGGTGATCGGGGCACACGAGGCGCGCGAAACCACGGCCTCGGTCCATCGCGCGCGCTCCTTCCTCGAGGGAGCGCTCGCGCGCGTGCTGCAGGCGACGTTGCAGGAAGAGACGGCGCGCGGAGTGACCGTGGCGGCGGATGCCTATCCCGAGAGCCGCAACGGCGCAACGGCGCCCAAGCGACGCCTGCCGCGCAACATGGGCCAGGAGGACCTCGAGAACGACGAACAGAAGGTGGCGGAACTCGCGTCGAAGTTCTTGCAGGTCTGCGGGACGTTCGAGGAGCTCGGCGTCAGGCGCATCGACGATCCCGACGCGCGCGAGCTGTGGCTGCAGCGCTTCTGCTCCGAGGAACGCTCGCGCGTCTTCGAGGCGACGGTGCACAACCTCCAGTCGGCCTACGACACCTGGGTGAAGAACACGACGCTCGAAGCCGGCGATCCGCGGCTCATGCGTCTGCGAGGACATGCCTCGGCCGCCTTGCATCTGCTCGAAGCGGTCACGCACTTGACGCACTTCGTCGAGCGCCACGAGAGCGGCACGCGCAACGAGGAGTGCGAGCGCAAGATCGAGGCACTCGTCCATCGCCGCGAGGTGCGCGACATCACGCTCAACCACCTTCTCTATTGGGCGAGCCTCTTCATCCGCCGCGGCCGTGCGCTGGCCGAGGATCTGTTACCGGCGTACACGGACGTTCAAGAGCTCGAGGTCGAGCTGCCGGATGAAGTCAGCCTGCACGCGCGGCCGTGCGCGTTGATCGTCGGCGTCGTCAACCGCCACGCGACGCCGGTGCAGATGCTCGTCGAAGGCCGGGTCTGCAACGCCGGCTCGATCCTGGATCTGATGGTGACGGTCGGCTCGCACCCCGAGGCGCGCAAGTTCGTGTTCCGCGGCGACGTGAATCCGCTGCGCGACATCGAGCTCCTGTTCCGCGCGGGACTGGGCGAGCGCGGGATCGACAAGTTGCCGGAGCCGCTCGCGTACTTGCGCGCGGGCGCGTGAACGGCGGACGCGCGCTCGAGGCTCAAACGCCGAGAAACAAGCGATCGGCGAGCACGGGAGGAAGTCCGGCGGCACGGATGCGGCGCGCTTCGCGTTCGATGTCGTACTCGGCGCGCTTGATCCACACGCGTTCGGCGCCCGTGTCGTAGATCGCGTAGGCGGCTCGCGAGTCTTCATCGCGCGGCTGACCCACGCTGCCGACGTTGACGAGCGCACGCACGCTCTCGGAGAGATCGATCTCCGCGTCGAGGGTGTATGCGGTGCGCAGTGGATCGTCCTTCGTGCGCAGGCACGTGACCGGGACGTGCGTGTGCCCGACGAAGCAGACGGGCGTCGGCAGGACGTTCAACGACGGGTCGGCGTCCGTCGTGCTCTGTATGTAGTCGAACAACTCGGGGCGGTAGTAGGTGCCGTGACCAACGGAGCAGTGCTCCAGGTCGACGGTCAACGGCAACCCCGCGAGCCACTTGCGGTCTTCGGTTTCGACGATGCCCTGCGTCCAGCGCATCGCGTCGCGCGCGTAGTTGTTGAAGTAGCGCAAGTCGAGTTCGCCGACGCACGCCGCGTCGTGGTTGCCCTTGACGACGATGGCGCGTATGGACTGCACCAACGCGATGCACTCTCGCGGAGCGGCTCCGTAGCCGACGATGTCGCCGACGCTCACGATCTGGTCCACGCCTTCGCGTTCGAAGCAATCCAGGACCGACTGCAACGCGGACAGGTTGGCGTGGATGTCGCCGAGGATGCCGTACTTCATCGCGCCGGTCCCGCGCTGCGCACGACGAGCGCCAGGAGCATGGACAAACCTAGGATCGGCAGCAGCGCGAACACGAGTTCAAAGTTCCCGTGAACCGAGGCGAGGTAAGTCGGCGGTGGAAGCGTGCACGTGAGCGCGACCAGGGCGAGGCCATAGATCCAAGCTCCCACGCCGCGCACCGCCGGCGAGCAGGCCACGGTCGTACCGACGAGGAGCGAAACGGCGAGCAGCCACAACGCGCTGATCCATCCGTTGCCAAGCTCGGTGAATGGGTGGCCGCCAGCGAACCAGGCCGCGACGAAGGCGAGCACGGAGGCAGCGAGCTGAGAGAGCGCGATCGTTAGGACCCGCCGAGCTATCGGCAGGCGCGGGAGCAACGTTCGAAACGCCTCCAGGAAGTACAGCGACGCGCATCCCCCCGCGAGCGCCGACATGAATACAACCTGGTACAAAGCATTTTGCTCTGAGGCGGTTGCGTCGATGATTCCGACGGGGGCGGCGAGGGAGAGGGCGTACCAGCCCATGCTCCAAGCCCCGAGCAGAGTCCACGCGTCGCGTTTTCTGGCGAGCGAGCGAACGAAGGTTGTGAGAAACGCGAGAACCACGTCGATGAGGGGAGTCAATACCGCGGGTCGGCGAGCAGTTCCATGAGCGCCCCAGAAAGAACGGCTGTGGCTTGACTCCCGCCCAAAGGCCCCTAGCCTGCGGACTGACGCGCGGCGCGCGTCAAGGAGGCGACGTGGAGCGACGACTTGGCCGTGGTCTAGGGAGCTTGTTGGGAAGTAGCGAGTCGGACGACGGTAGGTCGAACTCCGCAGTGCTCCCGGTCGAGCGCATTCGGCCCAATCCGTTCCAACCGCGCCGCACGTTTGACGACGCCGCGTTGCAGGAACTGGCCGAGAGCATTCGGCGTCACGGCCTGCTTCAGCCGGTCGTCGTTCGACCGACGGGGGCGGGGTTCGAACTGATTGCCGGCGAGCGACGCTGGCGAGCGGCGGCTATTGCACGACTCGCGAGCATTCCCGCCGTAGTTCGGCCCTCTGTCACTGACGCCGAGATGCTGGAGCTCGCCCTCGTCGAAAACGTCCAGCGCCAAGACCTCGATGCAATCGAACGAGCGCTAGGTTTCCGGCAGATGATGGACAAGCTGGGCCTGACGCAAGAGCAGGTGTCCGAGCGAGTGGGACTGCGCAGGTCGACGGTTGCCAACCACCTGCGCTTGCTCGATCTCCCAGACGTTGTGCAGTCTGCGATCGCCAAGGGACTCGTCTCGATGGGGCACGCGCGGGCACTGCTGGCGCTCCCCACGGCGGACGAGCAGCGGCGATGGATGGAGAGGGTGGTTCGGGACGACCTGTCGGTGCGCCAGGTCGAGCAGCTCGTCCGTAGCGTGCCGCGTCCGGCAGCACCGAAAGCCCCGAAACGCGGGAAGGCATCAGACGGCGCCTGGATCACCGCGATCGAGGAGCGCCTCCGTCAGCGGCTGGGCACGAAAGTGACGATCACCCCCTCGCCGATGCCGGGATTCCGCGGTGAAATTCGCATCGAGTACTTCGGCAAGGACGAACTCGAGCGACTCCTGGAGATCGTCGCCCCGTCAGAGCGCCTGTAGAGGCAGCACCGCGCGCCTGCTGTGACCTCCAAGCTGGTGGGTGTTCCACGTGGAACATCCGACGTCGACGCTGTCCACGACGCGGAGACCCTACCGGTCAGGGGATCGGACGGGCGGTGAACACGCGCGGTCTGGCGGAGGTCCCGACCAACGCGCGGCTCGACGTTGCGGCGAACGAGCGCGGTGACCTGTCCGCAGCGGCGTTGCGTCGGATGCGCGCCGAAGTCACGGCGATTCCGCTAGAGCACTTCGACCGACTGGATCGTCGCCGGATCCTCCGGTCGTTCCGTCCCCGTCACGACGGTCGCCGAGTCGAGCTTCTGCACCGTGTCCATGCCCTCGACGACCTTGCCAAACGGCACGTAGATCGAGTCGAGGGAGTGATCGTCGGCCGAGTTGATCATGAACTGACTGCCGGAACTCGGACCGTCACCCGCCTTCTTCCACATCGACAGCGTGCCGGCGAAGTGAGACAGCGGGCTCTCTTCGCGCTCGATTTGGTAGTCCGGCCCACCCAATCCCCACTTGGTCGTGTCCGCCTCCTTGGAGTTGGGATCGCCTGCGACGATGTACGACCCGCGGCGGACGGCGTGGAACTTGGTTCCGTTGTAAAACCCTTCCCTGGATAGCTTTAGGAAGTTCTCGACGTGCTTGGGAGCAGCCTCCGGATAGAGCTGAACGACGATCACACCTTTGTCGGTGGTCAGTTTGACTTTCGGCGCGTCGGCCGGCGGTGCGGGATTGGCGAACAGGCCGGCGTGCGCATCCATCCAGGCCTTCTGTGAATCGATCCGTGCATCGAGAGCGTCGAGGACGGTGACCGCCGCGCCCTTGGCGGACATCTCGATCTTGTCCACGGTCAGGGCGTGGTTCGGGAATTGGCTGCGAATCTGCTGCACCAACTGTTTTGCGACATCGAAGTCGCGCTTTTCAGCCGCAGATGTTGCAGCGATGTAGAGCCCCCACGCGGCGGCGTCCGTGTCCTTGATGCGTTCCGCGACGGTCTTCACATCCGCGGGGATGCCGGTCAAGCCCGCGGTGGCGTTCGGCGATGCGACGGCGAGCAGTTCCTCCCAGCCCTTGCTTTGCGCCTTCTGGTGACTGACGCGACGCGACTCCGTCCAGAGGATCACTGCGGTGATCGCCACCGCGACCAACGCCGCGAATTTCCAGTACCGATCGACCAGGAGCGCGAGACCGCTCTTCTCGGAAGTCGGGGCGAGTGAGACAGCGGTCGGAGCCTTGTGAGTAGCCATAGGCGTTTCGTCGGTCCAAACGTCGAGTGCGTTTGATCGGGGGAAATTCCCGCGCAGCGTGAAGTCCGAACCTCGCGGCGCGGCCTGGCGCGCGGCTGAGCAGCGCGAAGAAGCCGCCGAAGTCGTGCGGGAGCGCGCGTGAGGCGCAATCTTGGGCGCGCCATTCTATCGATGCCGCCGAAGGCGACAAGCACGGGCCTCTCGCCGCGTCGTGCCGTCGCAGCGCGCCGCGCAGTACGATGCGGGTCTCCGCCCGCGCGCCCGGAAGACTCGCCACCCGCACAGCGCCGGCCCCCAACCCATCATGTGGAACGTCCTCCTTCTCAGCCTCGCGTCCGCCTCGACCGTCTCCGCCCCGCTCGCTCCGGAAGCGCAGCCGCGCGAGTTCCAACAACAGAAAGACGACGCCGAGTTCGAGCGCCGTCGGAAGGAAGCGGGCAACGACGTCGACAAGCTCTGGGACGTCTACAAGTGGTGCAAGGAGCAGAAGAAGGATGACAAGGGCCGCTCCGTCCTGCGCCAGCTGCTGAAGATCGACCCCAACCACGAAGACGCGAACGTCGCGCTGGGCAACATCAAGTACGACGGCAAGTGGTTCCCGTCGCAGAAGAAGGTCGACGAGTACAAGAAGGAGCAGACCGCCAAGCAGGAAAAGGCCGACGGCCTGGTCGACTACAAAGGCCAGCGCGTACCGCCCGCCGATGTGCCGTTCCTCGAGAAGGGCATGGTCAAGGACGACGACGGCAACTGGGTCGACGGCGAGGAGTACAAGAAGAAGAAGGACGGCTGGTTCAAGCAGGACCTCGTCTGGGTCTCGCCGCAGGAGAAGGAGAACATCGACAAGGGCCTGTGGAAGGTCGGTGACAAGTGGCTGACGCTCGATGAGGCGAACAAGGCTCACAGCGACCTTGACAACTGGTGGCGCATTCCGAGCGAGCACTACTGGATCTACACGACCTGCGAGCGCGGCGTGGCGATCGACAAGATCAAGAAGAACCTCGATCAGGCGTGGGACGACATCGTTCGCCTCACCGGCTTCACTCCCAAGCAACCGCCGATCGTGATCGTGTTGCGCGACACCGAGCAGTACAACGCCTACGCGGCGGCGGATCCCGACATCGGCCTTGCTTCGCCCGATCTCACCGGGATGTCGAGCGTGCGCTACACGTTCTTCGCCGAGACCGCCGGAGATCCGATGAAGCCCGACGAGCTGCTTCAAGTCGGTGTCGGATACTGGGACGCATCCAGCAAGGAAGGCAACAGCTGGGGGCCGCACTCCGTGCGCGCCGCGCTCGCACTTTCGTGTGTCGACGCTCTCGACCCCAGTCGCGCCACGCTGGAGAAAGCGAAGAAGGCCAAGCGCGTCGACAGGGCCTTCTTCGACAACTACTACGCCGAGAAGAAGCTGCCGGTGTGGTACCGGCTCGCGCTGGTCAGCTACGTCGAACGCTACTACATCGATCGGCTCGTCCCCGCGGATGGCAACAGCCGCTGGGCGCGCGAGTGGTCGGTGCAGAACCTCGTCAGCAAGGGCGGACTGCGCCCGCTGAAGCAGCTCTTCGAGATCAAGGAAGAGCCCAAGGGCACCGAAGAAGTGCCCAAACTGCTGAATGAGCTCGGCCTGGTGATGTCGTTCATCGCCGACGGCAAGTGCGACACCGTGACCGAGAAGTGGAAGGCCGTGCAGAAGGCGATCCAGGACGGCAAGGACAAGGCCGCGCTCGCTCCGCTGCTCGATGCGCTCGCGCAAGAGGTCATCAAGCAAGAGACCGCGCTGCGCAAGTTCGCCAACATCTGAGGACTCCGCGCGATGACGAACCTTGCGATCGCGTGCGCGCTGGCGCTCGCGCCGGTGACGGCTGGGACCAGCGCGACGATCGCGACGGGCAGTCATCCCGCTGGCGTCGACGTCTACGTCGAACTGCCCGATCTCGCCGCGGTCGAGAAAGCCTACGGGTCCGCGCCGCTGGCGAAGTTCTGTTCCGACGCCGACGTGCTCAAGCTCTCCGAGGTCCTGGCGACCTTCGGTGCCGACGTGCCGGCGATCGTGAAGCGCGGCCTTCCGAGGCTCAGCGCCGATCCTGCGTCGAGCGCGTGCTCGATGGGGGAGCTGCGTGCCGCGAGCCTCTCGATCCACGGGATCGATCGGCAAGTGCAGGATCCGCCCGAGTTCGAGAAGCGTGTCGAGATCCTGATCGACTGCGAATTCGCGAGCGAAGCGGGTGCCGCGCGCATGTCGCAAGCGCTGGTCGACGCGGCCTGGTTGTCGACCGCGCCCGCGACGAGATCCACGGGCGACAATCCCACTCAGGCTCCGACGACGGAGCCCAAGCGCACGATCGAAATCGGCGGCCAGCGCGTCGACGTGAGCTCGTATCGTTGGTCTGCCTTCGGCGTGAGCCTGGACGCGTGGACGGTGCGCAGCGGATCGCGTTGGTGGCTCGGAGCAGGTCGCGCAAGCCCCGAGGCGCTGGCCGAACGCCTCGCCGGCAAACGACCGTCGCAGGCGAGCGGTGACGCTCTGTTCGGCAGCGCGCCGTCGGCAACTCCCGCGAACGGCGTGCTCGTCGCGCGTCTGCACTCCGATCTCGCGAGCATTCCGAGCTTCGGCGTCGCCGACGATTCGCCGTGGATCGGCGCGCTCATCTCGGCGCTCGTGCCCTTCGCGGGGGCGACCGGCGACTGGCGCCTCGAGCTGCGCGGCGAGCGTTTCGTGACCGAAGCACACTACGTCACGCACGCGGCGCCGACGCTCTACCACCAACTCGTCGGCGACAGTCCGCTCGCCGTCGGGAGTGCCGACTACGTGCCGCCCGAGGCCGTGGGTGCGTGGCTCTTCCCGTTGCGTGCGGATGCTGCGAAGGCCGTGTTGAATTCGGTCCTTCCCGGTTCGAACACGAAACCCGCCGCTGACGCGACCGACGCTGCGACGAAAGAGCGTCAAGAGCGCATCGCCGCGAACTTGAGCAAGGCGCTGGGCACGAAGGCCTCGCTCGCACTGCTGCCTTTCGCCGGCATTTCCCCGCTGCCGCGCGTGCTCGCGAGCGTCGAACTGCGCGATCGCGCCGCGCTCGACGCCGCGCTGACCGACATCGAAGCGCAGATCAAGTCGAGCGATTCCACGGCGACCGTGAGCCGCCGCACCTACCACAAGGTGCCGATGATCGCGTTCAGCCAGGCGGGATCGAAGGACGAGGAAGCCACGGGCGCGTCCGCGGGTCCTCTGGGCATCCCGATGGGTGATCCGACGGCCTCGGCGCGACCGACGATCGCGGTGCTCGACGATCGCGTGATCGTCGGCCTCGCGTCGAGCTACGTGCGCACCGAGATCCAGCGCCTCGAGAAGAAGTCCGGCGACAACGCGCCGAAACACCTGCTCGCCGCCGAAGGGCGCGTGCCCGCCGACGCTCTTGAAGCGAGCTCGATGGACTGGGGCGGCCTGCTCGGCAAGGTCTACGACATGGCGCGCGGTTTCGCGCCCATGCTCGCTCAACAACAGACGAAGCTGACGTTCGATCCGGCGCAGTTGCCGGCGGCGGCGAAGTTGATGCGCTTCTTCGCGCCGAGCACCTCGTTCACGCGACGCCTGCCCGACGGCTCGCTCTTCACGCATTCCGAGTCGTCGTTCGGGCCGGAGATGTTCTTCGTGATCGGTGCCGCTGCGAAAGGCATCGAGCGCGGTGTCGAGGGCGGCCTCAAGTCCGCGCTAGACGCAGCGGGAGCTCCCGGCGCGCAGACCCAACGCGACGCGGCGAACGGCGCGCATGCCGATCCCCATGCAAGCGATGCGAAGCCCGCGCCCATCGCTCCGCCGCGCAACGTGGAGCGCGAGGCCTCGCTCAGCGCGTTGCGCAGCGTCAAGACGGGAATCGCCGTCTACAAGGCGCAGAGCGGCAGCTATCCCGCGCGCCTCGCGACGTTGATCGAGCCGACCACGGACTTCCCCAAGGGCTTCCTCGACACGCTCGAGATTCCCAAGGACGGTTGGAACCATGAGCTGCGCTACGAGCTCGACACGGCCGCGGCGACGTTCCGTCTGTGGTCGGTCGGCGCGGACGGCGTCGATCAGGCCGGCGCGGGTGACGACATCGTGCTGCCGTGAGCGCGCGTCGTCGCGTGCGCACGCGCTCGAGGCCCGCGAGCTCGTCGTGCGCGCGCGCGCGAACGCTGCGGAGAACGCTTGATGGAAGCGCGCGCTGAAGAGGATCCGCGCGAGGCTTCCGGCGCAGAGCCTTGCGGGGACTCCGATCTCGCGACGGAGGCCGCTGCGTCGCACGCCGCCGGCGAGATGTCCCCGCGCAAGCGCAAGGGCGCGCTGCGCCGAGCGTGGAAGCGGTTGCGTCGCAGGCTCGGCTTCCTGATCGTCGCGACTTGCGGTCCGTTCGTGCTCGGACGCTTGTCGCGCTCATGGAAGCTGACGGTGCTCGGCGAAGAACGCCTGACCTACGCGCAAGCGCGGAGCCGCGGCCACTTCATGGCCTTGTGGCACGGCCGCATGATCCTCGGATTGCCGCACCACGGCAGCCGCGACTGGCACGTCCTCGTGTCACCGAGCGCCGACGGAGACATCTCGCAGCGCCTGCTCGAAGGCTTCCGCTACAAGGTCATCCGCGGCTCGTCCAGCCGCAGCGGAGCGCGCGCGTTGCGCGAGATGCTCGGCGTGCTCTCGAAAGGCACGGTGCTCGTCATCACGCCCGACGGTCCGCGCGGTCCGAGGCATTCGATGAACCCGGGTCTCGCGTGGATGGCGCGAGCGACGGGCTATCCGATCGTTCCCGTCGGCTTCGGCGTCGATCGAGCCTGGCGCTTGAAGAGCTGGGACCGCTTCACGATCCCCAAGCCCGGCGCGCGCATCGCGATGGTGTACGGCGAGCCCGTCTGCGTGCCACGCGAAGCGACGGACGCCGACATGGAGCTCGCGACCCGCGCCATCCACGACTCGCTGATCGCCGCGGAGCGCGAGGGCTTCGCGCATCTGTCCTTGCCCGCCGATTGGTGAGCGTGCGCCTTGCTCCGCGCGCTCCAGCGCAGCACGCGCCGCGACACGCGCGCGCGGATCCGATGCGAGCAACGCGGCCCGCGTGTTCGAGAGTCCGGCTGCCGTCCTGCTCGCGAAACGCCGCGCCGCGGAGCTTCGTCGCCCGAGAGCCGGGCCGTCGCGGACGCGCAGCGCACGCTCTCGCTCGTCCGTCGACGGCTTCGCGGGTCGCGCGAGCGCGCTCCCGCGACCAGCGCGTAAAATGCGCCGCCTCGCCGCGCGGGCGAGCGTGCATGAAGTCCGTTTCCGAGTCGCACGGGCCCGCGACGATCCGCGTCGGGCCCGCGGGCTGGTCCTATCCGGACTGGGAAGGGCGCGTCTATCCGGCGCACAAGCCGCACGGTTTCCACCCGCTGGCGCACCTCGCGCGCTTTTTCGACTGCATCGAGATCAACAGCAGCTTCTACGCGATGCCGCGCCGCGAGCACGCCGAGCGCTGGGTGCAGCTCGTCGCCGACCGGCCGTCGTTCCGCTTCCTCGCCAAGCTCAACCGCGACTTCACGCACGAGACGGAGAACCACGACGATCCGGCGGGGTGGGAGACGAAGGCGCGCGTCTTCCTCGACGGCATCGAGCCCTTGGTGCGCGCGCGCAAGCTCACGGCGCTGCTCGCCCAGTTCCCGATCGGCTTCCTGCACGGCAAGAACGAAGTGCGGCGTCTCGGCCGGTTGCGCGCGCTGTTTCCGGACGTGCCGCTCGTCGCCGAGCTGCGCCACGAGTCGTGGTTCACGCCGCCCGCGCTCGCGACGGTGCGCGGTCTGTCGTTTTCGCTCGCGTACATCGATCTGCCGCCGGCGTGGAATCATCCGCCGCTGTGGCACGAGCCCACGGGCCCCATCGGCTACGTGCGACTGCACGGACGCAACGCCGTGCAGTGGTTCCGCCACGGGTCGGAGCGCGACGAGAAGTACGACTACCTCTATTCGACGGGGGAGCTCGACGAGGTCGCGCGCCGCGTGCTGCGCGTCGCCGAGCGCCATGACCAGTCGGCGGTCATCATGAACAACCACTTCTCGGGCAAGGCCGTGGCGAACGCGCTCGAGCTGCTCTTCCTGCTCCAAGGCACGCCACCCGCCGCGCCTCTCGAGGTCGTCGAGAGCTTCCCGCACTTGTCGCGCATCACGCGCGTCGTCGGACAGGAGCGCCTGTTCTGAGTCGCGCGTGCGCAAGCATCCGCAGGCGAGCGAGCGAGCGCGCGGCGGTCGCGCCGTTCGCTCCCGCGATCTCGATCCGAGCGCGTCCGACGCGCGCCGCGCCGCGAGAACCGCGCGGAGCTCCCGAGCTCCCGTGGACGCCAGCGTCCGAATGCGAACTCCGCCGCAGCCGCGTCGCGAGCACGCGAATCGCGGGATTCGCCGCGGCGTGTTGGAGAGCATGCGGAAGGCGTCCATCGACCGGAACATGCCCGCCAACGAGCGTGCGCGCCGCTCGCGCGTGCCATGGGGCGTGAAACGAGCAGAAAAACGCACCCCGAGCCCGCGAATCTGCGGACGCGCAAGTGCATCCGCGCGCGCCTCGACTGGCGTCAGCGGCAGGGATCGCTACCTTATTCGGCCCAAGTCCGGCCCGGACACGCCTCGCGGGGCTGGCGGGAGTGGCGTGCTGGGGACAATCTCGGGTCCCGGCGCCGTCGCCGCCCCGGACGAAGCGCGCAACGAACCGCATCTCGCAGCATCTCGTGGAACTGGAGCCCCTCGTCTTCTCGGCCTACGCCGCCACGCTTGGCGTGTTGACGCTCTACGGCGTCCACCGCGTGGTGATGCTGCTCCGTTTTCGTTGGGAGGCGCACGTCGCCCCGTCGCCGACCGGTGGTGTCCGTCCGCGCGTGACCGTGCAATTGCCGGTGTACAACGAGCGCACGGTCGCGGTGCGCCTGATCCGTTCCGCGGGAGCGTTGCGTTGGCCGCGTGAAGCGCTCGAAATCCAGGTGCTCGACGACTCGAACGACGAGACCGTCGCGCTGGTCGACGAGGAAGTGGAGCGCCTGCGCCGCCAGGGCATCGACGCGAGCGTCGTCCGTCGCTCCGATCGTCGCGGATTCAAGGCCGGAGCTCTCGATCACGGCCAGCGTGTCGCGCTCGGCGAGTTCGTGTGCATCTTCGACGCCGACTTCACGCCCGATCCCGATTTCCTCGAGCGCTTGATGCCTTCCTTCGCCGATCCGCGCGTGGGCATGGTGCAGGCGCGCTGGGGGCACGCCAACCGCGAGGACAGCCTGCTGACGCGCGCCGAGTCGGCGCTGCTCGATGGCCACTTCGTCATCGAGCACAAGGTGCGGCACGACTCGGGCCTCTTCTTCAACTTCAACGGCACCGCCGGCATCTGGCGGCGCGCGACCATCGAAGCGGCCGGCGGCTGGGAGCACGACACGCTCACCGAGGACCTCGATCTCTCCTACCGCGCGCAGCTCGCCGGCTGGAAGTTCGTCTACGCGCCCTCCGTGGTCGCGCCCGCCGAAGTCCCGCCCGACATCGCCGCGTTCAAGTCGCAGCAGCATCGCTGGGCCAAGGGCAGCGTGCAGGTGTTCAAGAAGCTCGGCTGGCGCATCCTCACGTCCGACGAGCCGCTGGCGACGAAGTTCGAAGCGCTGGCGCACTTGAGCGGCAATGTCGGCTATCCGTGCGTGCTGTTGCTCGCGCTCCTGATGCCGCTCTCGCTCGGTAGCTTGGGCGACTATCCATGGTGGCTGCACCTGATCGTGTTCGTGATCAGCACCGTCTCGGTCTTCCTCTTCTACGAGCGCAGCCAGCGCGCGCTCGAGCGGCCGTTCTTCAGCCGTCTGCGCGACATCTTCGCGGCGGTGACGCTCGGCATCGGCATGTGCGTCAGCCAGACGCGCGCGGTGCTCGAAGGCCTCCTGCCCGGAACGGGCGTGTTCGTGCGCACGCCCAAGCGCGGCGACGGCGCGGGCCAGCGCTACCGCGCGATGTGGAAGGGGCTGCCGGGCATCGAACTCGTGCTCGCGGCCTGGTTCGGCTGGGGCTTGTTCCATGCGGTCGGCGACGGGCTGTGGGGGACGACGTTGTCGCTGCGCGAGTTCGTGCGCCGCTGAGCGCGCGCGGCTCCAGCCGTCCTCGCCGACGTCGCGTAGGATTGGCGCAATGATCGCTTTCCAGCGTCGAGCTCGTCACGTCTCGTCCCTGCTGCTTGCCCTGGGCGTGCTTTCGTTCGCGCGCGCGCAGGAGCCGTCTCCCCCGTCCGAATCGCGCTTCGGTCCCAGGCTCGTCGTCGCCGGCACGCCGGTGAGCGACGAGATGATCCAGCTCTGGATCATCTACGGACCGGCGCGCGAGAAGCTCGAGGAGCGCAAGGTGCGCTTCCTCATCGAGCGCGAGCTCGACCTGCGCGCGCGCACGATCGCCGACGAGCGCGTGCGCGAAGCCGCCAAGGTCCAGCCCTACGCCTCGAAGGAGGCCGAGGACGCCGCGCGCGACGGGATCGTGCGCGCCGTGAAACAGGGCTTCGAATCGACGACGCTCGACGTCGCCGGTGCGATCGACGAGGAATACGAGCACACGCTCGCGGACTTCACGAAGCGTTTCCCCAGCCTCGATGCGCAGGTCGAGATGCGCCGCTCGATGCGCAGCGGCGACTGGTTCCGCGAGCAGCTGCACTGGACGAAGGTCTTCGATCGCGTGTTCCTGCCCGACGACGAGACGAATCGGCCGGAAGCGACGCTGCGCGCGCTGAAGAGACACTACGCCAGCGACTACGAGCGCTTCGCCACGGCCTGGCGCGGCGCGGACGGCAAGGTCGATCCGCAGTACAAGATCATGGTGCGCCAGGCCGTGCGCGACGAATTGAACACGGAGCAGCACTTCTCGAGCTCGCTCGAAGGGCCCGACTTCTCGATCGCGCTGCGCGCCGATGTCGACGGCGACGGCAAGCCGGAGCTCGCGATCCCGACCGCGGAGATCTGGCGCGAGGTCGAAGCGACCGTCGCGAACGCGGAGATCGAGGACGCGCGCCGCTATTGGACGATCGTGCTCGCAACTCGCGCCGCGCTCGCGCGCGACAAGATCTACCTCTCGAAGCAGGCGCGCGATCAGGCCTGGGAAGCGTTGAAGGGCGAATTGCACGAGTTCATGCCCACGCTCGACGCGCTCGCCATGCAGCAGGAGCGTTTTCCGTCGACCGAGAGCTATCGCGAGTTCCAGGGCCAGATCAAGTCGTTCCGCACGCACATCGAGCCCGAGGTCGCGCCCGCGAAGGACGGCGGACTGTCCGACGCGGTGCGCTCCGATCTCGCGCGGGCCGAGCCGCGCTTGTCAGGCGTGCGCGTCGATGCGGAGGTGCTGCTCGTCTCGGCCTACGACTTCGCGCAGGCGCAGTGGAAGCCCGAAGGACCCGCCGGAGCGCTTGCTCGCGCACGCACGCTCGCCGATGCATTGCGCGCGAACGCGGCGCGCTGGAAGGCGCATGGCAACCGGGCCGCGCCGGCGAGCGCGAACGAGCCGGCGACGGAGGATCCCGACGAAAGCTGGAAGCGAGCGCTCGACGAGAAGAGCGAGTGGTGGGATCCGCCGATCGTCATCGCGCCCGGCGACGTTTCGTCGGAATTCTTCCGCAAGAACAAGGGCCGTTTCGGCGCGCGCGAGTGGAGCGAGCTCGCCGAGCTGCTCGAGCTCACGCGCTACGATCAGTGGGTGCGCGGCGCGGAGCTCGCGGACGCGCTGCTCTCGCGCTTGCCGATCGGCGAAGTCGGCGGCCCGTACTCGTGCCGCTATGGCGCGTGCCTCGTGCGCGTGAAGTCGCGTTCCGAACCGTCGCGGCCCGTCGACATCAAGCAGCCGACCCAACGCGCGATTCTCGAGCTCGAGTACGTCGACGAGCGCTTCCGTCGTTACGCGCAGGCGGCCGTCGAGAGCGCGCAGCGCGACGCGGCGGCGAAGAAGTAGGACCGCGCGCGATCAGCGTCAGGGGCGGGGTTCGTAGAGGACCGCGCGCGTGCCATCAGCCGCCACGCATTCGATGCGTTGGCTGTCGTAGCTGAGGACGTGCATGCGGTCGAGCTCGCAACTCCACTTCAAGTGCGTCGGCAGCGCGTCGAGCGAGCCATTCTCCCCGAGGCGCATCCATGTTCCACGTCCCTGACAGAAGATGCCGATCCAACCCGAGAACTGCGACCATTCGGCGAGGGCCGCGTAGGTCTCGAATTGATGGACCAAGCGTCCGTCACGCGCATCGATGACTTTGGGCTCGACCGCGTCGCGCACGAACAGGTAGCGGCCATCGGGAGAGGCGCGCAGAGGCACGCTGAGCGGGTTCTTCAGCTCCAACAACTTCGTCGTGCGCTCCGGGTCGAGCTCGTGTCGCACGACGAAACCGTCCTGCACGTGGAACACGACTCCCGGAGTCGGCGCAGCCCACGTGTGCGTGTCGTCGGGCAGACGCAACTCGATGTCTTTCGACGCCCAGCGCAACACGGTGTCCGCGCCTTGCGTGGATCGTTCGTACCAGCGCTCGAGCTTCTCCGGCGTCGATTCGGCGTGGGACGCGACGACGATACCCCTGCTCGGATCGATGCGTTCCCAGACGGACTCGCCGTCGCCGAAACAGCCCGCGCTCGAAACGGCGATGATCCGACCGTCGCCGTCCCACGTTCGATCGGCCGAACCCAGGCTGCGGAAGCGATCGTCGATTTCGCGCAGGGCACCGCTGGTGCGATCGAGCACCCACACCTCGCTGCGCACGCGAACGCCGTTGCCCGTCCGCTTGCCCGAGAGCACGATCCAGTTGTCGCGCGGCCTCCACGTCTGCTGAACCTGCAGTGCGAGGTAGCGGCCGTCCGGGCTCGGTGCGACCCACGCGATCTCCACGCGGGAGCCGAAGGGCACGATGTCGCAGGCCTTGAGTGCACTCGGCGCCGTGCTCGCGACCGCGGGCACGAGCACGAGTGCCGCGCCGAGCGCCACGGCGGAGGCGCGACGCAACCCCAGGACATCGGAGCGCCGCACGCGATGGGCGAAGAACGATCCGAGCAGGAACGCGCCGCACAGGAGCACCGAGAGCGTCGCCGGCGTCCACGAGCACAACAGGACGTCGAGCCACGCGCGCGCGCGTCCGTCGGGCAACGCCCAAGCGATCAACGGCACGCTCGCGATCCACGCGATCCCGACGAAGGCGGCCGGCAGCGAGCGTCGCAAGACACACGCGGCCGCCGAGCACGACGCCGCGGCCGCGGCGATCAAGAGCCACGCGAGCGGCTGCACGAGCTCGTCGAGATCGAAGCGCGCGCGATGCTCGCACGCTCGGATGGCGATCTCGACCGCGGCGAGCGCGACGAAGAATCCGACCGACGCCAGGGTCACGAAGAGCGTCTTCGCCAGCCAGACCATCCCGCGACGGACGGGCAGGCGCAGGAGCAAGCTCTCGCCGCCGCTCTGGACATCGCGTGTCACCACCTCGATGGCGAGGATCACCGCGAAGAGGCCCAGGCACGCGGGCAGGACCAGCCGCGAACGGAGCACCCAGTCGAAGCGCGCTCCGCTCAGGAGTCGCGCGAGCAGGAGGAACGCGCAGCACGCGACGAACGCGCCGATGATGAGCGTGCGCTGGTCGCGCCACTCCTTGTGGATGAGAGCCTTGAGTTGATTCATGACGACGTCCCTTCGCCGAGCGCGGCGGCGACGAGATCCTCGAGATCGCGCTCGACCGGTTCGACACGTCGCACCGCGGGATCGCGCGCCAGGCGGCGCGCAAGCTCCTCGCCGTCACGCAGCGCGTAGAGCACGAGCTCACGTCCTTCGCGACGCTCGACCTCGGCGGGTCGTGGGGGACTCCAGTTCGGAGCCTCGCTCTCGAGCTCGACCGAGAGGCGCGTGGCGCCGCGGCGCAGCTCCTCCAGCTCACCCGTGAGCGTGATCCGGCCGTCGTGCAGCACCGCGATGCGATCCGCGCAGCGCTCGACATCCGCGAGCGAGTGGCTCGCGAAGAGCGCGCTGCGGCCTTCCTCGCGCAGCAGCTCGAGCAGCGCATCGAACACGCGCCGGCGCGCGAGCACGTCGAGGCCGGAGAATGGTTCGTCGAGCAGCAGCAGCTTGGGACGGTGCGCGAGCGCGGCGACGAGACACGCGAGCTCCATCCCGCCGCGTGAGAGGTCGTGGTAGCGCGAAACCGGATCGACACCGAGCCGCTCCGCGAGCCGCGCGGCTTCCGCCGCGTCCCATGTCGGAAAGAACGGCGCGCAGAGCTCCCAGTGATCGCGCACGCGCATCCAGCGCGGCAGCTCCGTGCGATCCGCGACGACGCCGATCGAACGCAGGAGCGCGACGCGCTCGCGCCACGGATCGCGCCCGAGCACGCTCACCGTGCCGCGTTTCATCGGCAGCTCACCCGTCAACGCGCGCATCAACGTCGACTTCCCGGCGCCGTTGCGACCGAGCAGCGCGGTCACGCTGCCCTCGGGCAACTCGAGCTCGAGCCCGCGCAAGACCGAGCGCTTCCCGAAGCTCCAACTCAACCCACGCACTTCGATGCTGTTCCTCACGACGCCCTCGACCTTTCCTCTGCACGCGCGTTCTCGCTGCGCACGATCTCGAACACGCGCTCGAGCGAGAGACCCGCGTCGAGCGCTTCGGCCACCGAACGCGAGAGCCTTTCGCGCACCAGCGCTTCCGCCGCCGCGCGACAACCGCTCAACGCTTCCGCCGCCACGAACATCCCGTCGCCGCGTCGCGCTTCGAGCACACCGTCGCGCTCGAGCTCGCGCCACGCGCGCCCGACCGTGTTCGGGTTGATGCGGATCTCCTCCGCCAGCGCGCGCACCGACGGCAAGCGATCGCCCGGCGCGAGGCGCGCGGACGCGACCGCGAAACGCACCTGGTCCGCCAGCTGTTCGCTGGGCGGCGAGGGCGAGCGCGGATCGATCTGGAAGCGCACGGGTGTCCTATCGAGCTAGGACACTCGCTCACTTGAGCCCGTTTGCGGCGCGAGGGCGCCGAGCGCTCGCTGCCGCCGGATTTCCGCGCGCTTCGCCCGCCCGCCCCATGACGCGACGGCCGAAGCCGAAGCTCCGGCCGCCGCTACGTTCGAGAGCTCAGGCGCGCGGATCGATCACGGGCTTGGACGTGAGCAGCTCGACGAGGTCCATCTTCGTGATGATCCCGTGCAAGCGCCCCGTGTCGTCGACGACGAGCGCGACGAGGCCCTGCGCGAAGATCTTCGCGAGCTTCCCCGCATCTTCGCCGGTCTTCACGGTCACCACGTTGCGGAACATGACCTCGGCGACCGCGCTCGCCAGCGTCGCGCGGCCGTCGACGAGCTTCGCCAGCAGATCCGACTCCGTGATGATGCCGACGAGGCGCTGATCGTCGACGACGGGGAGCTGGCTCACGCCGTGCTCCTTCATCAGCATCACCGAGTCGGCGACGGTGTCGCTGCTCGTGCAGGTGACGAGCTCGCGCCGCGGCAGGCTGCGCAGCGTGTCGCCGATCGACGCCGTCTCCCAGCCGCTCTCCGTGAACCCGTTCTCCTTCATCCACTGCGGGTCCATGAACTTCGTCATGTAGTTGCGCACGGAGTCGGGCAGGATCACGACGATGCGCTTCTTCGGCCCGTACTTGCGCGCCATCTCGAGCGCGGCCCACACGGCCGAGCCGGAGCTGCCGCCGCACAGGAGCGCTTCCTTGCGGATCAGCTTGCGCGCCATCAGGAACGAAGGACGATCCTCGGTCTTCACCCACTCGTCCACGAGCGAACGATCGAGCACCTTCGGAATGAAGTCGTAGCCGATGCCTTCGACCTTGTACGTTCCGATCGGCCCGGGGCCGGCGAGGATCGAGCCCACGGGATCGACGCCGATGATGCGCACGCCCTTGACCTTCTCCTTCAGCTTCTTCGCGACACCCGCGACCGTGCCGCCGGTGCCGGCGGTCATGACGCACATGTCGAGCTGGCCGTCGGTCTGATCGAGGATCTCCTGCGCCGTGCCGTGGTAGTGCGCCGCCGGATTGTCGGGGTTGGCGTACTGATCGAGGATGTGCGCGTTCGGCAGGATCTCGCGCAGCTGCTTCGCGACGCCGATGTGGCTCTCGGGCGCATCCCACGCGGCTTCGGTCGGCGTGCGGATGATCTCGGCGCCGAGCGCCTCGAGCACGACCTGCTTCTCGCGGCTCATCTTCTCCGGCATCGTGATGATCATCCGGTAGCCGTAGACCGCGGCCGCGAGCGCGAGACCGATGCCGGTGTTGCCGCTCGTCGGCTCGATCAGCGTGTCACCGGGCTTGATGCGACCCGTGCGCTGCGCTTCCTCGAGCATGCGCTTGCCGATGCGATCCTTGACCGAGCCGCCGGCGTTCAAGAACTCGCACTTGGCGAGGATCTCGCAGCCGGTCTCGCGTCCGATGTTGCGCAAGCGGACCATCGGCGTCTGACCGATGGCGTCGAGGATGGAATCGAGGATCTTGGGCACGGACGGGCTCCTGGCGGATGACGACGAATGGGGGGCGCGCATTCTAGGAGCGCAAAACGGCGCTTGGGAATACGCGTGAAGCCACGGATTCGCCCGAAGCGTCGCGCGACGAGCTACTCGAGCGCTTTCCAGCTCACGATGTCGTCACCTGTTCCGTCCTCAGCATCGCAGCCCAGGCTCCACACCAGTGGCAGCGCACCGAGGCGCGGGGGAGGGCGGTACCGGTACTCGTTCTTCCACGGATCGCGTGGGATCGAGAGTGAGTTCAAGTAGCGCTGTCCGAGGCCGTCAGGTTCGACCAAAGCAGCAAGGGACGTCGGAAACGCACCGTCGTGGCGGTCGGAGTACTCGTTCAGCGCGGAGACGATCTCCGCGATATCAACGCGCGCTCTCCCGCGACTGCTGAACCTGTACTCACCGCACAAGGGCGCTGGGACGATCGCCCATGCCAGGAGGCCGATGACCACCGCAGCGAGAACGAACCGTCGCACGACACCCCAAGACATGATTCAAGAGCCCTTGATGAGGGACGACGTGATCACCGATCGTCTTCCCGTTCGCTGACGCAGGGGCATCTCGTCCGCGCTCGTCGCTACCCGCGCCGCGGGTTCGAGAGCACGAGCGTGCCGCTCGGTGACGTGCTCACGTCGCAAACGAGCAAGCCGCTGTTGCCGCCGCGCGCGATCAGGCCGAGCAGGATGCGCTTGCCGCTGCGCAGGCTGAAACACCACTGATGCCACGGGCAGACGATGTTCTCGCCGCTCACCGTGCCTTCCCACAGCGGTCCGTCCATGTGCGGACAGAAGGCCTGCGCGGCGAGGATCCCGCTCTCGACGCGGTGCAGCGCCATGGCGCCGAAGGGCGTCTCGAGGAAGCGCGGCTTCGATCGCTCGATCTGATCGGGCCGCAGACCGGTGTCGAAGCTCTCACCCACGCGGCGCAAGCTAGCGCGCGGCGGCAAGCGCTCCAAGAGCTTGCAGAGCGCGGTTCTCTCCGCGCGCGACACGCGGCACAATCGCGGCATGTCGCAAGAGACGCTCGTCGTGCAGCTCGCGCCGGCCCACGCCGAGACGCTGAAGCGCAAGCTCGATCCCGCGCGCTTCGAGTTCCGCTCGGCGCCGCACGCCTTCTTCAGCGTGCGCGGCGACGGCGTCGTCGTCACGTTCTACAACTCGGGCAAGCTCGTCATCCAAGGCAGCGGAGCGCGGCTCTTCGTCGAGCAGTACGTGCAGGATCTCGGCGCGGGCAAGGTCGCCGCGGCCAAGAGCGCGCCGGCTCCGGCGATCGCGACGCCCGACGCGCCGCTCATCGGCAGCGACGAGTGCGGCAAAGGCGACTACTTCGGTCCGCTCGTCGTGTGCGCCGTGCGCCTCGAGCCGGCGCAGACGCGCGAGCTCGAGAACGGACTCGTGCGCGACAGCAAGACGCTCAGCGACGCCGCGTGCCTCAAGCTCGGAGCCGCGCTGCGCTCGCGCTACGCGCATGCGATCGCGCGCCTCGATCCGCCGCAATACAACGAGACCTGGGGCCGGCTGCGCAACGTGAACGAAGTGCTCGCCGACCTGCACGAGAGCGCGATCCGCAAGCTCGCGCGTCCCGGCGACCATGTGCTGGTGGACAAGTTCGCCGACGAGTCGCTGCTGCGCCGACGGCTCACCGGCCTGGAGATCGAGCTCGCGCAGCGCGTGCGCGCCGAGTCCGTGCTCGCCGTCGCCGCGGCGAGCATCATCGCGCGCGAGGAGTTCCTGACGGCGCTCGCCGAGCTCTCCGAGGAGAACGCGGTCGATCTGCACAAGGGCGCGGGCGAACCCGTCGACGTCGCGGCGCGGCGTTTCGTCGCGCTGCACGGGCGCGAGAAGCTCGGCAACGTCGCCAAGCTGCACTTCAAGAACACGCAGAAGCTCGGCGGCTCCGGGCGCTGACGGCGGACGGGGCGCTCGACGCGCTCTTCGGATGCGCGTCGCGGAACGAACGCG
>JBGATX010000064.1:0-31127 GCA_044228975.1 Planctomycetota bacterium | reverse complement strand
CTGCTCCGACAACTCTCGAAACGTCAGGCCCTGCCGCTCACGCCGGGCCAGCATCCCTCGCATCTCTTCGCGTCGTTCCATGCCGACGATCGTCGCGTTTCCACCGTCGACTTCCAGGCGGGGTCAGCGTGACGGATACGTTGAACGATCCGTCGTTCGGCGACGTGGCGATCGTCCACGCACCGCGCGCGCTCGACCACGCGGGCCTCGTGGAGAGGCTGACGGCACACTGCGAGAGCCACCGATTCCGGTTCCTCATCGTCGATTCGAAACCGGACGAGGTCGATCCGGGCATCCTGGATCCGCGGTCGGGGCCCGAGACACGCGACACGCAGCACGCGGCCTTCTACTACCCTTGGTACTGGCGACTGCACCCCGAAACTGCCGAGCGCATCAAGATCCCGCCGGGTGGAGCTGTCGCCGGCATCTACGCGCGCAACGACATCCAGCGCGGCGTGTGGAAGGCTCCGGCGAACGAGATCGTGCGTGGCGCGATCGAGCTCGAATTCGACATCAGCAAGAGCCAGCAGGACTTGCTGAATCCGCGCGGCGTCAACACCCTCCGCCGGTTCCCCGGGCGCGGCATCCGCGTCTGGGGCGCGCGCACGCTCTCCAGCGATCCGCTGTGGAAATACGTCCAGGTCCGACGGCTGTTCTCCTTCCTCGAAGCGTCGATCTCCCGCGGCACGCGGTGGGTCGTGTTCGAGCCCAACGACGAGCCCCTGTGGGCGCGCGTGCGCCAGTCGATCTCGCAGTTCCTGCGCACGCAGTGGCGCGCCGGCGCGCTCGCGGGGCGGAAGGAAGACGAAGCGTTCTTCGTCAGGGTCGACCGCACGACGATGACGCAGGACGACATCGACAACGGCCGGCTCGTCGTCCTCGTCGGCGCCTCGCCGGTGAGGCCAGCCGAGTTCGTGATCTTCCGCCTCGCCCAGTCCACGCGGCGGTGACTCCAGAGTCAGTCGGATCGGTCGACACCGCGACGTCCTTGGATCCGCGCTGAATGGCGCCGTGACGCCGCGCTTGGCGAACCTCGGGAGCCTCCGCGCCACGGCCGGCCGGCGTGGCGCTTGCGAGGCACCGTCGCATCGCTGGGCGCTTGCGACTCGTGCTCTGCACCGATGCGTTCCGCGGCGAGCCTCCGTTCGACAGCCACGAGATGTCGCGCGTGCCATGGACTCGGGTCTTGCGCGCGATGGGAGTGCGATCGAAGCGCGCCGCGCGGCGCTCGCACGACCTCCGTTCACCGTCGTCCGCGTCGCGCTCGTGCTTCAGCGCCGCTCGGATCGGATCAGGCGTTGCGCGAGCCAGCGCTCGATCGTTTCCAGTGCGACGGGAGCGAGCGTCTCCTGGATCGAGACGAACTCGCTGATCGCGCCGCGTTCGCAGGTCTGGAACATGTGGTTCAGACCGGGGAGCTCACGGGCTTCGTGATCGGTGTTGCCGCCCTCCGTCAGCGCGCGTTCGATTCCGGCGAGATTCGTCGAGACCGGCACGACCTGCACGTCCTTCGAGCCGGAGAGTGCGAGCACGGGGCAGTGCACGCGCCGCAAGACCGGGAGCGGGTCGTGGCGCACGAAGAAGCGGAACCAGGGCGACGTGAAGCTCGAGAGCTGGGCGCGGAACGCGTCGCGGCCTTCGCGCGCGAGTTCGCGCTCCGCTTCCGGCAGCTTCGCGACGGCCTCGGCGACGGCGGCGCTGATGTCGGTCTCGAGCTGCGCGTCCGCGGCCGCGGTCCCGACGCTGCGGAGCACCGCGTCGATCACCGCTTCCTGGAGTCGCAGTTGCGCGTCACTCGCTCCCTCGGCGCGCGCGATGCTCGTCGCTTGCTCGCGCACGATCGTGGAGCCCGGCACTCCAGGTCCGGCGAGCAGCACGAGCGCGGCGACCTCGCGGCGCGCGGCGGCGACCAGCGGGACGATCAGGCCGCCTTCGCTGTGTCCGATGAGGCCGATGCGCGCGGGATCGATGCGCTCGTGCTTGCGCAGGAAGTCGAGCGCGGCCTCGGCGTCGCGAGCGAAGTCCTCGGTCGTCGCGCTCGAGAACTTGCCCGTCGAGCCCGCGGTGCCTCGATCGTCGCAGCGCAGCACGGCGAACCCGCGACGGCTGAGATGATCGGCGAGCACGAGGAAGGGCTTGTGCTCGAACAACGTCTCGTCGCGATCCTGCGGACCCGAGCCCGAGACGAGGATCACCGCGGGAAAGCGTCCGTCGCCCTGCGGGAGCGTCAGCGTGCCCGCGAGCGTGCAACCGTCGCGCTCGTTCGCGAACGTGACTTCGTGCGACGAGTACGGGAATGGCGCCTTCGGTCTCTGCGGTCGCGTCTCCCACGTGTACTTGGGCTCGTAGGCCTTCGCGCGGCGTTCGAGCGTGAGCGGCAACTCGCGACCGCCCTGCTTGAATCGGCCTTGCGCGTGCTCATGGGCCGCATCGAGCTCGCCCCGGAACGTCGCGCCGACCTCGGCGACGTCGAAGGCGAGCTCCTCGCCCTCGATGCGCCACTGCGCGTCGAAGTCCGTGCGTTTCTCGCTCACGCTGTCGAAGAAAGCGCGCGTCGCGCCCGCGACGTTCGCTTCGATGCGGAATTGCATGACGGCCTTGATGGGGCCGAGGTGCAACTCGCCGACCCACGCTTCGCGCAGGACGTAGTCGTCGCGCGCCGACGCGGATTCCTGGAGCGCAGTGGAACCGGAATGCGTGAACAGTGTCGTCGCGAGCAGCAGGGAGGGAATGGAATGCATGAGTGATGCCTCGGTGGGGACAGAACGGTGGAGTGGAGAGGGAATCCGGCCCTTCCGCAGTTCACTGCGGAGTCCGCGCGCGCTCGTTTCGAGCGCGCGAATCGACACACGCCCGCGAGGGCGGTCAGTTCTCGTTCGTGAGCTTCGCGCGCAGCGCTTCGAGCTCCCGCTTGCGCGGCAAGTGCAGGCACTTCAGCTCGAGGCGCGCGACGTACACGCTGAGCGGGAACGCGGCGAAGACGAGCAGCCAGAGCCACGACGGCTTGCTGTCGTGCTCGAGCGCGAGGCCCAGCGCGACGGTCAGGAACAGCGGACCGCAGAACCAGAGCGGAAAGGTGCGGATGCGCCGGATGTGGTAGTTCACCTGCTCGAGCGCGAGGTCGATGTCGCCGAGCAGGTTCGGCGCGAACGCGCGCTCGCGAGCGCGGCGCTTCAGCCGTCCGCCGACCACGTACGCCGCCACGGCGAGCTGCACCGCGATCGAGACGTACGTGTACGCGCGCGTGTCTCCGCGCATGGGCTTCAGCGCGAGGAACGCGGACATGGCGAGGAGGATGACGACGAGTCCGATCTCCATCAGCTCGACGCCGCGCGCGATCCGGCGTCCGCGGCGGCGCACGCTCGCGTGCAGCGCCTCGAGATCGAGCGCGTACACGCGCTGCTTCTTCTGCTCGTCCCAGACGACCTGCATCTGTTCAAAGTCCATCGCTCGACCTCTCCGCCGACTCGTTCGCCAGCGCTTTCTTGATGCGGCTCAGCTTGACCCCGGCGTGGCCTTCGGAGATCCCGAGCGTCTCGGCGATCTCGCGGTACGAGAGGCCGTCGAGGTGCAGCAGGATCAGCGAGCGATCGACCGGCTCGAGCTTCGCGATGCGCGCGTAGATCCACTCCAGGCGCGGATCCGTCTCGGCGATCGGCGGCGCGAGCACGTGTCCGGGTTCCGCGAGCGCTTCCTTGGTCTCGCGATGCGCGCGCTCGCGCTGCGACCACGCCATCGACGAGCGCAGCGCGACGCGATAGATCCACGTCGTGACCTTCGCCTCGCCGCGGAATCGCGGGACCGAGTTCCACAGCTGCAGTGCGACCTCCTGCAAGAGGTCGTCGCGATCGCTCGCCGTGAACGCGTAGGCGCGCACGATGCGCACGAGCAGTCCCTCGTGGGCGCGCAGCCACTCGTCGAAGAGCGCTTGTTGCCGGGCTCGGTCCATGGACGCGGTCGATCGCTCGCTGCGATCACCCCACTTGTGCTCGGCCAGCGCTCGTTCCCAACAGCGATGTCGAAAAAACTCGCCGGTGGGAGCCCCGTCGTGTCGGTCGAGACTCGCCTCGCCCGGTTGCCTTGACTTCGTCCGCCATCGGACGTGTGCTCGACGCATGGACCCGTTCGCGCGCACCAAGGTTGCACTTCTCAAGGGCCTCTTGGCATCAGGCTGCATCGCCCCACAAACCGGCTCGCCACCAGCGACGTCTCCGTCGTGGCGCGGAGACCTGCGGCTGCTGGGATCCACCTGGAGCGTCGTGGTGACGCCAGCTCCCGACGGCAGTGTCATCGTCGACGTGCCGTCGATGTGGCGCGCCGGCGAGCAGGTGAGGGCGGAGACCTTCACGCAAGACCGCGTGGCCTTCGACCTTCCCTATTCCCTCGGCCATGTCGAGGGTCGCATCGAGCAAGGCCGGCTCCTCGCCGCCGTCGACCGTGTCGATGGAGCGCACGCCGAAGTTGCCTGGGATCCCTGGGATCGGCCCGAGCTGATTCACCAGGAACTCCGGGTCGAGTCCGACGGCGTGACCGTCGCGGCGACGTTGGTTCGCCCCGCCGCTGGTGCACCAGTACCGGCGATCGTCGTCCTGCACGGCGGGGGCGACTCGTGTCGCGCCGACAGTCCTCCCTACCGCTTCTGGGGAGAACACCTCGCCGAACTCGGGTTCGCGGTGCTCCTCTACGACAAGCGCGGCAACGGCGATTCGACCGGGAATTGGCGCGCGGTCGGCTTCGGTGAACGGGCTGACGACGTCGTGTCTCTCGTCGCCGCGCTCGCACGGCGCTCCGACGTGGACAGCAACTCGATCGGCTTGCTCGCGGTCAGCCAAGGCGGCTGGGTGGCCACGCTGGCGGCGCGGCGTTCGCCCAGAATCGCGTACACGATGCTGATCTCGTGCCCGGCGGTCAGCCCGTGCGAGGCAGACAGCTACGCATCGTGGATCCGCTCACGTCGCGCGGGGTTGTCGGCCTCGGAAGCCGATGAGCGCGCCGAGCTATGGCGTGAGTATGTCGCGTACCTGCGGGAGGGAGCCAGGGACGAGGACTGGATCCGACTGCTCAGCTCGGTCGAGTCGGCCCGCAGCCGACCCTGGTTCCGACTCGACGAATTGGACCCGGAGCCACGTCGGAGCTGGTTCGCCGATTGGTACCCGCTGATCCTCGACTTCGATCCACGCCCCGTTCTCGAGCAGCTCAGGATCCCGATGTTGTGGATTTATGGATCCGCGGACACGCAGTCCGACGTCGGCCGGAATGTCGCCGTTCTCACACAGCTACGCGATCGAATCGGACTCTCGATCGACGTGGCGGTGCTGCAGGGCGGAGACCACGGAGTTGGCGTGGCGGCGCAGTCCCTCTCGGATGAGGCCAGGCACTTCACTGCTGCGCCCGGCTTCCTCGAAACCGTGGACTCATGGCTGCGGCAACGAAGGGCACTCGTCGCGGACGGCGTCAACGGCACGCCCCGACCGCGTTCCAAGTGATCGCGCCCAGGCCCGGCCCTCGCGCTCGGATGCGTCCCGCCCGATCGGCAGCCTCGAACGGAGACGCATGGGAGCGCGCGCGCCGCTCGCGCTTCCCGCGGCGCTCCAGTGAGCGCGCCGCCTATACTGGCGCGGATGCACGTGCGCTGGATCCATTTCGTCATCGGGCTCGCCACGCTGCTCTCGTTCGCCGCTTGCGGGAAGACGAGCGCGCCGGACACGCGGCCGAACGTGCTCCTGATCTCGCTCGACACGGTGCGCGCCGATCGCGTCGGCTGCTACGGCTACGCGCCGGCGAAGACGCCGAATCTCGACGCTCTCGCGGCGCGCGGCGTGCGGTTCGAGCGCGCGTACGCGCACACGCCCTTCACGCTGCCGTCGCACGCGACGCTGCTCACGGGCATCCATCCGAGCGGCCACGGCGTGCACGTCAACTTCGAGGGAGCGATCCATCCCGACGCGACGTCCCTGGCGGAGGTCTTCGCCAAGGCGGGCTACGCCACGGGCGCTTTCGTCGCGTGCGGCGTGCTCGATCGGCGCTTCGGGCTCGCGCGCGGGTTCTCGCGCTACGACGATCTCAGCGATCGTCCGCTGAGCGCGAGCGACCAGGTCGAGCGGCCGGGAGGCGAGGTCACGCGGAGCGCCGTGAGCTGGCTCGAGTCGAACGCGAAAGCGCCGTTCTTCGCCTGGGTCCACTACTACGACGCGCACGATCCCTACCAGCCGCCCGAGGGCTTCCGCGACTTCAAGGATCCCTACGACGGCGAGATCTCGTTCGTCGACGCGCAGGTCGGCCAGCTCACGGCGGCGCTCGCACGCCTGGGGAAGCTCGAGAACACGATCGTCGTCGTCGTCGCCGATCACGGCGAAGCGTTCGGCGAGCACGGCGAGCTCGGCCACGGCCTGCTCGTGTACGACACGACGATGCGCGTGCCGATGATCTTCGCCGGTCCTGCGCCGATCCGGGCCGGCGTCGTCGTGCACGAGCCGGCGGGACTGGTCGACGTGCATCCGACGCTGCTCGCGCTCCTCTCCTGGCCCGGGACGAGCAAGCTCGAGGGCCGCAGCCTCGCGCCGACGTTGCAGGGCGGCGCGCTGCCCGGCGCGACCTTGCAGCTCGAGAGCGAGCATCCCTACCGCTACTTCGGCTGGTCGCCGCTCTACGGCGTGCTCTCGGGTCCGTGGAAGTACATCCGCGCGCCCGAGGAGGAGCTCTTCAACCTCGTCGACGACCCGGGCGAGACGAAGAACCTCGGCGCGGAACAAGAGGAGGTGCGCGCGCGCCTCGCGCGGACGCTGGCGGAGATGCGCGCGAGCGCCGTGAAGCGCGACGCGAGCGAGGTGCACTTCGGTGCGGGAGCGAAGGACATGATCTCCAGGCTCGGCTACGTCGAAGGCGGCGATGCGCAGGGCGCGGAGGCCGCGAGCGGGCTCAAGGATCCCAAGCGCCTGACGCACGTCTCCAACGGCGCCGCGCGCGCTCGCGCCCTCGCGCGCACGAAGCAATACGCCGAAATGCTCGCGGTGGTCGCGCCGCTCGTGAAGGAGAGCCCCGAGTCCGACGAGCTGTGGGTGTTGCAGGGCACGGCGCAGCTCGGCCTCGAGCGGGCGCAGGACGCGATCGCCTCCTTCGAGAACGGCCTGCGGCACACGCAGAAGAGTGCCGACCACGTGCGCCTGCTCGGCGACGCGCTCATGGGCGCGGGACGCAACGAGGAAGCGCTGGCGCGCTACCGCGAGGCGCTGGTTCTCGATCCCAAGGACGGCCAGAGCCACAGCCGCATGGGCATGTACTTCGCGCGCGCCGGCAAGCCCGAGCTCGCGCTCGAGCAGTTCGCGCGCTTCGCCGAGCTCGAGCCGACGTCGCCCAATGCGCACACGAACCTCGCCAACGCGCTCTTCGGACTCTCGCGCTTCGATGAAGGCATCGGACACCTGCAGACCGCGTTGCGCCTCGATCCCAAGTGCGGGCCGGCGCTGCGGAGCTCGTACATGGTCTACCGCCAGCGCAACCAGCGCGCGCAGGCGATCGAGTCCCTGCGCGCCGCGGTGGCCGCGCTGCCGCGCGAGCCGTTCTTCCGCACGCGCCTCTCGTGGGAGCTCGCGACGTGGGCGAATTCGAAGGACGCGGCGCTCGAGGAAGCCGTGCAGATCGCGCGCGACTCGCTGGCGCAGAGTCCCGACGATCCGCTGCTGCTCGACCTGCTCGGGGTCGCGCTCGCGCGTCGCGGCGAGTTCCCGGCCGCGATCGAGAGCGCGAACGCGGCGCTGGGCATCGCGCGTGCCCGCGGGATCGGTCAGCTCGTCGACGAGATCCAGGTGCGCGTGGGCCTGTACCAGAATCGACAGCCGTACGTCGAGTGAGCCGCGCGGCCGCGCCGTCAGGCTCCGCCGGCATTCGTCGGCGCGGATTCGGCCGCGCTGAGCGCGGTGCGCAGCGCGAGCGCGAGCGCTTCCTCCGTGAAGGGCTTCTCGAGCGTGCGCGTGCCCGGAGCGACGCGGCCTTGCTTCACGAGCACGTCGGCCGGATAGGCGGACATGAAGAGCACCTTCAGCTCCGGCCGCTGGCGTTGGAGCGCCGCGGCGATCTCGGGTCCGCTCACGTCCGGCAGCACGATGTCGGAGAGCAGGAGGTCGATGCGGCCTTCGACGTGCGCGGCGAGCTCGCAGGCCTTGCTGCCGCTCTCGGCGATGAGCACGTCGTGGCCCATGTTCGAGAGCAGCTGGCGCAGCGTGACGCGGATCAGGCGCTCGTCCTCGACGACCAGGATGCGCGCGCGCACGTGCGCGGCGACCGGGGCGAGCGCCCGCGGTGCCGCGGGGGCCGCCACGACCGGCGCGGGCTTCTGGTAGCGCGGCAGGTGGATGCGGAAACGCGTGCCGTCGCCGGGCTGGCTCTCGACGTCGATGCCGCCCTCGAGCTGCTCGACGATCGAGTACACGGTGTACAGGCCCAGGCCCGTGCCCATCCCGATCGACTTGGTCGTGAAGAACGGCTCGAAGATGCGCGCTCGCGTCTCGGAGTCCATGCCGCATCCGGAGTCCTCGACCTCGAGCACGACGTAGCGACCCGGCGGCAGGATTCCGCGGCGCGTCGTCAGCGGATCGTGCAGCTCGCAATCGATCGTGGAGATGCGCAGACATCCGCCGTGCGGCATCGCGTCGCGCGCGTTGACGGCGAGGTTGAGCAGGATGTGCTCGAGGTGCGTCGGGTTCGCGAGCACCGGACCGCCGGACTCGCACAGCTCGACCTCGAAGGCGATGTCCTCGCCGATGACCTGGCGCAGCATGCGCTCGGCGACGCGCACGACGGCGTTGAGCTCGCTGGGCGCATTGTCGAGCGGCTTGCGGCGGCTGAGGTCGAGCAGGTCGCGCGTGAGCGAAGCTCCGCGCTGCGCCGCCTCGCAGATGTCGTTCACGAGCGGCGTCGACTCGTGCTCCGGCCCGAGCGAGCGCTTGACGAGCCCGCCGCAGCCGATGATGCCCATGAGCAGGTTGTTGAAGTCGTGCGCGATGCCGGCCGCGAGGCGCCCGATCGCCTCCATCTTCTGTGCCTGGCGCAGCTGGTCCTCGAGGCGCCGGCGGTCGAGCTCCGCGCGCTTGCGGCCGCTGATGTCGACCACCGAGCCGAGCACGAAGAGCCCGTCCTCGGTCTCGATCGGATTGAGCCCGATCTCGACCGGGATCTCCGTGCCGTCCTTGCGCGTGCCGAAGAGGTCGCGGCCGATGCCCATCGCGCGGGTCTGCGGCTGCTCGAAGAACGCCGCGCGGTGCCCGGGGTGCGTGGGGCGGAAGCGCGCGGGCACGAGCAGCTCGATCGAGTGGCCCAGGAGCTCCTCGCGCGCGTAGCCGAACATGCGCTCGATCTCGCGGTTGACGAGGATCAGGCGTCCGTCTCGGTCGATCATCAGCATGCCGTGCGGCGACGACTCGACCGCGATGCGGAAGCGCTCCTCGGCGCGCTTGCGCGCGCTGATGTCGACGATCGCGGCGAGCACGTACATCCCGCCGTCGGAGGCGACGGGCGTCAGGCCGATCTCGAGCGGGACCTTGGTGCCGTCCTTGCGCAGTCCGTGCAGGTCGCGGCCGACGCCCATGCTGCGCACGCTCGGATGCTCGAGGAACGCGCGGCGGTGCCCGGGATGCGAGGCGCGGGAGTCGTGGGGGACGAGCATCTCGACCGCGCGGCCGAGGAGCTCTTCGCGCGAGTAGCCGAACATGGACTCGATCTGGCGGTTGACCAGGACGATGTGACCGTCGGCGTCGGTCATCAGGATGCCCGAGGGCGCGGCGTCGATCGCGGTGCGCAGGCGTTGCTCGACGGCGGTGTTGGGCTCGGTGGCCATGCGGGCGTCGGGGCGGGGAGAGCGCCCGGTCGCGACGCGGGGATCGTACCCCGTTGTGCGTAGGGGGGCGCACGGGGAGGTGGATGACAATTTCGTGGAGTGGGGTGGGGGGACGTGGTGTCCGCGCGATGGGTGGGCGCGCGGGAGATGGGGAGCAACGGAGGAAGAGCGGAGGCAACGCGCCACACGCGCGTGCTTCGCATCGCGGACCCCGCACAGCGCGTGTCCGCCGGGTCGCAGCGCGCGCTGCGCGCGGCGCTGCTCAACCGGCAGACACGCGCTGCGCGGGGTGCTGGGGCGGAGGCGGAGGGAGAGTGGGTGGGTGAGTTGGAGCGGGTCGGAATCGTCGGCGCGTTTTCTTTGTGCGCACGGTACCGGGAGAGCTTCGGGTTCGGACCGACTGCTGCGGGTCTGCTCGAGGTGGATCCAGCTGATCGGGTTGGCGCGGCGCCGTTCGACTCGCTGGGTTTTCGTGCGCGCTCTTCGTTGGAAGCGGAGGGCGGTGCGGATGGCGCGAGTGGGTGAAGGGTGCGGCCGCACTCCGCACGAGCGTGAGGCGCGGGGTAGGTTTGAGCGGGTCGAGGCCGTGCGCTCCGTTCTCGCGGAGCGGTGAGCCAACGAGAGCGAAAGCGCTTCCGGCCCAGGGCGGTCTACCCCCGCTCTCCACCGCATTTTCACGGGCCAGGAGCTCGTATTGTTCCTCCACCGCCTCGCGGACAGGGAATCGGTCTGTACCGGCCTTGCCGCTTCCATCGCCCTGCTCGTTTCGAGTGCCTCGCTGCACGCGCAGTCGAGCGTCAAGCCGCTGCCGCAGGCCGCTCGCCCCGCGCCGCTCGCCTGGTCGCTCGCTCGCGCCGTGACCGAGCGCGAGAGCGCGCCGCCCTTTGCCGCGCACGAAACAGCGCGCGCGCGTGGTCCGCAAGAGCAAGGTGCGTTGTTCGCGAACGTCGCGTCGAGCGAGGACGCTGCGAGCTCGGATCCCGACGGCGGTCCGCGCGTCGAGCTCGGTTTGCAGGCGGCGTTCCGTCCGCAGGCGAGCTTCAGTGAAGGCCCTGGACAACTGGAGGTCGCGCGCGGCGGCTGGGACGCGACGCTCGGCTGGAAGACCGGCGACGCGCAAGGCTTCACGCTCGGGCTGCACAGCGAAGCGAGCTTCTATCGCTTCTCGGGCGCGACCGGGCTCGTGCCGGGATCGGGGAACGGCTCGCCGTTCAACGACGTCTACGAGACGAGCGTGGGCTCGACCCTGTGCACGCGCACGAGCGCGAGCACGGCGTGGTTCAGCTCGGCGGCCGTGAGCGTGTCGGGCGAGGACAACGCGTCGCTCGGTGACGCCGTCACGCTCGCGGCGGTCAGCGGCGTGCGCTATCAGGCAGCGCCCGAGTTGACGCTCGACTGCGGACTCGCGGCGATGACGCTCCACGAGGACAGCCCGTGGGTGTTGCCGTACCTCGGCTTCGACTGGCGCATCGATTCGAACTGGCGTCTCGCGCTCGAAGGGTCCGAGGTCGCGCTCTCGGTCGATCTCGCTCCGAGCTGGACGCTCTCGGCGCAGGCTGCATATCGCCTGCACCAGTACCGTCTGAACGACGATGGTCCGGCGGCGGGCGGCGCGTTCCGCGATCAGGAGATCGATCTCGGCGGCGCGTGCGAATGGCATCCGCGCGAGGGCACGCGACTGCGGCTCGAAGCGGGGCTCGTCGCATGGCGCGAGATCGAGGTCTTCGATCGCGACGGCGCGAAGCTGAGCGAGATCGAGGTCGATCCGGTGCCCTACGTCGGGCTGACGCTCCAAATCGGGTTCTGAGGTCCGCTGAGGCGCGGGACCTGGTGTCTCGCGCGAGGGACGCGCGGCGGCGCCCGTGCGCGCGCTCGTCAAGCGCGGGCGCGAATCGCTCGATGCTCGCGACATGCATCCCTATCGCTGCGGTCTGGCTTGGGCGTCGTGTGTCGTGTTCGCCGCGTGTGCTTCGGATCCGCCGTTGCCGAAGACGACGGCGGCGCACTCGACGTTCTCGCGCGAGCTCGTGTGGGATGAGTTGACCCTCGGGCCGAACGATCTCGTGCGCGTCGGCGTGTTCGGGCATCCCGAGATGAGCACGCCGCTCGTCGCGGGCGAGGGCGGGACGCGCATCGACAACGAGGGGTTGTTGAGTCTGCCGCTGGTCGAGCCGATTCCGGTCGGCGGGCACAGCGTGCGGGAGGCGCGGGAGCTCGTCGCGGCGGCGGTGGCGACGTACGTGAAGGAGCCGAGGGTGGATTTCTCGGTGGTCGAGTTCGGCGCGCGGAGGTTCTACATCTACGGCGAGGTGAACAAGCCCGGGGCGTATGTGCTCGATCGGCCGTTGAACGTGTATCAGGCGCTGGCTCTGGGGGGTGGGTTCACGGCGCACGCGCGGCGCGAGCAGATCGTGGTCTTGCGCGGCAAGCCGGAGTCGTTCGAGGTCAAGGTCGTCGATGGCGAGGCGCCGAATCTCGATGGATTGGTGGCGTTGAGGCCGGATGATTTCGTGTTCGTGCGGCGCAGCGGGGCCGGGAAGTTCTCGGATGAGGTGCTGCCGATTTTGAGCGGGATCTCATCGGCGTTGGGGTCGGCGGCGACGCTGCTGGTGTTGAATGATCAGTTGAAGTGAGCGCGTACGGTACACGGCATCTTTCTCACCGATTGGCGGGTGGGTGAGCGGTTTTGTGTTGTCCGGTACGGTACCCGGTCTTTTTCTCACCGATTGGGGTGTGACTGAGCGGGGTGGAATGCAGTCGGTCGGGGCGCGTGAGGGAGATGTGGAGCAACGGAGGGGGGAGCGGAGGCAACGCGCCACACAGGTGTGCTCCCGCATCACTGACCCCGCGCGGCGCGTGGTCGCCGGGTCGCAGCGCGCGCTGCGCGCGGCGCTGTTCGGCTGGCGGCCACGCGCCGCGCGGGGTGCGGGGGCGGAGGCGGAGCGGAGGTGGTACTCAGTACGGTAGTCGGTCTGCTTCTCACCGATTGGAGTGCGAGTGAGCGGTGGAGCGGTTTGACTTCGTGAAGGTCGCGCGCTGCTCTTGCCGTTGCGTTGGTGCGGCTTGTGCGGGATCGACGGGCGGCTCGATGCCTGGTGCGTCACGCGCGGGCGTAGGCTTGGGCGGCGCGGACGCTTTCGAACGTGTCGACTCCGGGGAGTAGGCCGTCAAGGTGCCGCCGTAGACGCAGCCGGTGTCCAGGCCCAGGGCGACGAGTTGGCCGCGCCAGCGGCGCATGCGCGGGATGCGCGAGGGGGTGTGGCCGAAGAGGACGAGGTCGGGGCCTTCGTAGTGTTCGTACCACCAGGGGGCGCCGGGTGCGTCGAGGCGGCGCACGCGCGTCAGGACGGCGATGGAGCTCTCTTCGGGCTCGAGGTCGGGCAGGAGGCCGGCGTGGACGCACAGCCATTCGCGGCCGTCGCGCGTGGGCCCGGCGTGTTCGATCGATTCGCGGCGCAGGCAGAAGCCCGAATGCGTCTGCAGGAACTCGACGATTCCGGCGCGCTCGTGGGGCGCGACGGTGCACGGTTGCGAGCCGTCTCCGGCGAGGTCTCGTTCGTCGAGCTCTCGTTCGAGCGGCGCGACCTGCGCGCGAGAGATCGGCTCGGAGACGATCGCCGACGGCGCGAGACCCAGGCGCGCGAGCACGCGCAGCTCGTGATTGCCGAGGATGAAGCGCGCGCGCGATTCCTCGAGCAGGCGCGCGACGCCGACGGGGTCCGGGCCGCGATGGAAGAGATCGCCGACGCTCACGAACGTGTCGTCCGGGCCGAGCGCGAGGCGCTCGAGAAGCATCGCGAGCTCGTCCGCGCAGCCGTGGATGTCGCCGACGATCCAGGTGCTCATGCCGTGCGTGAGATCGGACGCGCGCCGGCGCGAGGGGGAGGGTTTTCGCTGGTCCGGCCAGGCTCGCGCTCCCGCACTCGGGACGCATGCCGCGGATCGTCTCGCGCGCACGCGCGCGTCGCATCGCGCCGCGCGTCTTCTGCCGAAAAGAAGCGCGTGGAATCGAAGCTCGTCGCGCCGCTGAGCCAGCAGCGCACGAGTCCGTCGCCGCCACACAGCGGACCGGTCGCTCCCGTGACGCCGGCGAGCGGCGCGCGCTCGAACTTCGCGCGCCTGCCCGCGCGCCGGCCGCGCATCGCCTTCCTCGGCTCGCGCGGCATCCCCGCGCGCTACGGCGGCTTCGAGACGTTCGTCGAGGAGCTCTCGGTGCGCCTCGTCGAGCGCGGCTTCGACGTCACCGTGTTCTGCGAAGGCGATCCGCGCGGCGCGCCGAGCACGTTTCGAGGCGTGCGGCTCGAGCACGTGCGCGCCTGGGCGCCGGGGCCGCTGCGCACGCTCGCGTTCGATGGCGCCTGCCTCGCGCGCTCGCTGCGCGCCTTCGACGTCGTCTACATGCTCGGCTACGGCTCGAGCGCGTTGTGCGCGCTGGCGCGCCTCGCCGGTCGCGACGTGTGGATCAACATGGACGGCCTGGAGTGGCGCCGCTCGAAATGGAGCGGGGCCGCGCGCGCGTGGTTGTGGGCGATGGAGAAGCTCGCCTTCCCCTGCGCTTCGCATCTGGTCTTCGACAACGCCGCGCTGCGCGAGCGCGTCGCCGGAGGGCGGCGCAAGAGCGCGTCGGTGATCGAGTACGGCGCGCCGATCTACACGCGCGACGACGAAGCCGGCGCGCTCGCGCACTTCGGGCTGCAACCGGGGCGCTACCTGCTCGCGGTCGCGCGCCTGGAGCCGGAGAACCACCTGGTCGAGATCGTGCGCGCGCATCGCGAGAGCGCGAGCGAGCGCGAGCTCGCCCTCGTGACGAACGTCGAGCGCGGTGGCGACTACGCGCGCGCTCTCGCCGACGTGGCCGGCGCGCGCACGCGCATCCTCGGCTCCGTGTACGACGCGCAGCTCCTGCGCCCCCTGCGCCGTCATGCGCACGCGTACGTGCACGGCCAGAGCGTCGGCGGCACGAATCCGTCCCTGCTCGAGGCGATGGGCTGCGCGAACGTCGTCGTGGCGCACGACAACCCGTTCAACCGCGAAACGCTGGCCGGCGCGGGGCTCTTCTGGCGCGACGAGCGCGAGCTCGCGCAGCGCCTGGTCGAGTGCGAGACGCAGGAGCGCGTCGAACGCGAGCGCTTGCGCGAGGCCGTGCTGGCGCGCGTGCGGGTACTACAGCTGGGAAGCGCATCGCCGAGTACTACGCGGCACTGATCCAGGAGCGCTGCGCGAGCGTGCCCGCGTTCCCGAGCTCGCCGCACGCGTGCGCCGGTTGCGCGGCCACCGCGTGGAAGCCAGACCTCAAGGGCTGGCCGGCGGCAACTCCGCCAACTCCTGGCCGCGCGCTGGAGGACGAGCACGTGATCGAGCACGCGCGCGCCGTCGGTCCGCTGGCGCGTCGAGCGCGCCTTCCGACGCCGAAGCTCTCGCCGCGCGCCGGCGCGCCGGTCTCGGTGGCGCTCGACGCACCAGCTGAAGCCGCGGCACCCTCGTTCCGGCGCAAGACCGCGCCTGGGCGCTGCCTCGCAACTGCAACGAGCAGCCACCCGCGCCGAGCGTATCGCTCGCGCATCCCGGAAGCGCGACGTCGACGTCGTGCTCTGCGTCGACGTCGCGCCGCAGCGCGCCCCGTCCGCCGATTCGACGCCGCGTTGGGAGCTGCGCTTCGGCTCGAGCGGCACGCTCTACGAGAGCGAGCTCGCGGCGGGCGCGACCGTGCTCGAGATCGAGCTCGTCGAGCACGCGCTCGCCCTGGATCACGGGAGCGCCGATGAGCTCGACGCGCACGCTCGCGCGCACGCGCACGAAGGCCAGCCGTTCGCTCTTCCTCAGCCGGGACCGCGCGGGCTGGAAAGCCGCGGCCCTGCTCGCGCGCGCGTTGCGCCAGCTCTCGCGCTCGACGCACGCGCTCGCGGCATGCGAGCCGAGTCCGAAGGCGCCGACGTTCGTCGTGCTGCCGCCGCGCGCCGTGGACGCGCTCCTTCGCGCGCGCCGTGCAGCGAGTCACGTGCGAGGACGCGTGGCGCTGGCGTGGCGACGGCGCGCGAGCGACGCCGCGCTGCCGACCGGCGCCACGTGGACGAGCGAGCACAGGCTCGTCGCGCCGCGCAGTAGCTTCTACGCCGATCCATTCCTGCTCAAGCACGAGGGCGCGAGGCGCTCTTCGAGGAGTTCGGCGCGCCGCGGCCGCGGAACGCTTGCCTGCTGCCGAACCTGCGCCCGACGGCAGCGCGAGCGCCCCGAGCACGGTGCTCGCCGCCGAGCACCACCTCTCCTATCCCTTCGTCTTCTCGTTCGAGGGCCAGGCGGCCGCCAGATCCCCGAGACGCACGCTCTCGGGCTCATCGAGCTCTGGCGCGCCAGCGAGTTCCCGTGGCGCTGGGAGCGCGCGATGACGCTGCTCGACGGCGTGATCGCCGTCGATGCGACCTGGTTCGCGTACGACGGGCGCTTCTGGCTCTTCGCCTGCGTCGCGCGCGAGCACGCGCCGCTCTCCGAGGAGCTGTGCGCGTTCTGGAGCGACCATCCGTTCGGTCCGTGGCGCGCGCACGCGCTCAATCCGATCGTCGACGATCCGCGCGGCGCGCGGCCGGCGGGCAGGCTCTTCGAGCACCAGGGATCGATCGTGCGGCCCGCGCAGGACGTCTCGCTCGAGTACGGCGGCCGGATCCTGTTCCAGGAGGTGCTCGAGCTCACGCCGCAGAGCTTCCGCGAGCGCACGCTCGGCGCGTTCGAGCCCGCGGGCATCGACGGCGCGCGCGGCGTGCACACCTACGATCGCAGCGCGCTCCACGAGGTCGTCGACGTGTGCCACTCGCGCCTGAAGCTGCCGCGCTTCTCCGTGCGGAGGCGTGCTTGAGCGCGCTCGCGAGCCTGCGCGCGCGCCTGACGCACAGCGGTCCGGTGCTCGCCGACCAGCTGCTCGTCAGCGGGACGAGCTTCGTGACCACGGTCGCGCTCGTGCGCGCGCTCGGCCTCGACGGATTCGGGCGCTTCTCGCTGCTCTGGATGGGCGTCGTCTTCGTGCAGGCGCTGCAGCAGGCGTGCATCGGCACGCCGCTCTACACGATCGGACCCAAGGAGCTGCAGCGAGGCACGCAGGCAGCGGCGCATTACGACGCGGGCGTGCAACGGCTGGAGCTCGCGTTCCTCGCTGGCGTGCTCGCCGTCGGCGCGTGCGGCGCGCGCGCGATCGCGCAGCTCCTGGGCTTCGAGCTGGGAGCGCGCGAGCTCGCCGCGCTCGTCCTCGCCGCGCTCGCGCGCGCGGCGCACGACTTCGCGCGGCAACGAGCCTTCGCGCGCGAGGAGCCGCGGCGCGCGCTCGCCCTCGACGGCGTCGCCTGCGGCGTGCAGCTCGCTACGCTCGCGGCGTTGACCTGGTTCGGTCGCATCGATCCCGCCGTCAGCACTACTCTCCCTCGCCGCCGCCAGCGCGTGCGGAGCGCTCGTCGAGCGCTCGTCGCGCCTCGTCGCGCCGCGCGGCGCACGTCTCGGCGCACGCTCGAGCGGCATCTGGGCATGTCGCGCTGGCTCATCGCGCTCGCGCTCCTGCAATGGCTGACCTCGAACGCATTCGCGCTCGCGGCGGGCGCGCTGCTCGGACCGGCGGCCGTCGGCGCGCTCAAGGCCGGACAGACGATCCTCGGCGTGCTGCACGTGCTGCTGCTCGCCTTCGAGAACGTCGTGCCCGTGCGCGCGGCCGCGCTCGCCGCGCGCGGCGCGCGGCGCGAGCTCGCGAGCTACCTGCGGCGCATCTCGTGGACCGGCGGTTTCGCCGTGCTCGCGGTGTCCGCGTGCGTCGCCGCGTTCCCCGGGCGGCTGGCGCGCGTGATCTACGGCGCGACGAGCGCGGACCAGGAGCTCGCCATCCGCGCCTTCGCGCTGCACTACGTGTTCGTGTTCCTGATCGGCGTGCTCTCCGTCGAGCTGCGCACGCTCGAGCGCACGCGTCCGATCTTCGTGGCGCAGGCGCTCGGCGCGCTCGCGGCGCTGTTCGCCGCGCACTCGACGGTCGAAGCCTTCGGCCTGCGCGGCGCGCTCGCCGGCATGATCCTGCAGCAGTTTCTCGTGCTGCTCGTGCTCTGGTTCGCGACGCGGCGCGAGCGCGTCGAAGCTCTCGACGATCAAGCCGCGAGCGCGGCCTTCGAGAGCGCGACGCCGTAGAGCGCGGCGAACGAGCGTTCGGCGATCGTGCTCCAGTCGAAGCGCGTCTCGATCAACGCGCGCGCGCGTGCGCCGAGCTCGGGGAGCTCGTCCTTCTGCGCGACGCAACGCGTCAACGCGCGCGCGAGGTGCGCGACGTCGTTGCGGGGGAGCATCCAGCCCGCGCCGGCCTCGTCGAAAGCGGCGGCGAGGTTCGTCTCGTCGCTCGAGGGCTGAGCAGGCGCACTGGCGGCCGCCTCGAGCACCGGGATCAACGCCACCCTCAATGGCACGACAGGTGCACGAAGACGTCGCACGCCGCGAGCGCCGCGTCCTTCTGCGCGCCGAAGAGCGCCCCGAGGAAGCGCACGCGCTCGCGCAGGCCGGACTCGCTCGCGCGGCGGCGCAGGCGCGCCTCGTCGGGCCCGTCGCCGATCAAGTGCAGCGCGCTCGCGCCCTCCGAGCGCGCATGCTCGGCGAACGCGTCGAGCAGGAGGTCCAGGCCCTTCGTGTGGCTCTGCAAGCGGCCGCAGAAGCCGAACTCGACCGGGTCGTCGGCCGCGCGGCGCCGTGCGCACGTCTCGATGCGCTCGACGTCGACGCCGTTCTCGATCACGAGCGTGCGCGCGTGCGGCGCGTAGCGCAGGAGCTCGTCGCGCTCGCGCGTCGAGAAGACGTGCACGGAGCGCGCTCCCTGGAGCAGCGGACCGTCGACGAGCGCGAGGTAGAGACGCTTCTTGAGCCACGACGAGCGCACGACGGCGTGGCGGAACGCGCCGTGAGGCGTCAGCACCCACGGCAGGCCGCGCGCCGCGAGGTGTCGCGCCGCGGCGCGGAACTCGGGGTGGTAGCCGCCGTGCAGGTGCACGACGCTCGTCGGCGGCAGCGTCTCGAGCGCCAGCGCGAGCTCCGCCGCGAGCGTCCAAGGCGTGCGCATGCGCTTGAAGAGGCGCAAGCCGTATTCGCGCGCGCTCGTCGGCGCGTCGGGCGTCGGCGTGATGCCCCAGACTTCGACGTCGACGCCGAGGTGCGCCTGCGCGGTCGCCAGTCCGTGCGCGACGCGGTTCACGCCGTTGGCGCGCTCGGGGTTGGCCTTGCCGAGCACGAGGTGGACGAGCTTCATGCTGCGGCCTCGTGCGGGCGCCGCGACGCGCCGTGGGTCGGACCGTGGGTCGGACCGTGGGTCGGAATCGAAGCGATCGATGCGTACAGCGCGTCGAAAGCGGTGCAGTAGCGCGCGACGCTGAAGTGCGTCTCCTGGCGCGCGCGACCGGCCGCTCCCATGCGCCGCGCGAGCTGCGGGTCGTCGGCGAGCGTCGCGAGCGCGTGCGCGAGCTGCGCCGCATCGTTCGGCGTCACGAGCAGACCGCTCGCGCCGTGCTCGACGATCTCGACGAGCCCGCCGTGTCGCGCGGCGACGACCGGACGGCTCGCGGCCATCGCTTCGACGGCGACGAGGCCGAAGGGCTCGGGCACGATCGAGGCACGGCGACGACGTCGGCCGCGGCATGGATCGCGCTCACGTCGTCCTGGAACCCGGGAGGCGCGTGACGCGCTCCCGCAATCCGGCGGCGTCGATGTCGCGCTCGAGCTGCTCGAGGAACTGCGGCTGTCCCGGCGGCGCGTCGCCCGCGAAGAGCAGTCGCAGCTTCGGACGCGTCGGCGCGAGGCGCGCGAAGGCGTCGAGCAGCAGCGCGTGACCCTTCCAGGCGTTCACGCGGCCGACGAGCGCGATCCAGGTCGCGCCGGCGTCGAGTCCGAACTGCGCACGCGCTTCGCCGCGCGAGAGCCTGCGCTCGGGCGCCGCGACGCCGTTCTCGATGACCTCGGACTTCGACGCGAGACCCGGTGCGAGCGAGCACAGGTGCGCGCTCGTCGCCCGCGAGTTGCAGACCGCGCGAGTCGAAAGGCGTTGCACGAGGCGCGCGAGGCTGCGGGCGAGCCAGCGCGGCCGCTCGAGGATCTCGTGCACGTGCCACACGTGCGGAACGCCTGCCGCGCGCGCCGCGAGCGCGCCCGAGAGCACCACGAGCGTGTTCGTGTGCACGAGCACGGGCCGGTGCTCGCGCACGAGCGCGCGAGCGAAGCGCAGGGAGCGCGGCAGCGCGCTCGCCGAGCGCAGGAAGCCGCGCGGACGCAGCGTCGCGCGGCCGAAGATCGCGAGCGGTCCGACCTCGACGACCGCTCCCGCCTCGCGCAGCCTCGCGACGAGCGGCCCCTCGCGCGGCAGCGCGACGACGCAGCGCCAACGCGATCGATCGAGACCTTCGGCGAGCTGGAGCAGCGTGCGGTCGGAGCCGTAGAGCTCGGCCGACGCATGGAAGAAGAGCAGCGTGCGCGGCGCGTCGCTCATCGCGCCGTCTCCTCGAGCCGCGCGCGCGCGGATGAGCGGATCGATGCCGGGTCCGGCGTCGCCAGGTCCGGCTTGGGCGGTTCCGCCGCGTCCGAGTCGGCGCGCATCCGCAAGAGGCGCGCGGGAACTCCGCCGACGATCGAGCGCGGCGCGACGTCGCGGTTGACGACCGCGCCGGCGGCGACGATCGAGCCGCGGCCGATGCGCACGCCGGCGAGGATCGTGACGTTGCACCCGATCCAGCAGTCGTCCTCGATCACGACGTCGGCGCGCACGACGCCCTGCTCCTTGATCGTGAGCCGCGGGTCGGCGTGCGCATGGTTCTCGGGGATGATCACGACGCGCGGGCCGAAGAGCACGTTGCGTCCGATCTCGACGAAGCCCGATGCTCCGAACCAGCAGAAGGCGCCGATCGCGCTGCCCGGGCCGATCGAGAGCCCTTCGCCGAGGTCGGTGCCGTAGTAGGACGACGGCCGGATCGACGCCTGGCGACCGAGCGTGACACCGTCGCCGAGCGTGATGCCGCACCGCGCGAGGCCCTGGAGCTCGACGCCTTCCTCGATCTTCACCCCTCGACCGGCGCGGATGCGGGCCGCGCTCGTGATGCGAACGCCGCGGCCGACGTACAGCGCGCCGGACGACGCGCCGAAGCGCCGTCGCCAGAGTTCGCCGCGCACGCGTGCGAAGAACGCGCGCGCGAGGATGCCGAGCGCCTCGAGCTCCGAGAGCTCGACCGGCGCGGCCTCGCGCGCGGCGCTCGCGAGCGCGCGCGCGTGCAACGCACGGAAGAACTTCATCGCGACACCCCGGCGTGGTGGAGCTCGGCGAGCGTGTAGAGCTCCTCGAGGCGCTCGCCCTTCGACGTCCAGGTCGCTTCCGCGAGCGCCCAGCGCGCCGCTTCGCGCGCGAGAGAACGTCGCAGGCTCTCGTCGTCGTGGAGCCGCCGCAGCGCGTCCGCGAGCGCGTCCGCCGTGCTCTCGAAGCTCGCGCCGACGGGCACGCACAGCCCGCGCTCGTTGCCGACCATCTCGCCCGGCCCGCCCCAGTCGAGGCACACGACCGGATTGCCGGCGGCCATCGCCTCGACGACGACCATGCCCGCACCCTCGAACGACGGGAACAGGAAGATCTGCGAGCGGCGCATGCGCGCGAGCACCTCGCCGCGCGGACGCTGGCCGGTGAACTCGACGCGCGCGGCGATGCCGAGCTCGCGCGCGCGCTGCCGCAGTCGCTCGCGCAGCGGTCCATCGCCGAGCAGCACGAGCGTCGCCTCGGGCGCTCGCGTCGAGAAGCGCGCGAAGGACTCGAGCGCGAGGCGCGCGCCCTTCAAGTCGACGAGCCGCCCCGCGAAGAGCACCTCGAAGCCCGCGCCGCGCTCGAAGCGCGCTTCCTCGAGCGGGACGTGCTCCGTGCCGCAGGCGAGGAACGCGAGCGCGCGCGCGCGCTGCTCGGGCGGCAAGGCGCGCACGAGCTCTGCGCCGATGCTCAAGATCAGGTCCGCGCGCTTGCGCGTGAGGCGCAGCATCGGATCCGCGGCCTCGCACAGGCGCTTCACGCCGGCCTTCGCGATCTCCGCCGCGCGCTGGCTCCAGTCGGAATGCTCGAGGAAGCGATCCGGCACGCGCGGATGGCGGCCGACCGGACCCCACACGAACGGCTTGCGCAGGAAGCACAAGCCCGAGGGGATCCAGCTCGAGGCGAACGTCAAGTGGTGCACGAGATCGAAGCCGATCTCGCGATCGAGCGCGCGCGCACGCGCGGCGAGGCCGAGCTGCCAGAGGTAGAAGTAGGCGACCGCTCCGCGACCTCCGCGCTTCCAACGGCGGAGCCACGCGGGAAGATCGAAGCCTTCGACGTGCAGGCCGGCCAGATCGAGCTCGCGCGCGCTCTCGCGGATGCGCGCGACGTTGTTCTCGCGCGTGAGCAGCCACACGTCGTGACGCCGCGCGATCTCGACGACCCAGTTCCAGCCGATGCCGGCCTCCGAGCCGAGCCCCGGCTCGCAGGCGTAGGCGCTGACGAGGATCTTGCGCCGACGCATGCTCACGCGCGGCCGAATTCGGCCGACGCCTCCTCGTCGTCGTCGCTCGCGAGCTCCGCGTCGTGCGCCTCGTCGCCGTCCTCGGCGGGATCGGCGGCCTCGCTCTCGATCTCGCGGCGCGCTCCGATCACGACCAGCGGGTAGAGCGCATAGAAGAAGAGCATCAAAGGATTGGGCCAGCCGCAGATGCCGAAGCTCGTCACGCTGCTGATCGCCGCGAAGACGAAGAGCGCGAGGATCAAGGTCCACGCGCTGCCGTCGAACGAGCGCGCGCGGCGCCAGGCGATGGTGATCGGCAGCAGGACGAGTGCGAGGACCGCGGCGAGCGCCGGCAGTCCGCCGAAGAGCAGCGCCGCGAGGTAGGCGTTGTGCGCGTTGGTCCACTGGTGCCCGGCGTGCCAGAAGCCGCCCTTCTCGCCGAGGTTCAGGTAGCCGTTGCCGAGCAGCGGGTGCAGCGGCACCGAGTCCTCGATCAGGTGCGCCCAGAGTTCCGTGCGGCCCGTGCCCGAGCGCAGGTTCGCGACCGTGTCGCCGCGCAGGAACCAGCTCTCGACGTGCTCGGCCTGCGACGCGAGCACGATCAGCGCGACGAGGAAGAAGGCCGCCGACGACATCCATTGACGGCGCGTCGCGCCAAAGAGCGGCGACCAGAGGATCGCCTGGCCGACCGCGGCGCCGATCATCGCCGTGCGCGAGCGCGCGAAGAGCAGCACGAGCACGGCGAGCGCGAGGCAGGCGAGCGGCAGCCCGCGCTCCCGCATCCAGCCGTGGTCGCGCTCGCGCGGCCGCGAGACTTCGTAGGTCGCCCACAGCGAGAGCAGCGCCCCGATCGTGCCCAGCGTCTCGGCGTTGATCAGCCGGTTGCCCATGCGCACCATGCCGTCGGGATCGACGTGCAGCGCGAGCGACGGTTGCGTCGCGGCATAGAAGAGCGTGATGCCGACGAGCGGCAGGAGCGCGAGTGCGTGCCAGCGCAGGCGCGTGCGCAGCGAGACGTCGTCGTCCGACTGTCCCCACAGCGCCGCGCCGAGCAGCACGAACGAGCACAGCTCGCCCAGGCGCAGGAGCGGCACGAGCGGCTCGTCCACGCCGATCAGCCCGAGCACCGACCAGCCGATCAGGAACACGGCCGGCAGCGTGCGCCGGTTGCCGAGCGCCCGCAGCGCGACCGGCCGGCGCACGAGCAGGAAGAGGACGAGCGCCGTCGTCGCCAGTCGCGCGCCCATCTTCACGAGCACGAGGCCCGAGCCCAGGTCGTCGGCCGTCTGCATGCCGCCGTCGGAGAGATCGAGCGTGACGAAGGGCGCGAACGCGAGGTAGTAGGCGAGGTACACGAGCGAGCGAGCGCCCGAGAGCCACCAGGCGACCACGTTGAACGCGAGCAGCACGACGAGTCCGGTGCTCATGCGGCGTGCTCCTCGACGAGCGTGCAGACCCGCGCAGGGCCGCGATCTCGCGCCATGCGCTGCAAGAGCTCGCGCACGAGCGCCAGGCGCGCCGCGCGCAGCCAGTCGACCTGCGCGAACGGCGAGCGCTGCTCGAGCTGCCGCTCCTCGTCGCTCGTCGACTGGTCGAGCAGGTACAGGCCGAGCGCGAGCGCGTCGAGCCCGGGTCGCGGTCCGGCGGCCGCGAGCGCTCGCTCGGCGTGCGTCCACAGCCGCCCGGCGGGCACGCGCTCGACGAGGATCGCCTGCTGGAGCACGAAATGCAGCGCATCGCCGGCCGGCGCGAGCTCGCGCGCGTGCTCCCAGTCGAAGGCGCGGGCGCGTCCGTGCTCGACGACGAGGTTCCAGGGCGTGAAGTCGCCGTGCGCGAGCGCGACAGGGAGCGAGCGCGATCCCGCGAGCCGCTCGAGCTCGCGCGCGAGCTCGTTCATGCTCGCCATCCACTCGCGTTCGGCCCGCGGTGCGAGGCGCTCGAGGCGCTCGAGCGCGGCGCGATGCGAAGGGAGCTCGCACAGTCGCACGTCGCGCCGCGTCGCGCGCTCGATCGACGCGAGATAGCTCGCGTGGGCCGCTCCCAACCGGTCGGGCGAACGCGCGCCACGCAGCGCGGACTGGACGAGCAGCGTCCCGTGCGGCGCGGACTCGAAGCGCACGAGCGAGGGCGCCGCGATCCCGAGCACCGCGAGCCGCTCGAGCACGCGCGCCTCGGCGCGCACGAGAGAGCGCGTCGCGTCGTTGTGCGCGATCTTGGCGAACGCGACGACCTCGCCGCCCGCGTCCACGAGCTGCACGATCGACTTCTGGTCGCGACCGGGCACGCCGGAGGCGACGTTGCAGCGCAGGCCCGCGGGAAGTCCGCCGAATCGATCGGAATGCGTGGTCGCGGCGCGCGCGAGCGTGCCTGGCTCGTCGGCGCGCTCGACGAGCACGAGCTCGCCCGGCGCCAGATGCGCATGCGCGTGGACGCGCGAGCTCGCGGCGACGAGCGCGCTGGCGACGCGCGTCCACGTCCTGCCACGCGGCAGCAGGCGCGTGCCGGCGCGGAAGACCGCGGGTGAACTCGCATCGAGCAGCACGTGGCCGCCGCCCGTGCCCGGAAAGCGCAACCAGCGCGTGCACGCGAGCTGCGTGGAGCCGCGCAGGCTCGCCGGGAGGCGCTCGAAGACCCACGCGCTGCCTTCCGCGGGCGCGGCATCGGCGAGCGGCCCGACGGGAGTGCTCAACGTGACGTCGCGCCCGCGCAACGGGCCGACGAAGCGCGCCCGCTCGAGCAGCGTGCTCATGCGACGTCCTCCGTGGACGCGGGCGAGGTCGCTGCCTCGCAGGTCTCGAACAAGGCTCGCAACGCCGCATCGACGGCGTCCTGCACGCTGCCCGCGGTCGAGACGAGCACCGCTCGGGCGTCGCTGCGGGCGAGCTCCTCGTACAGCGCGAGCTGCAGGCGGCTCTCGTCCTCGCTGAGCTCCTGCTTGCGCGCGCGCACGAGCTCGAGCGGCGCGCTGCACACGATCAGTCGCTCGGGCCGCGGGCAGAGGCGCACGAGCGCGCGCACGCCCGGCACGCCGCGGCGGATGCGCGAGCGCAGCGGATCGACGAGGTAGTCGTGCGCGTAGCGATCGAAGGCGACGATCGCGCTGCGCCGGCGCAGCGGCAGGAGGCGCCCGACGTAGCCCGCGACGTAGTCGGCGGCGTAGTAGCTCGCGCGCGCGAGCGAGCCGAGCGTCCCCGACGGCGTCGCGCGATGGGGGAGCGCCATGTCGTCGAGCGAGTAGGTCGTTCGTCCGCCGTGGACGAGCGCGTTGATCTGCGGCAACAGCCCTGGACGGAGATGGAAGGCGTGCACGCGCTCCTCGCCGAACGCCGCGCGCAGCTCGCGCAGCATCCCGGCGAGCACGGTGCTCTTGCCGCTGCCGTCCGTGCCGAGCATGGCGAAGAAGCGGCCGCGCGGGCGCCACCAGGGTTCGACGCGCACGGCCCAGCCGAACGCGAGCAGGTCGGCGAGCGAGCGCATCGGCGCGGCGGCGAACGCGCGCGCGAGCACGGCGCGCCGCAGGCGCCGGTGGTCGAGGCGCGCGGCGAAGTCGGCTCCTCGTTCCGCGGCGGCGGCGATCGCCGCGGCGTGCTCGGCGCCGAACCAGCGCGCGAGCTCGCGCCGCATGTCCGTCGGCTGCGCGGCGAGCGCTTCGCGGAAGCTGCGCGCATGGCGTTCCGGGATCGCACCCGACGAGAGCAGCGCGCCGAGCGCGTCGATGCACGCCGAGAGCACCGGCGCCGGACGCGGCAGACCGTCGACGCGCCGCGTGCGCGCGAGCACCTCCAGCGCGTCGAGGAAGGGCACGCCCAGGCACGCCTCGGCGCGGTGCACGTCGATGCCGAAGAACTCGTGCCGGCCAGGGCCGGCGCACGAGTAGAGCTCGAACTCCTCGAGGAACCCGCTGCGGCGGCGCTCCCAGAGCGAGATCGAATGCTCGCGCGCGAGGCGCACGACGCGCGCTCCCACGCTGCGAGCGACGCGCGGGTCGACGAGCAGGTCGAGATCGCCGCCCGGATGGAGGTGGGGGAAGCCCTCGTGGCCGCGCAACAGACACCAGGGCGTCTGCGATTCGTCGAGCTCGCGCACGAGCGCCCGCAGGAAGCGCGCGCGCGGACTGGGCTGTTCGTCGGCGCGCTGCGCGGTCGAGGACTCCGGCGCGGGCGTCGCGCGCAACGGAGGTCGGCTCGTGAGCGTCGGCAGCATGGAGACCCTCAACCGACGCGTTCGAGCTTCGTGCGGCGTTTGCCGCCGCGCTCCTTGCCGTAGCCGTAGTGGTAGCCGCCGTAGTACGGCGACGCGCCGCTGCGCGAGGGCCGCGCGGCGTTGACGACGGCTCCGGCGACGCGGGCGCGGCGCCGGCGCGGGCGAGCTTGCGCGACCTCGCGGCGAGCGCCTCGCGGTGCACCCCGCCGGCGCGGTAGACGAGGACGAGCGCGTCGAGCTCGCGCGCCAGGATCTCGGCGTCGGCGACGGCGAGCGCGGGCGGCAGGTCGAAGAGCACGAGGTCGTAGCTCTCGCGCCACTCGGCGATCAGGCGCGGCATCGGACCGCTGCGCAGGAGCTCGCTCGGCGACGTCTGCGGATCGCCGGCGCAGAGCAGATCGAGGCCGACGTGTCCGCTCGGCCGCACGCACTCGCGCCACGCGGCGCGGTTCTCGAGCACTTCGCCGAGGCCGGGTTCCATCGGCACTCCGAAGGAGCTGTGCACCGTCGGCTTGCGCATGTCGGCGTCGACGAGCAGCACGCGCTGGTCGGGACCGGCGAAGGCCATCGCGAGGTTGACGTTCGTGGTGCTCTTGCCCTCGCCCGGCGCGCACGACGTGCAGGCGAGCGTGCGCAAGCGTCCGCTGCTCGCGCGCGTCGAGCTCGCGTTGGCGAAGCGCAGGCTCTCGCGCACGGATCGATACGCCTCGGAGATCGGACCGTCGGGATCGTCGCGCAGCGGGAGGAAGCCCGCGCGTCGCGTGCGGATGCGCATCGGGCCGCGGCGGAAATCGGGGATCGAGCCGAAGACCGGCAGGCTCGTCGCCTCTTCGACTTCGGCTTGCGTGTGGATCGCACCGGACAGCGCCTGGCGCGCGAAGCTCGCGAGCACGCCCAGGCCCAATCCGGCCGCGCAACCGAGCAGGAAATCGAAGAAGAGGCGCGGTGCGTGGCGCGACGCCGGCGGCACGGCGGGGTCGATGAGGATCGCGGAGGGCAGCGTGGCCGCGGCGCTGAGCTGCGCCTGCTGCTGGCTGTCGAGCAGGAGCTTGACGACCTGCGAGTGCGCCTCGCGGCGGCGCAGGGGCTCGGCGACCTCGCGTTCGCTCTCGGGCAGCGCGGCGAGTTTCGCTTCGAGGCTCGCGCCTTCGCGTTCGAGCGCGCGTTCCTCGCTCGCCAGGCTCTCGATGCGCGCGTGCAGGTTGCGCGCGACGCGCTGCGTGAGCTCGTTCAGCGCCGTTTCGATGCGCGCGCGCTCCTCGCCCGGCCACGACTCGAGCGTCGATCGGTAGGAGTCGCGCAACGCGATGCGATCGGCCGCGGCGAGCCGCAAGCCCTCGGAGAGATTCGTCAAGCGCAGCGTGATCTTGCGCGCGAGATCGCCGCGCGCGGCGGCGAGCTCGCTGCAGCGCGGATTCGCGGGCGTCAACGCGCCGGAGAGGCCGGAGATCTCGGACTCCACGCGCGCGAGCTCGCTCAAGTACTGGCTGGTGATCGGATCGAGCGCCGCGAGACCGGGAACCTGCGCGAGCAGCCGGCCGAGCGCCGCGTCGTCGCCGTCGTGCAGCGCGTTCAGGGCCGACTCGAGCGCGGACAGGCGTCCTTGCGCTTCGTGTTCCTCGAGCGCGAGCTCGTCGACTCTCAGCTGCAGGCCCGATTTCGTCGGTCCGGCGTCGCTGCGCTGCAGGGCGAGCGCCTCGCCGCCCAGGCGGCCGAGGGTTCATCTCGATGTAGCTCATCGAGACGAGGTCGGGCAGCTCGCGCGAGAGCCGCGAGAGCGCGTCGTTCTCGCCGCGGTCGAGCAGCTCGGCCGCCTCGCCGAGAGCCACGCGCGCCAGCGCGCGCCGCGTGCGCTCGGCGTCGATCTCCGCCAGCTGCTTGAGCAGCGATTCGGCCGACGCGCTGACGAGGATCACCGCGGGATTCCGCTGCTGGAGCGCGACGACCTCGGCTTCGGCCTCCTCGAGCAGGCGCTTCTGCTCGGTGAGCTGCTCGTCGACGAACTCGATCGTGCGCGTGGCGCGCGAGCGGCCGAGACGGATGCTGCGCAGCAGGTAGTTGTGGCACAGCGCGTTGGCGAACTCCGCCGCGCGCTCGGGATCGGAGTCGGAGACGGTCAGTCGGATGACGCCGCTGTTGCGGCTGGTCTCCTCGACGTCGACCTTGCCCAGGTACTCGTCGACGGTGGCGTCGAGCGGGCGGTACTCGAGCGTGTACTGCGCTCCCGCGAACTCGCCCAGCGCTTCGAGGCGCAGCGACCGTCCCTGGTATTCGATGCGCGCTCCCGGCCGGTAGTCGAACTCGCACTCGTCGCGGTCGGGCAGTCCGCGGCGCGTCGGCACGGAGAGGCGCACGCGCGTGCCGTGCGCCGCCTCGGGGAAGGCGACGCGGATGCGCGCGGGCGCGGCGGCGTTCGACGCGGCGAGCGGCTCGATCGACGCGAAAAGACGCTGCGCGGGATGGTCCCGTCCGCCGAAGAGTCGCAAGAGGTCGTTCAGCGGCCGGTGCGAGTCGGACTCGACGCGCGTGGTCAGCCCCAGGCGCACGGGGCCCTCCATGCGGAACTCGTCGGCCTGGGCGGCAGTGAACGCGCGCTCGTGGTGCTTCCATTCCTCGGGCGGCGCGACGGTCGCTTCGACCATCGTGCGAGAGCGCAGGATCGACATCTCGCCCTCGGCCGCGGGCGCGGAGGTCAACGCGGCGAGATCGCTCAGGACGCCGGTGCCGCGACCTTCCTGCTCGAGCTTGAGCGTCGCGGTCGTCTTGTAGACCGGCGTGCGCGTGCTCGAGAAGAGGAGCGAGCTCGCGGCGACGACGGCGGCGATGCCGATCGCGAGCCAGCGATGTCGCTCGAGCGTCGAGGCGAGCTCGGCGAGATCGATCGTGTCGTTGTTCGCGGAGCGGCGACGCTCGTTGCGCTTGGATTCAGGCATGTGGGGAGGTCGGAAGCGAGGTGGAGGCGTCTCCCTTCTTCGTCGCGCCGCGCACACGGCCCAAGCGCGCGGCGCGTGCTCGCTCGGAGCGCGCGCGGTGCTCCCACGATTGCGAACAACGCACTTCGCACTCTCGATATGCGCGTCCTTAAGTGCTCTCGCATTGCGAATTCGATAGGGGCGCTCAGCCTCCATCCCCGTCCTCTCGCGCTGCAATCGTGCGCGCGCGAAGCATCGCGAATCCCCATGCCGCAAGTCCTTCGAACGCCGCCCGCGCGGCGCGCGCGTCGCACTCCCTCCGCCGTCGCGAACGTCGTGAACACGCAGGTCGAGCGGCGCGACGTGATCGATTGGGATGCGCTCGAACCGACGGGGCTCTACGCGCGCCACGGGCGGCGCATGCTGGAGCTCGCGCTGATCGTCGCCGCGTGCCTGCCAGTGCTCGCGCTCGGCGCGGCGATCGCGCTCGTGAACCTGATCGCCTTCCGCGATCCGCGCAAGGTGTTCTACGTGCAGCCGCGCGTCGGCCAGCGCGGACGCATCTTCCAGATCTACAAGTTCCGCACGATGCGCGATCCCAAGCGCAGCGCGCACGACTCGTGGTCGAGCGGCGAGGACCAGGCGCGCGTCACGCCGCTCGGCACATGGCTGCGCAGCACGCACCTCGACGAGCTCCCGCAGTTCCTCAACATCCTGCGCGGCGAGATGAGCTTCATCGGCCCGCGCCCGGAGATGGTGGAGGTCGAGCAGTGGGCGCAGGAGCACGTGCCGGGCTTCACGCAGCGCCTCGTCCTGCGTCCGGGCATCACGGGCTGGGCGCAGATCACGCAGGGCTACACCGGGCGATCGGTCGAGGCCTACGCGCGCAATCTCGAGATCACGAACTTCCACGCGCGGCGGCTCTCGCTGCGCTCGGACCTCGCCGTGCTCGCGCGCACGTTCGTGTGGATGCTGCGCGGGCGCGGCTGGCAATGGAACGCGCGCTCGAAGCCGGTGCGACGCGTGAGGGTCGTGAGCACCACCATGCCGCGCCTGGCACTGGGGCACGCCTGGAAGCGCCGCGTGGAGCGAGCCAGGTCCGGCGACTGAGCGCGAGCTGCGCGGCGTGGACCGCGCACGTTCGCGTCGGCGCGCACGGCGGCCTGGATCCAGAGCTCGGCGTCGCGCCAGGCTGCGTCGCGCGCGGCGCGGGCTGAATGAGGGGCTCGCGCGAGAACGAGCCCAACCGCGCGGACGCTCGCCTTCGATCGAAGTCGTCCGGCCTTGGCTTCTCGATTCGCGTCAAGGCTGCCACGGCATCACGAGGCCGTTGGTGCGATTCGAGGTAGCCGGCGGGCAGAAGGCGGAGGCCGCGTTGCGATAGAAGCACTGGTAGTAGCGCGTGCCGCCGGCGGGCGGGAGTTGTCCGCGCACGCTGACGAGCGGATCGCCAGGAGCCGGGAAGGAGCTCGCGTTGGCGGTCACGGACTTCGTTCCCAGTCGGATGATCGGACCGCCGACGCAGCCCAGGCCATCGTCGACGGTGAACTGCGGCAGCGCCGAGCCGCCCTGGAAGAAGATCGCCGTGCCGCCGGTCATGCCGCTCGCCTGCAGCACGACCGAATCGTTCGCGACGCGCGCCGCGCCGATCGCGGAGAGCTTCGCGCCCGCGAC
>JBGATX010000063.1:0-29844 GCA_044228975.1 Planctomycetota bacterium | reverse complement strand
GACCTCTGGAGACACTGTAGCCGTGCCGCGCCGCCCATCCGACGGCAGCGGCATTCAACTGTCCGTGCCCACAGTTAAGGAAGTCCTCCGCCATGGCCCGGTCACCATGCTGATCCAGGATGGACAGCAGATTGGGGATGCCGGCCGTCTCGCCCTTCTCGATGTAGTCGTGACAGAGCTTCAACAGCAACGGAGGCAGCTCGGATGTTGGAGGAGACAGAGCCAACGCCTTGAGCACGGTTTCGACCGCTCCGATGGACGCGTCTCGGAGCACGACGCCTGAATTCGCATAGTTCTGCGAGGCTTCCTGCAGGACTCGCTCCCACGTCTCTTCACCCATGCGTACGCGAGCGGCCAACCGCGTAGCGACATCGCGACCATGAGTGCTGAGATCCGCAACGTCCGCCAGATCGAGCCGCGCCAGCGCCGCACGGCGCGCCGCGACGCTCGACGCAGCGTCGGCGATGTTCCGGAGCGTGGCTACGTCGACGACTCTCCCAACCGCAGTAGCTCCCACCGAGTTCAACTCGCCGTAGTTCGACCATCGACGCCCGACGGTCTCAATGGCTTCCAGGGCCACACGGGCGATGAGATCCGGCTGCGCCAGGCGACTCAGCGCCTTCTCGCCTACATGGGAGTTGTCATTCTGCGAAGCAACCGCGACGAGCAACTCGGAACTTGACACGCGCGCCAACGCACTATGCCTGACGGCCTGCTCGTCATCCCGTATTGCGATTGCGGCGAGAATCTCTTGGTTATCCAGTCGCTCGACAGCCGCGCCTCGGACCCGGGAATCCCCGTCCGTCTGGGCCAGCTTGGCGAGCAGTGACTGGTCGGTGAGATTCTTGACCGCCGCCTGGCGAACGCGGCTCGACTGGCTCTCGAGCACGAGATTCGTGAGCACTGCCTGGTCGGTCAACTTCGTGACCAAGATCGAACGCATCCCTTCGCTCGCCTCCGCGTCCAAGAGCTGCATCAAGAGGCCCTGATCGGTCAGATTGCCGAGCGCCGCTGTCCAGCCGCTCCACTCGTGTCGAATGAAGTCCGCCAGGATCTGTTGATCGCGAATTCGACCGGCGGCATTGAGACAGAGCGAGTTGTCAGCCGTCGTGCGGGCGAGCTCGGCCAGCAATTCGCCCGTGTGCACGTTGGCTGACGCGATGCTGCGGACGATGGAGTCCTCGGCGTCCCTGGCGACGACGAAGGCGGCTTGCTCATCCGTGATCGCCTTCGCAGCGTCGCGTCGCTTGAGATGGTTCTTATCGAGCAACGCGATCGAGACCAGCTCCGTCGTGGTTGGCCGCGGCTTCATGGCCGTGGCAGGCGAACCACAGGACGGCCACGACAGGGCGATGATGAGCATCGCCTGCACCACTGCACGAACTTCAAGACTGTCTCGACTCATGCGTCCGCCCCGGGCGCTTCTCGACCGTTGTCGAGCAGGCACTATCGCTACCGTCTCGATGCGATGCTCGCCCTGGGGAGGCTTTTCATGGTAGCGCCTCTGAGGATCATCGCAGCGCACGGATCGCTGCTCGATCGGAACGAGGCGGAGCCGGACACTGGCGGGCTCGGCCTCACGCGTTGAGAGAATTCGGTGGCCGTGCTGGAATCGAAGGAGCTACGGCACGCAGGTGCTCGATCGCAGCTCGTCGAACGTCCGTTCACGCCCGGCGGCGACTCCGGGCGGAGCATCGAGCGCGGTTCACGCTCCGCGCGAACGAGACGGGCGGCTCTTCGCCGGTTGCGGCGCGCGTGGCGCTCGCGGCGCGATCGGCGCCGGTCCGCGAGCGTCACCGGCGCGGTCGTGGGTTTCGGCGCGGCGGCCTTCGATCAGGCTCGCGACGAGCGCGGTCCAGCCGGTTTGATGGCTCGCTCCGATGCCGCGGCCGTTGTCGCCGTGGAAGTACTCGTAGAAGAGCACGAGGTCCTTCCAGTGCGGGTCGTCGCGGTAGCGCGCGTCCCTGCCGTGCACGGGACGATGTCCGTCCGCTCCGGGCACGAAGATGTGCGTCAGGCGGCGCGAGAGCTGGCGCGCGACCTCGGCGAGCGTGACACGATTGCCCGAGCCCGTCGGGAACTCGACCTTCAAGTCTTCACCGTAGAAATGGTCGTAGCGCTCCAATGCCTCGACGAGCAGGAAGTTGACCGGGAACCAGATCGGTCCGCGCCAGTTCGAGTTGCCGCCGAAGAGCGCCGTCGTCGATTCGCCCGGCGTGTAGTCGACGCGGTATTCGCGGCCGTCGGCGTGGAGCACGAACGGTTGCTCCGCATGCACGCGAGAGACCGAGCGAATGCCGTAGGGCGAGAGGAACTCCTTCTCGTCGAGCATGAAGCGCAACACGCGCTCCAGCCGCTCGCGTGACGGGATCGCGAGCAGCGTATGACGCTTGCCGTCGTGCTCGCCGACCGAGACGTGGCGCGCGAGGTCGCGCTCGTGCTTCAGGAACCACTCCATGCGCTTCTTGAAGCCCGGCAGACGATCGAGGGTCGATTCCTCGAGGATCTCGACCGCGATCAGCGGCAAGAGACCGACCATGGAGCGCGTGCGCAGCCGCTGGCGCTGGTCGTCGAGCTGGATCTGGTCGTAGTAGAAACCGTCCTGCTCGTCCCACAGACCCGTGCCGCCGAGCGTGTTCATCGCATCGATGATGTGCACGAAGTGCTCGAAGAACTTGGAGGCCATGTCCTCGTACGCCGGATCCTCGCGCGCGAGCTCGAGCGCCATCGAGAGCATCGTGCCGCAATAGAACGCCATCCACGCGGTCGCATCGGCCTGCTCCAATTGCCCGCCTGTCGGCAGCGGCTGGCTGCGATCGAAGACGCCGATGTTGTCCAATCCGAGGAAGCCGCCGGAGAAGACGTGATTGCCCTCGGAATCCTTGCGGTTCACCCACCAGGTGAAATTGAGCAGGAGCTTCTGGAAGCAGCTCGCGAGGAAGCGCCGGTCACGCTCGCCGCCGCGCGCGGACTTCTTGTAGACGCGCCACACCGCCCAGGCGTGCACGGGCGGATTGACGTCGGACAAAGCCCACTCGTAGGCGGGAATCTGTCCGTTGGGATGCATGTACCACTCGCGCAGGAAGAGCTCGAGCTGCGCTTTGGCGAACGCCGGGTCGAGCCGCGCGAGCGGGATCATGTGGAAGGCAAGATCCCACGCGGCGAACCACGGGTACTCCCACTTGTCCGGCATCGAGATGACGTCGCGGTTGTAGAGGTGCTGCCAGTCCTTGTTGCGACCCTTCTTGCGCTGCTCCGGCGGCGGCGGCTGATCGGGATCGCCGTCGAGCCAGGCTTCGACGACGTAGTGATAGAACTGCTTGCTCCAGAAGAGACCGGCCCACGCCTGGCGCACGACGTCGCGCTCGTGCGCGCTCGCGTTCGCGGGCAGGTGCGAGTCGTACCAGAGCTCGGCTTCGCGCTTGCGCTCGGCGAAGGTCTCCTCGAACGGGCGGCCGAAGAGATGGCTCGGAGCCTCTTTTTCCGCCACGAGCCGCAGACGCACGACCTCCTCGCGGCCGGCCGGAATCTCGAGCACGATCTGCCCGCCGGCCTTCGTGCCGCGGCGCTTGGGATTCACCGCCGACTTGCGTCCGTCGACGATGTACTCGTGGAAGGCGTCCTTGACGAACGGTGACGTGTTGTCGACGTCGAACACGCGCTTGGTGTTCGTCTCGTTGTCCGTGAAGAGCCATTCGACCGCGTGATCTCGCGTGTCGACCGCCAGTCGATAACGACCGAGCGACGGGTCCTCCGCCAGCACGTGATCGTCGCCGCCGCGCACGATCCACGGCCGCACTTCGCAGCCTTCCTGCGTGCAGCCCCAGCTCCACGTGTTGCGGAAGAAGAGCTGCGGCAGCAGCACGAGCGTCGCATCCTCGTCGCCGCGATTGGCGACCGTGATGCGGATGAGCACGTCCTCGGGCCCGGACTTCGCGTATTCGACCGTGACGTCGAAGTAGCGGCTGTCGTCGAATGCGCCCGTGTCACCGAGCTCGTATTCGAGTTCGTCGCGCGACCGCTGGCGGTTCTTTTCCACCAGCTCGTCGTACGGATACGCCGCCTGCGGGTACTTGTAGAGCCCGCGCATGTACGAATGCGTCGGCGTCGAGTCGAGGTAGTAGTAGCACTCCTTGACGTCCTCGCCGTGATTGCCCTGCGGACCGGTGACGCCGAACAAGCGCTCCTTCAACATGCGATCGCGTCCGTTCCAGAGCGCGATCGAGAAGCACAACCGGCATTGGCGATCCGTGATGCCGAAGAGCCCGTCCTCGCCCCAGCGGTAGGCGCGACTGCGCGCGTGCTCGTGGGGGAAGTAGTCCCAGGCACTGCCGTCGACGGAGTAGTCCTCGCGCACCGTCCCCCATTGACGTTCCGAGAGGTAGGGACCCCAGCGCTTCCAGTTGCGTTCGCGCGTTTGGTCCTGTTGCAGGCGCAGATGTTCGGCGGTCTTCGGGGTGCTCATGGAGTTCGTGGCTCGGACGGTAGCGTCGCGCGCGTCGGGCGGCACCTTCGATGCCCCGGGATCGCGACGGATACGATAGTCCGCGGAAGCTCCGTTACCGCGCGGCTACGAGCGGCATCCCAGGACGGTTAGGATGCCCCCCCATGTCCGCGGTCCCTGAATCGCCGTCCACCGCGACGGCGCCGGACGAAACCGAACTCGTCGCGGCGCTGCGCGCCGGGGACGAACGTGCCTACGAGCTGCTCGTGCGCACGGAGGGTCCGCGCATGCTCGCCGTGGCGCGACGCTATTCGCGCTCCGAGGACGATGCGCAGGACGCCGTGCAGGACGCCTTCGTGTCGGCTTTCAAGGCGCTCGACGGCTTCGAGGGCGGCGCGCGTCTCTCGACCTGGCTGCACCGCATCGTGGTCAACGCCGCGTTGATGAAGGAGCGCACGCGCGCGCGCCGGCGCGAGCAGGACATCGAGGAGTTCCTCCCGCAGTTCGGCCCCGGCGGGCACCAGCTCGAGCCTCCCACGCCGTGGCAGGAGCACGTCGGCGCGGATCTCGAGCGCGAGGAGCAGCGCGCGTTGGTGCTGCAGGCGATCGCGCAGCTTCCCGAGAATTACCGTTCCGTCCTGTTGCTGCGCGACATCGAAGAGCTCGACATCGCCGAGATCTCCGCGCGTCTGGACATCACGCCCGGTTGCGCGAAGATCCGTGTCCACCGCGCCCGCCAGGCCCTGAGAACCCTGCTCGATCCTCACTTCCGCGTGTCTTCGCCATGAACTGCAGCGAGTACGAGAAGCACCTGCGCGACTACATGGAACGCAGCGTGCCCGCGCCGACCGCCCGCGCGATCGAGCAGCACGTGCTCGTCTGTGCACGCTGCGCCGCGCTGCACGCGCTGGCGTTCGAGATCTCGTGCCGCGAGGTCGTCGACCTGTGCGACGAGATCGTCGCGGAAACGCTGCCGGCCGAGCGCCGCGCGACGGTCGAACGCCACATGGCGATCTGCAAGGAGTGCGTCGACTACCTCGACAGCTACAGGAAGACGCTCGAGCTCAGCAAGGACGCCTGCCGCATCGATCCCGCGGCCGAGAGCGCGCCGATCCCCGAGGACCTCGTGCGCTCGATCCTGCGCAGGCGCGGCGGGGCGAAGGGTTGAGAGGTCCTTCGAACCGTCAGGGCAACTCGAAACGAGCGGTCGCTGAGACTTCGACGGTCACGCGACCGATCGGCTGCCACTGCGAGCCGCCTGGCGCTTGGGGATCGAGGCGTTCGAGAATCAACTCGCCCGCCGGCGCGAGCGGGAGCGCGAAGCGGCCTTCGGCGTCGAGCTTGAACATCGTGCCGAGGTCGTCGTCGCCGCTGACGTTCGCTCTTCGCACTCGGTAGCGCGCGGTCGAGCCCGCGGCGCTCGCGATGCGGCCTTCGAGGCTGCCGGCGCGGATGTCGTAGCTCCACGGATTGCCGCCGGCGCGCAAGGTGATGCGCTCGCCCATGCGCAGCTCGCTCGCGAGCTCGGGCGGCGGCTTGAGCCACACGACGACGTCGCCCTTGCGCTCCGATTCGATGCGTGCGCGGCCGGTGCTGTCGGTCGTGCCGCTGGGGAGCTCGTCGACGCGACGCTCGTGGCGGCCGGTAGGCGTGGACCCCAGTTCTTCGCCGCGACGCCGTTGAGCGTGAGCGCGGACCTCGAGAATCCAGGCTCGTCCTCGCCGAGGTCGAGGATCGCGGCGCGTGACGGCGCCCGACTGGATCACGAAGCTCTCGCGCACGGGCTTGGGTTTGGCTCCCGGTGAGTTGTTCATGCCGGTCGAGCTGATGCCGGTGAACTCCTCGCGCACCTTCTTGAGCTCGTACGGACCCGGCGTGAGGTGCTCGAAGTACGGTGCGCGCCGTCGGGGCCGACGACCTGCGTGCGCGGCGCGGCGTCGCCGCGGTTCACGGCGACGATCACACCGGCCGGACTGCGACCCTTGGCGGGGATCACGCGACCTTCGAGCGTTCCACCGGCGTCGAGCGCGAACTCGAGATCGCTCGAACCGGCGACGGCGTCGAGCTCCAGCGGTCCGAACTGGAAGCGCGCGTAGCCCTGCGCATCCGCGAAGATCACGTAGCGCCCGCTCTTCGTGAGGCCGAGCACGAAACGTCCTTCTGCATCCGAAACGGCTTTCGCTTCCTCGAACGGCACGTAGAGCGAGTCGTAGCCGTTGACCGACACTTGCGTGTCCGTCGGCGCGGGCAGGAGCAGCAATCGTGCGCCTTCGACCGGTTTCCCGGCCGCGAGCACGCGTCCGCGGATGCCGGCCAGTCGATGCAGCTCGACGGAGAGCGGCGGCAGCGTCTTGCGTCCGTCGAAGGGGCCGAGCGACTTCTCCTCGTGCTGGTCCGTGCCGACGAAGAGCGTGAAGCTCTCGCGCGGCGCGCCGAGGAGCGCGCGACCGTCGACGTGCGCCTCGTTCTTGTCGAGCATGCCTCGCTCGCGTCCCGCCGTGTCGGTCCAGCGCACGCGGAAGTCGCTCACCGGCCCGCGGTCGTCGCGCACGTCGAGCTCGAAGGTGAGCGGCGCGAGCAGCTGCACTTCGAGGTCCTTCGAGCCCGGGCGCACGCGCTCGAGCAGCACCTGTGCGAAGCGCTCCTTCGGATCGGCGAACGTGAGGCGGATGCTCGAGTCGGCGTACTTCGGCAGGATGCGGAAGCGACCCTCGGCTTCGCTCGGCTGCGAGCGGGTCATGCGGTTGCCCGTGCTGAGCTGCGATTCCTCGACCTCGATGCGGATGCCAGCGAGCGGCTCGTTCGCCGGGCCGACGACGCGCCCTTCGATCGGCCCGCCGCTGCCGTCGGCGGCGTACGGTTCGAGCACGAGATCGATCGCGCTCGTCTCGACGCGCACGACGGGCTCGAGCGTCGGACTGAAGCTCCAGCGCATCTCCTTCGACTTGGCCCACACGCGCAAGACGACGCACGGCACCGCATCGATGCGATAGCTGCCGTCGGCGCCGCTCGACACGTGTCGATGCAGGTTCGAGTGGCTGGGGCCCTCGAGGCGCATGCGCTCGACGCTCGCGGCGCTGAAGACCTCGGGTTCGGAGACGACGGCGTAGACGTCGGCGCCTTCGATCGGGCGCCCGCTCGCATCGCGCACGTGGCCGGAAACCGCGCTGCCCGGGCGCAGCACGACATCGCCGGCATAGTTCGGTTGAGCTCGACGCACGACGAGTTCGACGTACTCCGTCGCGCAACCGGGCGCGGAGACGGCGAAGGTCTGCGAGCCCACGGGCGAGTCGGCGCCCAGCACGAGATCGACGGAGCCGTCGGCGGAGCTGCGCGCGCTCGGTTCGCCGGCGACGAGCTCAACGAAGCGTGCCGCGCCGATCGGGCGCAGCGCGTCGTCGAGGACGCGCGCGAGGACGTGCGTCTCCGCCGGCACAGCGGCTTCGGCCGGCGGTGCCGAGTTCGGCGCGTTCTCCTTCGCGCTGCGCAGCTCTCGCGGCGACTCGTCGACGGGCGCGAGCGGTTGCGCGGAGCTCGACGGAGCGGCGAGCGCCGTGCTCGCATCGACGGAGCGCTCGGGCGCGTTCGCGCGCTCGTGCCTCGGCTGGGGTTCCTGCGTCCAGAGCAACACACCCAGCGCGACGGCTGCGGCTGCGGAGATTCCGACGACGAGCTTGGTGGCGGTGTTCACGATCAAGACTCCCGTGGTGAGCGCCGCGCCGCTCGCTGCCGCGGCGGCGGTCGTGTGCATCGCCGTCAGTCCGTGCTCGGGCCAGCCGTGCAGGCCCGCGAGAGCGAGGCACCAGCTCGCGCGCGATCCGTGTCGGCGATCGAGGCGCGCGCGCAGCTGCTCGAGCCCTTCGTGCAGGCGCCAACGCACGGTTCCCGCAGGCAGACCCAGTCGCCGCGCGATCTCGACCAGCGGCAGACCCGATTGGTAATGGAGGATCAACGTCTGTCGATACGGCTCGGCGAGCGCTTGGAGCTCGTCGAGCAGCGCGCGCTCGCTCTCGAGGCTCGGCGAGTTCGTCCGCGCTCGGTCCGCTCGCAGGGACGGCGCCGTCCGCGAGCGCGTCGACGTCGAGCTTGCGCCGCTCGCGCTCGCGCAGCGACCAACGCCGCGCGGCGAGACGCTGCAACACGCGCCCGAGGAACGGCCGCAGGCGTTCGGCCTCGCGCGGCGGGCTGCGCAGCGTCGCGACCCAGGCGTCCTGCACGAGCTCATCGGCGCTCTCGGCATCGCGCACGAGGCTCGCCGCCAGGCGCCGCATCCAGGCGGATTGCGCCAGCAGCGCTTCGTGCAGGCGCGTTTTCGCGGGACCTTCGCTCACGACCCTTCAGGATGAAGGAAGGTCGCGAGCGTTGGGTCCTGGTCGAGAAAAACCTGCGCCGCCCGGCCGGCGGCGAGCGCTCGGGAACGGCACCGGACCACCGTCGCCGCGCTCCCGGTCTTGCAAACAGTCGATCGGGACTTGTCTGCAAACTTGCAGCGGCCGCCGAAACTCCCTCGCGTCGGAGGCATCGAAGAGCGCGTGGAGCCCCACGCTCCGACAGCCATCCACCCCGCAGCGAAGAGTGAAGTCATGCGCAAGAGCCTGCTCCAAGACCCTCGCCTCGCCCCGCCCGTCCCTCCGCTTCGACCGGGCCACGCGCCGCGCTTTCCGGCGAGCTGGCTGCAGGAGCTCGACGACGACGCCGCGACCGGCGACATCGCTCCCGATCTGCTGCGCGACGTGATCCTGCCGTCGCAACTGCTCGCGAGCGTCGAATGTCTCGACGTCTACCACGGCATGTTCGCGCTGCGCGTCGAGGAAGCGCTCGAACGCCGCTACCCCGCCGTGCGCGGCATCGTGGGCGAGTCGCGGTTCCACGATCTGTGCCGCGCTCACGCGCTCGAGATGGCTGCGGTCGATGCGCTGCCGGCCGAGATCGAAGCGCGCTTCCCGGCCCACGCGGCCGGCTCCGAGCTCCTCGGCGAGTCCGATCGAGCCTGGATCGCCGAGCTGGCGCGCCTCGAACGCGCGATCGACCTCGCCGACGAAGCCGACGAATCGCCCGTGCTCTCGCTCGCGGAGCTCATCGACCTGCCGCGCGAGATGTGGGAGCGCGCGCGACTCGTACCGGTTCCCAGCCTGCAACCGGTCTCGTTCGAGCACCAGATCGACGGCGCATACGGCACCTGGCTGGACGGCGACACTCCGGCCGCGCCGTTGCGCCACGCGCAATGGCTGGTGGTCTTCCGCGCCGCCGGCGAACACGAAGGCCGCATCGAACGCCGCTCCATCCCGCGCCGCGCGTTCGTGTTGTTGAGCTCCCTGTGCGCTGGCAACACGCTGCGCGCGGCGATCGACGATTCGCTCGGAGCTCACGCGCGTCCCGAGACCCAACACCGGTTGTTCCAGTGGTTGTGCTCGTGGGTCGCTTGCGGCATGTTCCGGTCGATCGAATCGCGCTGAGCGCGCGGGGTGAAACGCCCCGAGAGCGCTGAGCGAGACGTGTCGGAGCAGGCAGGCCCGCCGAGCACCGTCCGACGGCACCCGGGTGGTCCGCGATTCGAATCCGCTCGCGCGCACGCCGCAGCGCGGGGAAGCGCGCGCGTGCACCGCGAGCTCCGTCCAGATTCATGCGGACTTTCCCCGTCGAAGCGCCGCGGATCGAGGCCTACGGGGCCGCGGGTCGTCCGAGCGGGTCGATTCTCCCTCCTTCTCTTGCGGATGCATCATCCGCGGCCCGGTCGGACGGCCCACTCCAAGCCTTGTGCTCGTCCCGCAGCCCGTGCGCGCAAGCGAACGGGTTGCGGGACACTGCTTTCGCCGCGAGGGGCGGTATCGAGTGCATCGCGCTCGCAGCCCGAAGTCTGTGCCAGATCCGTCCTTCACGGGTTGTCGACGCAATCCGTGGCGCACGGATCTGGCATAGGCTTCGAGCACCGCGGCCGGCGCCAGGTCATGAGCGTTCGATTCCGCACCGGGAGCCGGAGAACGTCCTGGCCGGCGCGGTCGAAGACGCCTGCGCGACCGCAACCATTCGACGAAACTGCGGTAGCCCACGTCGTGAGTGCGTCGCGCTCACGCAGCGCGCTCGCGACACGACCGCGGTCTTCGCGGTTGCGCTGTGTCGACGGGCGCAAGCTCGCCACCCGATCCCCCCGCACGTCTTCGAGGAGAACGTGACATGTTCCTTCCGCCCCGACTGCAATGCCTGCTCGCGCTCGCGAGCGTGGCCACCCCCTCATTCGCGCAGTACGTCGAGCGCATCAGCGTGGTGCCCGGCGGGACCGAAACCAACGGCCACAGCGGCCACGCTTCGATCTCCGACGATGGCCGGCAGGTGCTCTTCGACAGCCTGGCGACGAACCTCATCGCGGGATCGGCGCCGACCGGAGATTCGTTCCTGGTCGACCGGCAGCTGGGAACGCTGCAGTTCGTGACGTCGACCTTGAGCGGCACGCCTTCGGCGGGTGTCGGCATCTACTACGGCCGCTCGCTCTCGGCGGATGGACGCCTGGTCGTCTTCCAGAGCGGCGCCCCGGATCTGGTGCCCGGAGACACCAACCAGAAGAGCGACGTGTTCGTGCGCGACGTCGCGAGCGGTGTCGTCACGCGCGTGAGTGTTTCCTCGGCCGGCGTGGAGGGCAACGGACACAGCGTCATCGCGAGCAGCTCGGCGACCGGACGTTTCGTCGTGTTCTACAGCGCGGCGTCCAATCTCGTCGCTGGCGACACGAACGGCGTGGACGACGTGTTCGTGCACGATCTCCAGACCGGGATCACGACCCGAGAGAGCGTCTCGTTCTCCGGCGTCGAGGGTGACGATTCGAGCTGGAATGCGTGCATCTCCGCCGACGGCAGCGTCGTCGCCTTCACCAGTCGAGCTTCGAACCTCGTTCCGAACGACACCAACGGGACGTTCGATCTCTTCGTGCGTCAGCGCAACACCGGGAAGATCGAGCGCGTGAACGTCGGCCCCTTCGGCGAACAGTCGAACTCGTCGGGGTTCATGCAGCCCAGCATGAGCCAGGACGGCACTCGCATCGTGTTCAACGACGTATCGTCGAACCTCGTGCTCGGCGACACGAATGGTCAAGGCGACGTGTTCGTGCGCGACCTCGCGACGCGCACGACGCGGCTGGTGAGCGTGAGCACCGACAACATCCAGGGAGACGCCAACAGCACCGGTGCCTTGATCTCCAGCGACGGGCGCTACGTCACGTTCACCAGCACGGCGAGCAACCTCGTCTTCCCGCCGACGAACGGCAGCCAGCAGGTCTACGTGAAGGACCTCGTCACCGGCGCGCTTTCCTTGATCAGCCAGCGCGAGGACGGCGTCCGCACGAGCTTCGGCGCGGCCAATTCGCCGCTCGGCTCCGCGCGTTTCGCCGCGTTCACGGCCGTGCGCCTGTCGCCCTCGGACGTCAACGCCTTGAGAAACGTGTACGTCGTCGATCTCGCCTTCCTGCCCATCGATACCTTCTGCGCCGGAGATGGGATGCCGTCCGTCTGTCCTTGCGGATTCACGGGCGCGCCCTTGCACGGCTGTGCGAACTCCGCCGTTCCCGAGGGAGCGTGGTTGCGCGCCGGCGGCCAGTGCGGAATGTCGAATGACACGGTCCAGCTGCGATTGCAGGGCGCGACGGGCTCGATCTGCACCTTCTATCAGGGCACCGCGGCCATCGCGCCGCTCGCGATCGACGACGGCCTGACCTGCGTCGGAGGCACGTTGGTTCGACTGGCGTCGAAACCGATCGCCGGCGGAACGAGCGATTACCCTGGAACGGGCGATCCGAGCGTGAGCGTGCGTGGCGGCGTGCTCGCGCAGGTCGGCACGCGTTACTACCAGGCTGTCTACCGCAACGTGGCGCAGGATTTCTGCCCGCCGGGAAGCTCCAACCGCAGCAATGGCGTGATCGTGCGTTGGGTTCCTTGATGGCACGTCGTCGCCTGCGTACCCGCGTACGACCGCCGAATACTGTGCCAGAGCCATTCCTCCACAGATTGTCGACGCGATCTGTGGAGGAATGGCTCTGGCACGGTATTCAGCGACGAGCGTCGTCCAGCGCGCCGGCGAGACGATCGGTGGAACGCGAGGTGTGCTCGCGCTTCCACTGCGCGGCGCGCTCGTCGAGGCGTTCGATGCGCTCCCCGGCGAGCTGGAGCGCGACGCGCTCGCGCTCACCGCGCGCGGGCTCGTCTCCCGCGGATGCGGCGAGCGTGAACCACACGTACGCCTCCTCCGCGTCCTGCGCGACGCCGCGGCCGACGTCGTGCAGCTGCGCGAGCTTGCGCTGCGCGAGCGCGAACCCCTGCTCGGCGGCGCGGCGAATCCAGGACGCGGCGCGAACCGGATCGCGCTCGACGCCGCGGCCCTTCGCGTACAGGAGGCCCAAGTCGAACTGCGCCAGCGCGAGCCCTTGATCGGCGGCACGCCGCAACCACGACGCGGCGCGCGCGTCGTCCTGCTCGACGCCTTCGCCCTCGACGTACATCAAGCCGAGGTTCGCCTGCGCCGCCGGAAGTCCCTGATTCGCGGCGCGCTCGAACCACTCGGCCGCGACGCGCGCGTCGACGGGGGTCCCGCGCCCCTGCAAGTGCATCCAACCGAAGGCGAATTGTCCTTCGGGCACGCCGCGTCGCGCCGCCTCGCGCATCCACGCGAGCGCGAAGGCGTCGCTCTCGGCGCTCGTGGTTCCTTGTCGCTCCACGAGCTCGATCAGCTTGCGCGCGTTGGCATCACCGCGACTCTCGGCGGGCTCGAGCAGCTCCTTCGCGCGCGCGCGATCCGGCGCTCCCGCCTGTCCGAGCAGCAGCATCACCGCGAGATTGCACTGCGCGGGAGCGAAGCCCTGTGCCGCCGAGCGCGCGTACCACTCCGATGCCAGCTCGCACGAGCGCGCGACACCTTCGCCGCGGTAGTAGAGCAGGCCGAGGTTGCATTGCGCCGCGGCATGACCCTGCTCGGCCGCGCGCGCGTACCAGCCGGCCGCGACGACGTCGTCCTCCGCGATCCCGCGGCCCTCGTCGTACTGCAGCCCGACGAGGAATTGCGCCTGTGCGTCGCCCGCTTCGGCGGCCGGCCTCCACTGTTCGAGAGCTCGCGCGTCGTCGCCGCGGTCGTAGGCGCGCAGCCCGTCGCGCACCGGACTCGCGCAGCCGCAGGCCAGCAGGAGCAGGCAGGTGATACGGGCGCGAGGCCCACGGCAGGAACGCGTGTCGAGCTTCACGCGCTCTCTATCGGAGGCTCACGCGAAACGAGTTGAACGCGCGCCGCGCGCACGTCTTTACAAAGAGGCGCGCTGCGCGCGCGGGGTCCGCTGCGTCTGGCGACGAATCGTCGACGCCAGCGTGCGGACTACCAGGGATCGTTCAAGCTGCAGCGGATGCGACGCACGCGTTCGAAGAGCTCCGCATCGGGTTCGATCGCACAGCGCGCCATCGAGCAGCACGTCGCGGCGAGATCCTCGGCGCGCGGACGGGAGTTCGGGTTCTCGACGCCCGCTTCGATCGCGCGGCGGTAGACGCGCAGTGCCGCCGCAGCGTCCCCCATCACTCCGTAGGCCTCGGCGACCGGACGCAGCGCCCCGGCGCGGTAGATGTTCACGAGCGAGTCGCGCTGCTCGTCGAAGAGCGAGAGCGCCGCGTCGAGCTCCGCGCGAGCTTCGTCACGTTCGCCTGCGCGCCAACGCAGCGCCGCGAGCTTCGCGCGCAGGGGGACTCGATACTCGGCGGTCAGGTTCACGCCCTCGACCACCGCGCGTCCGGCGCCGATCCATTCGAGCGCGCGCGGCGAGTCGCCGTGATCGATCGCGGCGCGAGCGAGGTCGAGCGTGAGATCGATGCGCACGAGCACCGGGATGCCGCCCCAGGCGAGCTCGATGCGCTCGCGCGCGAGGTCGCGCTTGCGCGCGTCGGCGTGGAAGCGGCCGTAGAGCTCCACGTACGCCTCGAGCGCGCTCTTGACCTGGTCGAGATCGCCGGACGCGACGAGAGCGTCGAGCGCCTTGACTCGCGCATCGAACGCGGCCTCGTCGACGCGCGCGGCGTTCACGGGCTCGAGGCTGCTCTTCTCCAGCGTCGAGAGCTCCGCTTGGAAGCTCCGCGACTGTTCGTCGCGCCCCATCCAGGCGAGTGCGGCGGCGATGCGGCCTCGGATCCGATCGATGTGCCACGACTGGCCGGTCTCGGACTGGTCGTACTCGGCCTGGATGCGCGTCGCCGTCTCGCGCGCCAGCGTGATGAAGAGCTCGGCATCGTTCGCGCGGCCGTGGCGCGCGCAGTGGACCGCGAGCTCGCCGTAGCCGACGCCGCGACGCCAGTCGTCGATCTTCTCGGTGTAGCGCCGCGCGCGCTGTGTCTGATCGAGCTCGATGCAGGCTTCGACGATGTCTTCCTGCAGTCGCGCGCGATTCTTGGCGTGCGGCACGGTCGGCATGGCCGAAGCGGATCGGAACGCGATCTCGAGCAGCTCGACCTGCCAGGGAGCGAGCTCGCGATCCGAACTCTCGCGTTTCGCGACCGGATCCTGCGCTGCCGTCATCGGCGGGCTCGACACCGGTCCTCCGTCGGCCGGGCGAACGGGCCCGTCCCCCATCGTGAATGCAGGAGCAGCGGCCGTGATCACGGCGAGCATCAAGAGGCACAGCGGGCGGAGAGCAGGCTTCATGGCAGCGCGCGATGGAGTCGGTGGATTCGGCGAGGAACGGCGAGCGCGTGTCGCCGGAACGGTCCGGCGTCACGAACGCGGGGCCGGTCGCGTGAGCAACCGGCCCGGCGGGAGTTTCGATCCGCGGGAGCGCGCTGCGCGTGCAACGCGCTCCCGGCCGGGATCACCAGGTGATGCGGTAGCTGTTCGACACGTTGAACGTGAACGGCGGACAGAAGGCCGCCGCCGCGTTGCGGTAGAACACCGCGTACGAACGGATCGCACCCGAGCCGACCGTGACGCCGCCGCGCTGCGAGAGCGTGACCGTCTCGGGCGGAACCGGGAACTTCGCCGAGCCCGCCGCGAGCGCGACGCCGCGCAGGCGGATGATCGAACCGCCCGTGCAGGTGACGCCGTCACCGAACAAGAAGCCGTTGGGATCGATCGCCGAACCCTGGATGAACACGCAGATGCCGGTGGCCTGCATGCCCGCGCCCGTCAGCACGACGTTGTCGCTGAGCACGAGACCGTCGGCGGTGATGTTCGCGCCGCCGGCGTTGAACGAGCTCGCGCAGCCGTTGCCCTGCCAACCGGTGTTGCCGCACGGGCACGGCGTCGTCGGAGGCGACGAGAGACCGTCGTTGAAGCAGTACGCCTCGCCGGGGCAGTCGCCGATCGACGGCGTGAAGCCGAAGGCGGAAGACGCGGTCCACTCGGCGATCCACGGCGTCGCACCCGGAGCGAACGCGCCGCGGTAGCGCGCGGGAGTGTAGAAGCCGTCGTTCGGCGCGACACCGACGCTGGTGAGCGCGTCGTTGGCCGGACGCGGGTCGAGCGCGACGACGGGCAGCATGTTCTTCGTGCCGCGCACGACGAGCGGGCCGCGCGTGATCGAAGCGATCGGAAGGCCGGGCAACGCCGACTCGACGTTGTAGTGCGTGGGCACGTCGCTGAGGTCGGGGTCGGCGAGGTTGACGTTGTTGTTCGCGACGTTGAACACTCCGACGGCGTTGGCGGTCGTGAGCGCGGCGGGGATGCCGCCGACGTTGTAGACGATGCTGTCGGTGATCTCGGCCAGGAAGCCCGAGCTCTGCGCCGGGTAGTTCGTGGCGTAGGTGCCGGACGTGAAGTCGTTCGCATGCGCCGGCACGGCGTTGAACGCCGTCGTCCAGGTCTGGGCGAAGGTCAGCGTGCCGTTGAGGCCGTAGCCGCCACCCGGGCACGGAGCGTCGCCGTCGGTGTTGTCGTTGCGCACCAGCTCCTCGCCGGGCGACATGAAGATGCAGTTGTGGTACTGCACGCGCGCGTTGTCGCGCCACGTCGTCACGTGGTCGCCGCCGTTGGCGTCCGGCTGGCCGATGGCCGTGACGTTGTAGATCGACGTGGTCGTGACCGGCTGGTAGTCGGAGTTCTCCGCACCGTCCGTCTCGAAGATGTTGTCGCCGACGCCCGAGCCCTGCGCCGCGTTGACGCTGTAGCCCTGGACGAGGAGGCCGAACTGCGCCTTGCCGCGCCAGCCCTGGTCGACGTCGAGGCTGTCGTCGCCGACGTTCCATATGCTGAAGTACTTGAGGTTGACCGTGCCGCCCCAGATCTCGATGCCGTCGTCCACGTTGTTCATGACCTCGACGTGGTGGATCTCGGTGCCGCGGCCGACGCCGCCGAGCGAGAGACCGTTGAGCTCGTTCGTCAGGCCGACCACGCGTCCGCCGTAGCGCAGCGAGAGATAGGAGATGCTGCCGCTGTCGTCGTTGTCGTTGCCGCCGCCGTACTCGTTGTACTGCATCGGGTGAGCGAGCAGGCCTTCCATCGGAGCGCGATTGCTCGGGTTGGGGAAGGCGGTGTTCGTCACGCCGCAGTTCTCGGAGATGTAGCCGTTGCCGAGGATCGTGAGGTTGCCCCACTCGTTCGCGGCTTCACGCCACACGCCGGTGCGCGGGTTGCCGCCGGTCCACGTGGCGACGTCGGCGGTCGAGGTCATGATCACCGGCAACGCCTTGGTGCCGTTGACGAAGATCTGCGCGCCGCGCGCGACGGCGATGCTGCCGGCGCCGTTGACGGTCGGCGTGCTCGCGACGACGGTGCCCGCTTCGATCGTGAGCGTCGCACCGGGCTCGACGTAGATCTGCGTCGTCAGGTTGTAGGTGTTGTTGGCGGTCCAGGTCGTCGAGGTGGTGATGTTGGAGGAGACGAAGATCTCCGCCGCGCCGGCTGTGCCGACGAGGCAGGCCCCGACCGCGAGGGTCGAGAGGATGGAACGTGCGTTCATGTGGATGTTGGGAATCTGGCTGTCGACGTGGGGTCGCGCCGCGGAATCCGGTTGGACCACTCCTTCCGTGACTCCCGGCGCTCGAAGGGCGCGCACGGTAGGAGCGCGTTGTTCACGCCTCGTGAAGAGCGCGTGGAGCTTCGTCCAACTGTTCGTGGAGAACGCGCGCTGCGTGCGGCACGTGCTCACGCAGCGGAGCGCGAGTGGCGCGCTCGCGCGTCGACGAAGATGCGACGAACCGCCGGCGCGCGCTGACCGCGCTGCCTTCCCGTGCTGCGGGGCGAACACACGGCGCGCGTCATGCACCGCGCCCCGTTCGAGGCTGGCGCGAATCAGCGCCGCGCGCGCGCGAAACGCTCGACCTGCTCGAGGTAGCGCGCGACGTCGTCGCGCGGACGCAGCTCCTGGGCCTGACGCAAGAGCGGAACGGCGTCGGAGTGTCGTCCCAGCTTGACCAGCACCTGCGCACGCTTCACGCGCGCCGTGATCTCGCAGGCCGCGATGTTCTGCGCCCGCTCGTAGTAGAGCAGCGCCTTGTCGGGCTGGTCGTGGCGCTCTTCGTACTGCCCGAGCAGCATCAAAGCCTCGCCGTCGAGCGGGTCGAGCTTCAGCACTTCCTCCAGGACGCGCGCGCTCTGCTCGTCGCCGCCGCCGTTCGCCATCGCGAGGCGCACGTCGAGCTTCAGCAGCTTGCGCCGCTCGGCCTCTTCCATCCGCGCATCCCAGGCCTCGTGGATCGACGCGCACAACTCGCGCGCCTGGGGCGCCGCGCCGCGCGCGGAGAGTTGTTCGGCAGCGCGCACGGCTCTCGCGGCCGGTTGGCGTGCGTCGAGCTCGATCGCGCGGCGGTAGGCGCGCACGGCGAGGTCGGGCAGGCTCTCGCTGACGTAGATGTCGCCGAGCATGTAGAGCGTCTCGAGCGTCGACTTGCCCAGTCGATCGATGGCCTCGAGGTTCTCCGCCGCGCGCAACGGCTGCTTGCGGCCGATGAAGGTGTGAGCCTGCAGCAGCCAGAAATTGGGCTTGTCGGGATAGCGCGCGATGAGCACGTCGAGCAGCGCCGCCGCGTCGTCGAACTTGCCTTGCTTGAAGACGCAGTTCGTCAGGCCGAAACGCCACTGCGTGTTGTCGGGCTGGAGCAGCAGCGCGTTGCGATAGGCCGCTTCCGCCGGCTGGTAGTCCTGCTTCGACGCATGCGCGAAGCCGAGGAAGCCGTAGGCGTAGGCATCGCCGCCGCCGAGCTCGATGAAGCGCGTGAACTCGGTGATCGCCTTGTCATACTGTTCGGCGCGCATGTGCAGCAATCCGAGGTAGCGCCAGGCGCGACGGAAGCTCGGGAACTTCGCCACCGCCGTCTGGTAGCTCTCGAGAGCCTGCTCGAGCTTCTCCTGCTGCGAGCACACGCCGGCGAGCGTGAAATCCAGGCTGGCCGAACCATTGGGCTTCATCTGCTTGCGCAGGAACTCCTCGGCCTTGGCCGGCGTCTCTGACATCATCGGCCGCACTTTCTCGAGGATGGCGATCTCCTCGGGCGACAGGCGCGGCTCGACGTCCGCGTTGATCCCGTAACCGGCGATGAATTGGCGCTGGAAGACCGGATCCTTCCAGAGGGCGTCGATATCGGCGCGGTCCTGGGCGCGAGCGACGAGCGCGAACCCCAGGACGACGAGTCCAGCCGGAGTCGTTCGGAGCGCGAGGCCCAGTCCCCGCCGCACGGCGCTGCAAAGGGTTTCGTTCATGATCCTTGACTCGGCTTGAAGCGAATCACAAGTCGTTTGAAGCAATTGACGCGTTGGCCGCCCTTGACGGCGGGCTCGAATTTCCACCGGCGCACGGCGTCCAGCGCCGGCTTGTCGAAGGCCACGTGCGCGCTCTCCACCACGCGCGGATTCAGCACCTTGCCGGTCGAATCCACGATGAACTTGAGCACGACGGAGCCCTCGAGCTTCTGCCGGCGCAGCTCCGCCGGATACGTCGGAGCGATCTGGTCGACGACGCGCGCGTCCTGGTCGATCTCGTCGAGGTTGAACGCCCTCTCGACGCTCTCGTCGCCGACACCCAGCGTGCCGCGGCCGCCGATGCGGCCGCCGGATGCCAGGCTGATCGCGTCGGCGAAATCGCCGCCGCCGGAAGCTCCATTGAGCATCTGCTCGAGCGCGCCGAGGCTCGCGGCGTCGAGCGCCGGCGCGTCGTCGATCACGGGCTGCTCGAGATTGCGGATGACCTCGGTCGCGTCCGGCGGAGCCTCCGCCTCCGTCTCGATCTCCTTCTCCTCGGGCGCCTTCTCCTGCTCCTCCTCCTTGGGCTTGTCGACTTCGTCCGAGAGCAGATCCACTTGCTGGAGCCTGCCCGACTCGTCTTCGTCCTTCATGAAGAAGATGCCGCCGAAGAGCAGCACCAGCGCATGGAAGAGGACGGCACACGACACGCCCAGGAGCCAGCCGAGCTTCATTTCTTGTCCGTGTTGATGCCGACCTTGACGATCCCGATCTTGCGCACCTCGTCCAGCACCGCGACGACGTTCTTGAAGTCCGCGCCGCCGTCGCTGTTGATGATCACCTTGGGATCCTTGGACGTCGACTTGAGCGTCTGCAGCCGCAAGGGCAGCTGCGCGAGGCTGATCTTGTCCTTGTTGTAGAAGACCTCGCCCTTCTCGTTGACGCTCAGCGTCGCCGCCTTGTCCAGCTCGCTCTGGTCGCCGAGGGACGCGGCGCTGCTCGCCGAGGGCAGCTTGACCTGCACGCCTTGGTTCTTCGACATCGAGAGCGACACCATGATGAACGTCGCCAGCAGGAAGAAGATGATGTCGATCAACGGGATGATCTCGATGCGCGCGCGCTTGCGCGAACCGCCGGACGAGGAGCTGTGCACGCTCAATCCCTCCCCGAGGCGACGGCCGTGGCGCGTTCGCGTCCCGCGGCGTGGCCCGTCGCGCTCAGGTGCGGCGCGCCGGAGGGTTTGTGCGTCTCGGACGGCGGCTCGCGCTGAGCGGAGGGCTGCACGAGCAGCTCCAGCTGCGACGACGCGGATTCGAGCTCGTGCGTCGCCTCGTCGAGGCGCGCATTGAGGAAGTTGAACGGCAACAAGGCCGTGATGGCGATCCCCAGACCGAACGCGGTGGCGATCAACGCCTCTGCGATCCCGCCCGTGATCGCGCCGGGCGCGCCCAGGTCGCCGCCGATGAGCGAGAACGAGCCCATCATGCCCGTCACCGTGCCCAGCAATCCGAGCAGCGGAGCGAGAGTGATGACGGTGTCGAGGACCGCAATGCCGCGGCGGAAGCGCTTGAGCTCCTGCGCCTGCGCGTAGACGAGCGCGTTGGGCAGCGACGTGTCGCGATGCGCCAGCGCGTACCCGAGCGTGCGCACGACGAAGTCCCTGGAGTCCTTGCCGATGCGCGCCGCGTCGTCGAGCTTCCCGTGCCCGACGGCCGCGAAGAGCTGCTCCTGCGCCGCCGGATCTCGCTTGCGTCGTTCGTTGGCGAGGAAGACGAGGCGCTCGATCACCGTGCCGAGCGCGAGGATCGAGGCCACGAGCAGCGGCCACATGATCGGGCCGCCCTTCTCGAAGATGTGGATCAGGTTCGTCTTCTGGACGAGCGCCTTGAGCGCGCCACCTTGCGATCCGTCGAAGGGCATCGTGCCCTCGCCGGTCTCGATCAACTTCGTCAGTCCCGATTGCAGAGCACCTTCGAGCGGCCGGATGAGCGGCTTCGTCGAGCCCGTCTGCGGCACGACGAGTCCCGCCAGCCCCCCGTTCGCCTTGAACAGCGCGACCGGACCGATCAACGCGAACTGGCCTTCGGCGACCAGGCCCTGCGGATCGACGCCGACGCCGGAGAAGCGCATGCCTCCGAAGAGCTCCGCCGCGCGCTTCAACGAGAGCTGCACGGCCGCCAGCTGGCGCGTGAATTTCTCGCTCGGCGAGAGCGCCGTGTTCGTGATCGATTGTTTGGCGCTCTCGATCGTCTCGCTGCTGCGCTGGAGCTCGCTCACGTTGAGCTTGGACTCGAAGGTGCGCGTGAACTCGTCCACCAGCGTCGAGACGTAGTCGAGCTCGTCCTGCCCGGCCTTGACGCGGCCCTTGGCCTCGGCCGTGTCGAGGTTGGCCTGTGCTTCGGCACGCGCGAGACCGTCGCGATTGCGCCGCAGCGTCGTGATCTTCTCCTCCAGCGCCGTGAGCTCCTGCGCCAGCGGCAGTTTCTCGGACGCGATGCGCTCGCGCAGCTGGTTCAGCTGCTGGATGCTGGCCGACAACTCACTCTCGGCGGAGGTCGAGAGTTGCTTCAGGGTCTCGCCGCTGCTTGCCGGCTCGACCGGCTGCTGCGCGCGCAGCCCGAAACCCAGGCACAGAACGCAGAGCGCGATGTGAATCGTCTTCATTGGAGCTTCACCGGGAGCGGCACGAAGGCCGGACTGCGTTTGTTCTGCAGGATCTCGAGCGCCACGAGCACGTCGGCGGCGACCGCGTTCGACGGCTCCCACTTCCAACCTTCGGGCGACGGGCGTCCGATGCCGGCCTCGCCGTTCGCGCTGACGTAGTAGGCCTGTCCGAGACCGACGTAGATCGCCTTGACCTCGGACGGCTGGCCGCCGCCGAGCGTGTGGACCTCGTAGCTGACGTTGATCTCCAGATTGGCCTTGTTGATCTCGTTCAGGATCCCGAGGACGTTCTGGTAGCGCTCGGCCACGCGCACGCGCGTCGTCGCGGCGTCCTCGGGCATGCGGCTGACGAGCGGCTCGATGCGCGGGCGAACCGGTTCGGGCACGGTCGGGAGCAGGCGCCGAACCTCGGCCTCCATCGCGGTCACGGCGCGCGTGAGCTCGTCGGTGAGCGCCCGCACCTGGCCCTCCTCGAGCTCGAGCGCTTCGCGCTTCTTGTTCGCCGCCGCCACGTTCGCCTCGGCCTGCTGGATCTGTTCCTCGGTCGTGGCGATCTCCTTGCGCAGGAGCTCGAGCCGGCCGGCGAGGATCTCGCGTCCCTGCTGCCAGTCGTTCTGCTCCTTCGAGAGGATCTGCTGCGTCTCGATCCACTTGCCCATCGAAAGGCGCGCCTGCTCCAGCACGGCCGAATTGCCGGCTCCAGACGCGCCGTCCTGGGCGCGCGCCGAGACCAGCCAGATCCCGCCCGCGAGCGCGGCCGTGAAGAGCAGGAGGCGAGCACGCAGACGCGCGGGCGCGCTGCGGCGGCCCTTGCGTTTCGGATCATCGGGTCGTTGGTCGGTGTTCATGGCAGTTCGGATCCAGATGCCGGGCGTTCGGTGGAGCTGTTTCGCAATGCGGTTCAGAACGAGAGGTTGAGGCTCAATGCCACGGAGTAGTCGACTCCCTTCGAGTACGAGGTCTTGCGCACGTCGTCGCCGATGTACGACGAGCGATAGACCTCCTCGATGTCGGGATTGGTCAGGTTCTTGGCCTGGAACTGGAGCTCGAGGAATTTCCCGAGCTTCTGGGCCAGACTGAGGTTCAAGGTCTCGTACTCCAGCGCATAGACGTTGGGCACGAAGTTGTCCGAGCTCGTGCCCGCGCCGGCGACGAGCGTGTCACCTTGGACCGTGTAGAAGAGACCTAGGCGCGTGGCGGTCTCGGCGATGTCGTAGGTGAAATAGAGGTTCCACAGATAGGCCGGCGCGTTGGTCATGTCGCGCACGGTCATCGGCGCCTGGATGTCGGAGTCCTCGAAGGTCAGGATCTCGCTCCGCGGGAGCTCGACGCGCGAGTTGATGAGCGTGCCGTTGAAGCCGACCGACAATCCCTCGAGCGGCTTCCAGAAACGCCCCAGCCCCTGCCGCACTTCGAATTCGACGCCGTTGAGCTCGCCCTGCGGGTAGTTGACGGGCGTCGTGAACTCGAACGTCGCCACGCGCTGCACGTATTCGATCGGGTCGGTGATGTCCTTCTGGAACCAGGAAAGCGACACGAGGCTCTCGTCGTAGGGCACGTAGTCGACGCGCAGGTCGTAGTTCTCGATCGCGCTCATCTGCAGGTCGGGATTGCCGATGAACACCGGCCCGCCGAGGAACTCCTGCTGCAGGATCGGCGTGAGCTCCTTGAACGTCTGGCGCGCGACGGTCTGGCTGTACGCCGCGCGCAGCGTCACGCGTTCGACCGGCTTGTACTCCACGCTCAGCGCCGGCAGCACGTCGTCCTGCTCGAAATCGACGTCCGCGACTCCTGGCGTGAGCGGCGAGGGCACGATTTGTCCCGGCATGAACCAGGTCGCGTCCGGCTCGGGATCATTGACGATCGACAGAGTCGTCGATTCGAAGCGCACCCCGCCGATCACGTGCACCTTGGGCACGATCGGCACGTCGGCCATCGCGTACAGCGCGCTGATGCCTTGATCACCCCGATAGTCGACGTCGTACGTCGACGGGTTCATCAGGTGATTCTCGGAGGGGAAGACGTCGCTCCAGGGCTGGTCGAAATCGCTGGAGTACGAACCGACGAAGTCCTGGGAGTTGCTGAACGTGTCCTGGTTGAAGGCGCGCTCGAGTTCGTCGTCGAAGATGCCGGCCTTCAGATAGCCGTCGGAAGTGCCCCAGCGCTGGAACGGCCAGCGCAAGTCGAGCGTCAGCTCCTGGCTCTCCTCCTCGATCGATTTGAAGATGCGCTGGAAGTTGCCGAGGTTGATGTTCTCCGACGGCCGGAACGGTTGCCACTGCGGCGGCTGGATCGTCCCCGATCCCGAGTTGAACCAGGGCGCCTGCCAGAACGCGCCGAACTGACGTTTGTCGGGCTGGTCGAGGTCGGCAAAGCTCTTCGAGAGCGACCATTCCAATTGCGGTGCATGGAAATGGAACGGCGCTTCGTCGTCCGCCGCCGCGATCGGGAACTCGTGCTTGCCGGCGAGCTGCAGAGTGCCGGTCGAGCGCTCCGTGTACTCCAGTGTCTCGAGGCGCAGGTAGGGCGCCGCGTCGATGTTGTTGGGTTGGCCGCCGTCGGTCGTCGGGTCGGTCGGATCGTAGCCGGGGAAGAAGTACTCCTTCCCGCGCGTGTCGATCGCGAGCGTGGCCTTGTCGTCCGCCCTGCGCGTGTACAAACCCGTCAGCGAGATCGAATGGTGCGCGCCCTTCAGGCCGACGGTCGACAGGAGGCCCCATTGCACCGATTGAGTGCCCTGCGTGACGTCGAACAACGACGTCTTGAAGTTGCCCAGGGACGGCGCCCCTTGGCTCGTCGTCGGCGTCATCGCCGCGCCCGGCGTCTCGACCCAGTACGAGTCGTCGACGCCATTGTCGAAGTAGGAGCTGTCGCGCTCGTAGAAGAAGTTGAGCAGTCCGCCGAGCGTCACTCCGTCGGCGACGTTCTCTCGGCCTCCCAGCGTCAGCGTCCACTTGCTGTCGATCGGAGCCTCGATCGTGGACACTCCCGCCGAACCCTCCCAATCCGTCCCGTCGGGCTGGATCTTGCGGCCGTGATTGCGGCCCCAGAAATCCAGACCGCCGCCGTCGTACGACAGAAAGTCGTTGCGCCCCGAGACCTGCGAGTTGGCGCCGAGCTGGCTCTTGAACTCGGCGACCGACTGGTCGGGAACGCCCTTGAGGCGCAGATTCACCGCTCCACCCGAGGCGTCACCCTGCTGATCGGGAGTGAACGTCTTGCTCACCTGGATGCTTTCGATCACGGCGGACGGGAACTGATCGAGCTCGACCGCGCGCTTGTCCTCGTCCGCCGTCGGGAGGCGCACGCCGTTCATCTGCGAGCTCACGTAGCGATCGGGCAGCCCGCGCACGACGGCGTACTTGCCGTTCTGGACCGACGCGCCCGCGACGAGGCGCAGCGCGCTGGCGGCGTCGCTCGCTCCGGCGCGGCTCATCAGGTCCGAGCCGATCGAGTCCATCAGCGCCGGCGTCTCGAAACGCAGCTTGAGCAGCGCGCTCTCCGAGCCCGCCGCGGCCTCGAGGATGTCCTGGACGACGAACTCGTCCATGTCGCTGAACTCGCCCGCGAGCTCCGCGTCGACGTCGGTGAGCTGGCCCGCGCCGACGACCACGTCGGCCTTGACCTGGCGCGCGTAGCCGTCCTTCGAGAAGACGAGCGTGTACTTGCCCGGCGCGACCTGGTCGAGCACGAAATCGCCCTGCGGCCCGGTCGTCACCTGCTGCTTCGTCTCGACGATCGTCACCTGCGCGCCGGGCAGCGGCGCGTCGAAGTCCTGGTCGCGCACGAAGCCGCGAATGGTGCCGGGCTGCTGGCGCGCGCCGCTCGTCGTCTGCACCTGGAGCGCGGTCGAGCCCGGAACGCTCGCGCCGCTCGACGCTCCCGCTTCCGCGCGCACAACGGCTCCGACGACGACCAGACACATGCAGTTCCACCGGGACACGACGGGCTTGACGCTCTCTTGATGCCGCGACGTCGCGCACCAGCCACCTCCGCGATCGACGCTGGCGCGCGACCGCGGGCGCCGTCAGGAGCCCGCACGGTTCGCGTCCTTCGACGCAAGCGCGCGCGAGGGGGGTTCGCGCACCTGGCGTGAGGACGGTAGGAAGCAATTGCAAGCGAGCTGCAAGCCGGACATGTGGAGCCGGTGAGGACCGCGCGTTTCGCGTCGCTTCGCTCGACGCGTGAAGCCGCGATGAAGAACGGGCGACAGGCGCGCATCGCCGCTCGATCGACTCGCGCGGCGGTTTCCACGGTGCGCGCTCGGCGATCAGGAACGCGCGTCGTGCAGGCTCGTCAGCGCTCGCGGCGCAGGCAGCGCTCGAGGAACTCGCCCACGCGCCGCTCGTATTCGGCGCGCACGTGCGCGTGGACGTCGACGTGGCCGAGCGCGGGCACTTCCCACAGCTCCCTGGGTTGCGGCGCGCGCTCGCACAGGCGCCGGGCTTCGTCGAGCGGCGTGAACGGGTCCGCGGCACCGGCGATGAAGAGGAGCTGGCAGCGCAGGCGCCCGATGTGCTCGATCGGCTGGAGCTCCGCGCGCGCGACGCCGCTGAACCACTCGCCTTCCGCCAGCACGATCGGCGTCAACGCGGCGCCGACGGCCGCCAACGGACCCGAGTAGTGCCGCATGCGGTTGCGCGTCGCTTCCTCGATCGTCGAGTAGACCTGCTCGAGCACCAGCGCATCGACATCGAGCGGCTCGTCGCCGAGCAACGCCGCCGCGCCGCCGAGGGATTGCCCGATGGCCGCCACGCGCTCGCCCGGTGCGCGCGTGCGCAACTCGGCCAGCGCCGCGCGCGCGTCGAGCGCCTCGCGCGCGCCGAAGCCGATGCGATCGCCACCGCTTTCGCCGTGCGCCGAGAAGTCGAAGAGCAGCACCGCTCGACCGTTGCGCGCGAGCCAAACCGCGCGCGAGACCATCGCTCCACGCGTGCCGCGCACGCCGTGCAGGAGCAGCACGGCTCCGCGGCCGGGGGTTCCGCGCGCGAACCAGCCGCGCAGCGTGGCACCGGAGGGGCTCACGAAGCTGACGTCCTCGCACGCGAGCTCCGGCGGCGGCAATCCCACGCGCGAGTGGCGCGCCGCGGTGAGCCAATGACCCGCCGCGAACGCGCTCGCGAGGCCGAGAGCCAGCGTCAGTGCGCCGAGGCGCACGAGACCAGCGCGGCGAAGCGTCGAGACGAGTCTCACACGCTCATGAGATATCGAATGGAACGGATCGAGGCGCGTCGACCGCGCCGGCACAGCAGCGGCGCGTCGATCGGCGCCGGCCGGATGCGCTGGATCCTCGAGCCGAGCCGCACCCCGCGCAATCGAACGCGTGCTCCCCGAACGATCGTCAGCGGTCGTGACGCGCGCGAGCGGCGAACTCGAGGCTCGGACCGCGGGGCTCGGAGCCGGTTCGACGCTTTGGCGCACTGCCCGGCGCTCTGCGAAAACGACAGCGCCGCGCGACGCGCGGTTCGGAGCCTCCCCGACGTGCGGGGGATCCGACCGGCATCCGCGCGGCGCGGCGCGCGAGGCGTTACTTGCCCTTGGCGCGCGTGGTCTTGGCCTTGGCGGTCGGCTTGGTCGCGGTCTTCGTCGCCTTGGCGGTCGTCGTCGCGGCGGTCTTGGTGAAGGTCGGGGTCGCCTTCGTCTTGCCGGTGGTCGCGCGGACGGCGACGAGCTTCTTGCCGGTCGTCGTAGTGGTAGCGGTCGTTCGAGCCATGATCTTCCTTGGGTAGTGGGCGTGTCCGAGATGTGAGTCGTGCGCGTGTGCGCGTGTTTGCAACGCCCGTTGCGGCGCACAGAAGAACATGTTGGAGCAGGCTTGGGAAGCTCCAGAGATCGATCTGCGGCGACTTTCCGCGCGCGCGAGACGAAGGTCGCGGTGCGCACGAGACGTCTCACGAGTGGATTCGCCGCACGAACTTCAGCGCGAGCCGGGGGGCGAAAACGGATCGTGGCGAGTAGGCTGGGCGCGGAGCCGGTGCTCGCACGGAACCCGCGGTCCGCCGCGTCGAAACGTCGTTTTGGGCTGAAAACAAGCCCCATTCCGGGGTCGCAGGCCTGGGCGGCGCACGCCTTCATCCATCCGTCAGGAGTCGAGATCATGCAGCGTCTTCTCATCCGCGCGTTCGTCCTCGCGATCGCGTCCTGCGTCCCGGTCTGGGCGCAGCTCTCGGTCACGCTCGTCAGCCCGGCCTTGAACGCCAACAACGTGGCAGCGGACGCGTCGATCGTGATCGACTTCGACCGAGCGCTCGCGCCGGCGACGCTTCCGCCGGCGACGAACAACGTGGGTGTCTTCGGCAACATCACCGGAGCGATTCCCGGCACGTTCACGCTCGAGAACGGCGATACGCGGTTGCGCTTCACGCCCAGCCGGCGCTACGCGGCCGGCGAGCTGATCACCATCGGCCTGGATCACGATCTGCAGGCCGCCGATGCGACCTTCCTGCGCGCGGCCGGCTACTACGCACGCTTCCGCGTCCGCGCGGTGAGCGCCCCGGCGACCTTCACGCAGATCAACGACATCTTCCTGCGCCAGATTCCGACGGTCTCGGTGCGCGTCTACGGCGGCAATGCGACCGACATCAACCGCGACGGCTTCGCCGACCTCGTGCTCGCCTGCGAGGACGCCTGCGACGTGCGCGTGCTGCTCAACCGAACCGATTGCTCGGGGATCGTGCAAGGCATCACGTTCCCGACCAACCCGGTGGCCTGCACGCCCAGCCCCAACGAGGTGGCCGACTTCAACGGCGACGGCCTGACCGACTTCGTCACGGCCAACGGAGGCGGGACCTTCTCGATCCTGATCGGCAACGGCAACGGCACCTTCCAGCCGAGCGTCTCCTACGGCACGGGCTCGACCTCGGTCGGGCTGGCCGTGCTCGACGTCGACGGTGACGGCGACATGGACGTCGCCACGGCCAACAACGGCACGAACAACATCACGTTGCGGCGCAACAACGGCAACGGGACGTTCGGGCCGGCGGTGACGCTCGACAGCGGCAACGGCGAGTACGCGCTCACCTCGGCCGACATGAACAACGACGGCATCTTCGACCTCGTCGTCGGCGCGCGCAACGACGGCAACGTCAACATCCTGCTCGGCAACGGCAACGGCACGTTCACGCCGGTGAGCTCGACTCCCGCGGGCGGCTCGGTGTGGATGATCGTCTGCGGCGACGTCAACAACGACGGCCGCCTGGATGTGACCTGCGCGAACAGCGGCTCGTCGAACGCCTCGATCCTGCTCGGCAACGGAACGGGCGGCCTCGGCGCGGCCACGACCTATCCGATGGCCGGTCACACGGTCGCCACGGACCTGGGCGACCTCGACGGCGACGGCGATCTCGATTGGATCGTCTCGTCGTTCGGCGGAGCGGAGTGGCGCCACTTCACGAACAACGGCGCCGGAGTGTTCACCTTCACCCAGCTCTTCCCCGCGCTCTCCAATCCCTCGTGCGCGGTGCTCTACGACTTCGACAACGACAACGACATCGACGTGGTGCTCACCGACGAGATCGCCGACCACGCGACCTTCTTCCGCAACGGCACGCCCGCGGGCACGGCGACGTGCTTCGGCGACGGATCGAGCGGACCCTGTCCGTGCGGCGGCGTGGGTGCCGCAGGACACGGCTGCCCCAACAGCGTGCGTCCCGGCGGTGCACTGCTGAGCGTGGCCGGTCAATCCAACCCCGACACCGCGGTGTTGTGCGCGAGCGACATGCCGGCCACCGCGACATCGATTTTCCTGCGCTACTCCGCGGTCGACGTGCCGCAGGTCTTCCACGACGGCCTGCGCTGCGCCGGAGGAACGCTCGTGCGTTTCGGCACCCAGGGCGCGGTCAACGGCATGGCCTCCTACCCCGGCAATTTCAACAATACGCTCTCGAACGTCAGCGGCACCCTCCCCGGCAGCGGCCTGACCTTCTGGTACCAAGTCTTCTACCGCAACGCCGCCGCCGCGTTCTGCCCCCCCGCCACCGCCAACGGCACCAACCTGATCGTGATCACCTGGTGATCCCCAACCAAAGCTGAGAGCTCCTCCCCACCGCTCTCAACCCGTCTGCCTCGCACTTCCACCTCCCCTCGCACTGTCGCTCCCCCAAGACCCGGCG
>JBGATX010000288.1:0-3459 GCA_044228975.1 Planctomycetota bacterium | reverse complement strand
GCGTCGGGTGGTCCGAGTGGTACGCGATCCTCGAGCCGGCATTCGCCGGAAGCGCTGCCGGAGGGCCCGACGTCCTGGCCGCGTGCGCGCAGACCGCGCTCACCACGTGCGGCGCCGGCAACGTGTGCGGCATCAGCGTGCTCGGCGGCAACGTGCCGTACTGCTCCTTCACGTGCGGCAAGCCTCCGTGCTCCGCGCCGATGCCGCCGCCGACCACGACGCCGACGCCGCCGGCACCGGCGCCCGCGACCGGCGAGTGACGAGACACCCTCCCTGGAAGCCCCCGGCCGTCGCCTGCGGACGGCGCGGGGGCGCTTCAAACGACGAGCGAGACGATGGCCACGCAACAGACGACTCCTCCACGCATGCCCGTGATCTACGTCTGCGGTCCGTACCGCGATCCGAACGAGCGCGGCGTCGTCGAGAACATCCGGGCCGCGGAAGCCGTCGCCATCCGGCTGTGGCAGATCGGCTGCGCCGCAATCTGTCCGCACATGAACACGGCGCTGATGGGCGGCGTCGTGCCCGACGACGTCTTCATCGACGGCGACCTCAACATCCTCGAGCGGTGCGATGCGGTGCTGACGCTGCGGGGCTGGCAGGGGTCCGTCGGTTCGCGCGCCGAAGTCGCGTACGCGCGGCACAAGGGCGTGCTCGTGTTCCACGAGATCGAGGAGCTCCAGATGTGGCTTCCGAAGTGGAACCCGTGTGGTCCAGACGAACGGCTTGAGACCGCAACGCGGTCGGGAGGCATGCAATGAGCGTTGGTGGCGACGCACTGGAAACGACGCTGGAGTCAGCCCAGGCCCGTGGGCGGGTGCGCTGGGGCGTGATGGACGACGGCACGGCCGGGATGCTGAAAACCAACCAGAACATCGCCGAGGCGCGGAAGTTCCTCGACGTGAAGGTCGGGGACCTGCGTCGGATGATCGAGCGTTCCGTCAAGGAGTACGTCGACGAGCAGCTCACGAAGTTCGACAGCGAGGCGTCGGTGCGCGCCGCACTCAGCTCGCGGGTGGACGTCGTGCTGAGGCAGAAGCTTGGGACGCTCGAGCGCGAGCTTGCCGCGGCGATCATGGTGGAGGTTCGGAAGAGAGCCGCGGAGATGGTGGCGTCGCTGCCGCTGGTGGTGACCGTCGGCACGGCTCCGGCGACGGCAGACGATTCGTGCGCGGCGGACGGTCGGCCAGGAGAGGGGAAGTCGACGCAATGAGCCGCCAGCTCACCGGCCCCGAGATCGCGGCGTTGGCGCAGCGCGCCGCCGACGAGCTGCTGGCAGGCATGCAGCGCAACGCCGGCACGCGGAGGCACTTCGAGGTCGTGTTCACGCTCATCGAGCGGCACCCTGACGGCGTTCGCGCCGCGTCGAGCTCGTCGATGGGGCCGAAGGACACGGCCTCCGTCCTGCGCACGTACCTCGCGAAGCTGGAGGCGATCGGATCACAGGAAGAGGTGCAATCGTGAACAGCGAGACGACGGCGAAGCTGAGCTCCGCGGCTAAGGCGAACCACGAGTCGATGAAGTCGCGCACGTGCCACGCGGCGGCGCGAGCCGAGGACATGCTCTCCGCGAACGGATGGATGGTGCTGCGTCGCCATGCGAGCGGCGGCCAGGAAGTGTTCGCGTCGACGCGGACCGCGAAGGGCCACGTCTTCTTCGCGCGCATCCGTGCTCGCACGGCGACGCTCTTCGGGGGAGACCTCGACCACGCCGTCGACCGGCACCTGGGCAAGTCCGCGCCGGACGATTCGGCGCTGGAGTTCGTCGAGATGGTCAAGCGCTACGAGTCGGGAGGAGTGCCATGACAACGAATCCGCGCGGCGTCCGTTCGCGCATCCGTATCGGAGATGTCGTCGACGGACACATCATCTGCGCCAAGAGGATGCACCCCGTCGCCAAGCGGATCGAGGCGACCGCTTACGTAAGTCCTGGACTGATGGTCAACTTCTGGGCACTGACGACGACGCCACGTCCGACGATGTTCGACTTGCCTGGTGCCGCGATGGCATGGAGGAGGCAAGCGGTCGAATGCAAGCTGGCGGCTCGGCGAGCAAAGAAAGACGCCAACGTCGCCTTGCATAGAAGACGCGCTGATCGTTGCGAGCGGAACGCGCGCCGCATCGAGCGCCTCGCCGAGGCGAGATTCGAGCCAAAGTCCGCTGCCTCCGGGGGTGCAAAGTGAGCACCGCGTCGAACATCGAATGGACCGACGCGACGTGGAATCCCGTCGTCGGATGCACGCGAGTCTCGGCCGGGTGCGATCACTGCTATGCGGTGGCGATGACCCACAGGCTCGAGCAGATCGCACGTGATCCGGTCGCGGCATGCGACAGGCGCGGCAACTACACCGGCCTCACGGTGCTCAACGGGAAGGGCGATCGGCACTTCAACGGGACGGTTCGCTGCGTCGACGAGGCGCTGACGGTCCCGCTCAAGTGGCGCAAGCCGCGTCGGATCTTCGTCAACTCGATGAGCGATCTCTTTCACAAGAGCGTCCCGTTCGAGTTCGTCGCGGCCGTGTTCGGCGTCGCCGCCGCAGCGCGCCGCCACACGTTCCAGATCCTCACGAAGCGGCCGGAGCGAGCCGCCCAGTTCTTCGAGTTCATGCGTGATAGGCGCGGGCGGATCGCCGCGTCTATCGCGTCACCCGTTGCGGCATGCTGCGACGCGCTGCACTCGTTCACCGGTTCGATCTACAACACCGACTACTTTCCCGACGACGACGCATGGCCGCTTCCGAACGTCTGGCTCGGCGCGAGCTGCGAGGATCAGGCGGCGGCAGACGAGCGGATCCCGCACCTGCTGCGGTGCCCTGCCGCGGTGCGATTCCTCTCGTGCGAGCCGCTGCTTGGGCCGATCGACCTGACGAACATCGGTGAGCATGACGGCCGCCCCATGTCGGCGCTGCTCCGGCATCCCGTTGTCGACGACGAGCCGGGAGGGCAAGGAATCGACTGGGTCATCGTCGGCGGCGAGAGCGGGCCGAAGGCGAGGCCGAGCTCGATCAACTGGATCAATTCGATATCTACGCAATGCCAAGAGGCGCGCGTACCGCTATTCGTGAAGCAGCTCGGGTCGCGCCCGGTCGTCACGTCGACGCCGAGCGGAGAACCTGAGGCGTACCCGTTGCGTGACCGCAAGGGCGCGGATCCGGACGAGTGGCCGGCACACCTGCGAAGCAGACGGCAGTGGCCGTCGGTTTTACAGGCTGCGCCAGCGGCGAAAACGCGGGGTGCTGCATCGTGAACCGGTGCGACCTCATGTCCTCGGCGCCGCTCTTCGCGTCTGCCCGCGAGCGGCCGTCGATCCAGGAGAGGTTCGAGCGATTCCACCGCGCGAACCCGTGGGTGCTCGATCACCTCGAGCGGCTCGCGACGGACATGGTGGCGCGCGGCTCGAAGCGCATCAGCGTGAAGATGCTCTGGGAGGTCGCTCGGTGGCAGCGCTTCATGGACGCCC
>JBGATX010000062.1:0-30494 GCA_044228975.1 Planctomycetota bacterium | reverse complement strand
ACCGACGAAGCTCGCGCCCGCGCGGGCGGCGAGCGTGAAGCACGCCGCGAGCTCGCGCAATCCGCGTTGACCGACCGCGTGCGCGTGTTCGGGATGCGCACGCGCGAGCTGCGCGCCGAGCTCGGCTTCGGCGGGTCCCGCCACGACCCAGGCGCGCACGCCGCGCTGCGTGAGCGCGCTCAGCAGCTCGTCGAATCGCTGCGCGGGCCAGCTGCGCACGTCGCCGGGTGTCGCGAGGTGCACGACGACGCGCGCGCGGCGCGGGTCGTGCACGCGCGCGGCCGCGGCGAGCTCCGCGTCGGACGGAACGAGGTCGAAACGCGGTCCGCGCGTGCGCAGGCCCTCGGGCGCGACGTGCGCGGCGAGCGCGAGCATGCGCTCGATCGCGTGCGGCCCCGCGGCGCGCGGCGCGCGATCCGTCGAAAGCCACGCACCCGAGCGTTCGCGCCAATCTTCACGCGCGGGCGCGCTGCGACGCGACGCGCCGGAGATCCAGCTCGCCACCGCGCTCTTCCAGTTGCCTTGCGCGTCGATCGCCCAGTCCGGCGCCCAGCGCGCGAGCTCCGCGCGCAGCTCGCGCCACGCGCGCACGCCGCCGCGCCGGTCGAAGACGAACAGCTCGTCGAGACCGCTCAGGCCGCGCAACAGGCCGGCGAACTCGCTCTGCACGGCCCAGCCGATGCGCGCCGACGGGAACTGCGCGCGCAAGGCGTGGAACACGGGCAGCGCGTGCACGACGTCGCCCAGGTGCGAGAGACGCACGAGCAGGATGCGCTGCGGCGCGACGAGCGGAGCTTGCGGCACCGCGCGATTGGAGCACACGCGCCGTGCTCCTGGCCAACGGGCGCGCCCGGCGCGCCGGCGCGGGCCGTTCGAGACCGCGCAACCGTCGCTCGCCGCAGGGCGAGAACCCGAGCGAGCCTCACTCGCCGCCGGCGACGCAACGCACGATGTCGAAGCTGCTGACGATCCCCAGGAGCTTCTTCCCCTCGGCGACGACCACGCGGTGCGTGCCGGCGCGCGACATCGTCCGGCAGAGCTGCGTCATCGAGGTCTCGGGCGTGACCGAGATCACGCGCGGGTTCATCCAGCTCGCGACGCTCTCGCGCCCGAGGATCTCGGGCGAGTAGTCCTCGCGGATGAAGGTCGAGTCCTCGACGAGCTCGTCGGCCAGCTCGTCGGGCGTTTCGCCGAAGTCGTACGGCTGGTCGCCGCCGCGCTGGCCGCGCGTCGCCGCGAAGCGCGCCACGTCGGAGGACGTGAGCATCCCGACGAGCTGCCCGATGCCATCGACCACCGGTGCGCCGCCGATCTTGTGCTCCTCGAGCGTTTCGATCGCGCTCTGCAGCGAATCGTCCGGACGCAGCGTGACCACGCTGGTGCGCATCAGATCCTTGGCCTTGATCGTCGTCCGAGTCGTCATCGCAGACCTCCTGGGCACGCTCCGCGCGCCTGCAAGGCGAGCATCGCACCTCGCCCCGCGGCCGCCCATGCCCCTGCGCCGCATCTCGACCAAGTGGGTGCTCACGGTGCTCGCGGCGGTCGTCATCCCGTTCGTGGGGTTCGCGTGGTACCTCGACACGCAGACGGCGCGGCGGCAGTGGGAGGTCTTGCGCTTCTACCTGCTCACGACGGCGAACGACCTGGCCGAGCGCATCGACTCGGAGTTGCGCGAGCGGGCGCGCGATGTCGAGCTCAAGGCTTCCGATTCGCTCACGGTCTGGGCCGTCGACGGCCTGGGCGGCGACGAGGTGCCGTTCGATCGCGTGCTGGCGCAGAGTTTCGACCGGTTCGTGATGACGACGCAGGTCTACGACCTGATCCTCGCCGTCGACAAGGACGGGCAGCTCGTCGTCTCGAACACCGTCTGGCCCGACGGCGGCGAGTTCAACGAGGAGCTGCGCGCGTCGTTGCGGCTGCGCGACTACTCCGCCGAGCAGTGGTTCCGCGAGGCGAGCGAGAAGCGCGTCGACGAGCCGTTGCAGACCGTGATCATCGATCACCACGCCAGCACCCTGCTGCCCGCGCGCGCGACCTCGGGGGTTCCGCACCCGGAGAACCACTACATCGGCTTCGCGGCGCCCGTGCGCGACCAGCTCGCGCCGGAGCACGTCGTCGGCGTCGTCTACGCGCTCATGAGCTGGAGCCACGTGCAGCGCCAGGTGCTGCACCTGGATCGTCCGCCGCAGTCGAAGCTCGGCATCGCGGCGGATGCGACGAGCTACGCGCCGTACTCCACGAGCTACGCCTGGCTGTGGATGAGCGACGCCGACACGATCATCGCGCACCCGACGATGTCGCTCTACATGAAGCGCGTCTCGCAGCCGCCGGTGAACCTGCCGCAGCTCGTGACGGCCGCCCGTTCGTCCGACTCGGGTTTCTATCCCGAGTACGAGTACGGCGGGAAGCTCAAGAACGCGGCCTTCAAGCACTGCGCGCCGCGCGAGAAGGGCGGCCTGGGCTGGATCGTCGGCGTCGGGATCGACAACAGCGACGTGACGTCGTTCCTCGAGGCGTTGCGCAGCGTGCTCATCAAGGCCACGCTGCTCGCGCTGGTCGTCGTGCTCGTGCTGACGATCCTCGTCGCGCGGCGCACGACGGCGCCGATCGTCGCCTTGCGCGAGCACACCCGGCGCGTGGCGCAAGGCGATCTCGAAGCGCGCGTCGAGGTCAAGAGCCGCGACGAGCTCGGCGAGCTCGGCCGCGCCTTCAACGAGATGACGCGCGAGCTCGCGGAGAACCGCAGCCGGCTCGTGAAGGCCGAGAAGGATGCCGCATGGCGCGAGATGGCGCGCCAGGTGGCGCACGAGATCAAGAATCCGCTCACGCCGATCTCGCTCTCGGCCACGCTGCTCAAGCGCGCCAAGGACGAGAAGAGTCCCGAGTTCGATTCGATCTTCGAGCGCACGATCGAGCTCGTGACGCGCCAGGTCGAGCACATGCGCAAGATCGCGTCCGACTTCTCGGCGTTCGCGGGCGCGCGCTCGCGAACGATCGAAGCGGTCGACGTGGGCGAGCTGCTCGATCAGGTGCTGGTCGAGAACGCGGCCTGGGCGGCGGAGTCGCGCATCGAGGTGCGGCGCGAGGGGACGGGCGGGCTCGTGCTGGCGGACAAGAGCGAGTTGCGGCGCGTGCTCATCAATCTCGTGTCCAACGCGATCGAAGCGATGCCGGCGGGCGGCGTGCTCGCGGCGAAGTTCGGACGCGAGATCAGCGGCGCCAAGCCGTGGATCGTGCTCGAGATCCAGGACAGCGGCGTCGGTTTGTCGGACACGGTGCGCGCGCGGCTGTTCGAGCCGTACTTCACGACGCGCACGCACGGGACCGGACTGGGATTGGCGATCTCGGCGCGCCTGGTCGACGAGATGAACGGGCGCATCGAGCTCATGAATCGCCGGCCGGAGGATGGACCGGGAGCGATCGCGCGCGTGCACCTGCCGGAGCATCTCGACGCGGGCGCGGATTCGCCGGTGACTTCGAAGAGCGCTTGATGGCAAGCTCTCGCGACGCGATGGCGAGCCGGGGAACCTCCACGCAGGGCGTGCAGCCGCTCGTGCACGAGCTCGCTGCGCGCGACGTCGTGTTCGTGACGGGCGCGACGGGGTTTCTGGGCGCGGAAATCGTCCGCCAGCTCGCGCGGCGGCGCGTGGCGATCGTCGCGCTCGTGCGCGGGGGTGCGGAGCGCGCGGTCGTGCCGGGTGTCGAGCTCCAGATCGCGGCGGGAGACCTGACGGATGCGGCGAGCGTCGTCAGCGGCCTCGAGCGCGCGGCGGAGATGGCGCGGGCGCGCGCCGGGCGGTTGTACGTGATCCACAGCGGCGCGCTGATCAGCTATCGCACGCGCGATCGGGCGAGCGCGGTGGCGATCAATGTCGAGGGCACGCGGGTGCTGCTCGAGGCGTCGCGGAAGATCGGCGTGTCGCGCTTCGTGTTCATCAGCTCCGTCGTCGCCGTCGGCGAAGCGCGCGGCGTGCCGCAGGTCGATGAGAGTGTGCGCTTCAACCTCGGGCATCTCGGCGTGCACTACACGGACACGAAGCGCGCGGCGGAGGAGCTCGTGCTCGCGCGGAGCGGGGAGCAGGATGTCGTGGTCGTGAATCCCGGCGCGATCTTCGGCGTCGTCGAGGGGAAGTCGAACACGGTGCGCTTCATTCGGAGGATGGCGCAGGGCAGGGTGCCGATCGCGGCGCCGCCGGGGACGATCAGTGTCGTCGGAGTGGAGGACACGGCGGCCGGGACGATCGCGGCGCTGGAGCGGGGGCGGCGCGGCGAACGCTACATCCTCGTGGAGTCGTTCGTGAGCACGCGCGAGCTGTTCGATCGCATCGCCGTCGAGGTCGGTTCACGCAGCGTGAGCTTCACGGTTCCGAGTTGGGTCCTGACGCTCGTCGTGCCGTTGGTGCAAGTCGTGGACGCGGTGATCCCGCTCGACTTCACGCCACCTCAAGCGCTCAAGATGCTCGGCCGCGAGTTGCGTCTCGACGGATCGAAAGCGCGGAGAGAGCTGGGCTGGAATCCGCGGCCGTTCTCCGAGGTGTTGCACGCGACGATTCAAGGCCTGCGCGAGCGCGGCCTGCTCGACGCGGGGGACTGACTCGGTGGAGCAGTGTCGGTCGGGGCGCGAATGCCAGAACCGGCCAAAGGCAAAGTGAGAGCAACGCGCCACACACGCGTGCTCCGCATCGCGCACCCCGCACGGAGGCTGGGCGCCGCAGCGGCGCCCAACCTCCGCACGGGGTGCTGGGCCGGAGGGGGAGGAGTGCGAGGCATCGCGACGGCCCGACAGTTCTCCCCGCGCCGCACATTCACCCTCGCGCCCTCACCCGCCCTCTCCGAACCGAACCCCGCGCAGCGTTGGGTCGTCGCTTGAGCAGCGCCGCGCGAAGCGCGCGCTGCGACCCGACGACCCAACGCTGCGCGGGGTCAGCGATGCGGAGCACGCTTGTGTGGCGCGTTGCTCTGGATCTCGCCTCGCGCTTCTCTTCTGCCTCGCTCCCATGAGGCAATCACCCGTCCGATGGCGAAGCCGAGAACGCGCTGCATCATGCTCCGCACCCCGCCCGCATTCACTTGTCCGCCTTGCCGAAGAACCGCTCGCGATCGATCGTGTCCTGGCACACACGCTTCAACGTGTCGCGGATCGGACGCAACGGTCCCCCCTTGACGATCTCGAGCGCCGTCGCGGCCGTCTTCGCGACATCCGCGTCGCGTTCGTCCTTCGACGCAGCCTCTAGCGCACCCGTGTACCGCTCGTCGCGGCTCATCGCCATGGCGCAGACAGCCGCCGTGCGTTCATCGCTCACGCCACCCGCGAGCAGCGCCGTCAACTCCGCGGCCACGTCGTCGCCACTCGCGAGCGAACCCGCCGCGACGATCGCATTCAGGCGCAAGAGCCCGTTCTTCTCGCTCTTCACCCGCTTGAGCAACATCGAACGCGTGTTCTTGTCGTTCGCTCCCGCGGTGCCGAGCGCGCGCAAGAGATCCTTCTGGATGTTCGGGCTCGTCTCCTTCTGCAGCGCCGCGTGGAGCGCGCGCACGGACTCGGGCGCGGCGAGCTGTTCCAACGCGACAGCAGTCTCTCCACGCATGCCCGGATCGTTGTCGCCGACGAACTCGACCGCGACTTCCCAGTACGCGGGCGGCGAAAACACGCCGATGCCGTGCATGATCAGCGTGCCGCGGTTCGCGCCGTCCTGACCCGCGCGGCCCAGCCCGCCGCCTCCTCCGCCGCGCCCGCCGGCGCCTCCCGCGCCGCCACCCATCAGGCGATTCAAGCCGCTGCGCAGCTCCTGGCGGATGAACTCGAGCGCTTCGGGCTCGTCGGAGGTGAGCACCGCGCGGATGCTCTCGGCGCGCGCGATGCCGAAGTCGGTCTTCTTGATCTCCTTCAAGAGCTCGAGCAGCTCGGCGCGCGTCAGCGGCTTCTGCACGCCGCCCGCAGTCGCCGGATCGAGCACCGCGCCCAGGATCAGGAGTCGCGGACGCTTCGCGCCGGCGGGCAGCGCGAGCGCCGATGCCGGATCGACGGTCTTGATCGCCGTGACGAAACACCACGCGAGCTCGTCGGCGCTGACCTCGTAGGGCACGCTGAGCAGCACCTTGCCCTCGGGATCGAGGAACACGTGCTGCGGGGCGACGACGTAGCCTTGGGCGTCGGCCTTGAGCAGCTCCTTGCGCAGCGTCGTGTCGATGCGACGATGATCGAGGCAGGCGATGCCGTCGAAGCGCGGACAGTTCTTGTCTCCGCTGGCGTGCTCGCTGGCCGAGGCGACCACGTTGAGCGTGTTGCGCGTGAGCGCGACGAGCGCTTTCTCCTTGTAGACCTTGGTCGCCAGGCGCTCGTTGGCCTTCTCGCCGTCCATGTTCACCGCGACGAAGACGACCTTCTTCTGCGCGCGCGCTTGTGCCTGCACGTCCTCCCATTGCTTCTGCCAGACGATCGAGTCGAGCGCGGGAGCGCCGGCAGCGAAGGCCGGAAGCGCGAGGACGAAGGCGACGACGACATGGAGCATGACGGATCCAGGGAAGGGGGAGCGCGACGGCGGACGTGGATCGAACCACGCACGCGCGACGCGGTTGCGGTCATGTTCGCAGTTTGGAGCGCGCTCACAAGGGCGCTGCGGCCGCGCGTGAGCGCCGCGCAAGGTCTGAGGGCGGGCCTTCATCCCCGCCGATCCCGAATCGGATGCCGCGCGCTCTCCCCGCGCCGCCGCGCGCCGAAACGGTGCGGTTTCAACCGGTGCGCGCTCCGCGGCGCGGGCCGTGGGCCGCGCGGGGACGCCGACCCGGGCCGTGAGACGGAGCCCGACGCCCTCGATGACGTGTTTCGAGCTTCGTCCATGGCGCCTGATTACGATGGGAGATCGCACGTGCCGCGTCACGTTCACGCCGCGACAGGCGTAGCAGTGCGCACTCCGCCATGACGCCCGCCCTCGCCTCGCGCCGCGGTTCGACCGCTCGCACCGTCGTCTTCCTCCTCGGCGCGCTGGCGCTGATCGTCTTCGTGCTGTGGCGTTTCCTCGCCGCGAGCGAAGGTCCCGCGCCTGCGCCAGCGGTCGTCATCGATGCGCCCGCCCCGGGAGCGGCGCCCGCGTCGACGCTCTCCGCCGTCGACGAAGCGTCCGCGGAGCTCGATGGCGCCGCGATCGGCAGCGTGCGATCGGGAGCGATTCCCGTCGGCGTGCGCGTTCCGGGCCCGGGACGTCTGAGCGGTCGCGTGCTCGAGCGGGCGAGCGGAGCGGGCGTCGCGGGCGTGCGCGTCGACCTGCTGCCCGTCCCGCCCGTCGGCGTCGGCTTCCTCGGCCGCATGTTGCGCGTCACGGGCATGGGCGACGAGATGGCGAGCCGCACGCGGCCGATCGCGGTTGCACAGACGCTCGCCGACGGCTCGTTCCAGTTCGAGGGCGTGCGCCAAGGGACGTGGTACGTCGACGTGCGCGGGCCGTACCACGCGCGCGAGAGCGTGGTCCGCGCGCGCGTCGTCGCTTCCGGCGCGGGCGGACCGCTCGACGTCTGGGTGCGCGCGGGCGGTCGCGTCGTCGGTCACGTGCTGCGACCCGACGGCCGGCCCGCGGCGGGCACGACGGTCGAGCTCGTGCCCGGCCCGGGTCTGTTCATCGAGAGCGCGCGCCGCGGCGAGCTGGAGATGCTCGAGACGCACGCGGGGTCGGAGGGCGAGTTCACGTTCGAAGGCGTGCCGCCTGGCGACGGCTACGAAGTCACGGCCGCGGGCCGCGGCTTCGCGCTCACGCACACGATCAATGTCAGCGTGCGCGCCGGCGCCGACACGCAGGTCACGGTCGCGACGCGCATCGGCGGAACCGTCGTCGGCCGCGTGATCTCCGCTCCGAATCGCGATGCCGAGAAGGGCGCGCCGCTCGCGAACGCGCAGCTCGGCGCCGTTCCGCGCGGTCTGCGCGACCTGCGCTGCGCGGAGGAGCTCCTGGAGAGCACGCACTGCGTCTCGGGTGCCGACGGCAGCTTCACGATGTCGAACGTGCCGCCGGGCGAGGTCGACCTCGTCGCCATCGCGCCCGGACACCTGCCGGCGCTCGGCGCGCACGTCGCGATCGCCGACGCGGCCGTCGCGACCTGCGCGGACATCGCGCTCGTCCCCGGACCGATGGTGCGCGGGCGCGTGGTCGACTCCGGTGGCGCGCCGATCCCGGGCGTGCGCGCGCGCTGGAACATGGTCGACTGGCAGAACTTCCAGTTCGATTTCAGCCTGGCGCCGATGATGGCGCAGGCCGTCAAGGGCTTCGAGTTCCCCGTCAGCGATGCCGACGGACGCTTCCAGGCCGGCCCCTTCGCCGGCAAGGCTCCCTATCGCATCGACCTCGCGAAGCTCGGCTACGACGACGCGCACGTCGATTGGAAACCGAGCAAGGAGGGAGCGACCGACGACGAGGTGCTCGTGACCCTGCGCCGCGGCGGCTCGATCGAAGGCATCGTCATGGACGAAGCGCGCGCCGAGCCCGTGAAGAGCTTCACCATCACGACCAACGACCGCATCGACGCCGAGGAAGGTGCTCCGGGTGGCCGCAATCCGTTCACGGGCGGCATCGCGTTCGAGGACGAGCGCGGGCGTTTCACGCTCGATTCGCTCTCGCCGGGCAAGGTCGATCTCGTCGTCAGCGCGCCGGGGTTCCTCGATCAGACGGTCGAGGATCTGCAGGTCGCCGAAGGCAAGCCCACCAAGGGCGTGATCGTGAAGCTCCAGCCCGGCGGTCGCATCCGCGGCGTCGTCGTCGACGGCAAGGACCAACCGGTCGTCGCCGCGAGCATCGTGGCGCTCAAGGACGGCGACGAGCAGCTCTCGAACACGCCCGCCGACCGCTTGCGCGCCGTGCGTCGCGATCGACGTTCCCGTCCGCGCATGCCGATGGAGCAGATGTTCGGCGGCGGCGACATTCCGCCGGGGGCGATGAACCTCGTCGCGAGCCTCGGCCTGCTCGGCGAGAAGGCGGTGCTCACCAACGGCAAGGGCGAGTTCGAGATCGTCGGCGCTCCGCTCGGGGCCGTGCGCGTGCTCGCGTTCCATCGCGAGTTCGCCTCCGGCAGCTCGGAGCTGCTCACGGTGACGAGCGAGGTGCCGATCGAAGGCGTGCGCGTCGTGATGAACGGAGGCAGCGGTCTCGAGGGCCGCGTCGTCGACCGTTTCGGCCGGCCCGTGCCCGACAGCATCGTCGTGGCTCTCGCTCCCAACGCGCTGGGCGGCGGCGGAGATCCGTCCGCGGGCGCGATCTTCCAGGGACATTCCGATGCGAACGGCGAGTACGCGATTCGACACGTGTCCGCCGGCTCGTACTTCCTCGTCGCGACGCGCGGCGACGAAGCGCTGCAACCGGCGAGCTTCTTCGGCAACCTGAACTTCGACCTCGTCGTCGTGCCCGCGGGCCAGACGGTGAAGTACGACGTGCTCGACAGTTCCGCGGGGGGGTGTCACGTCACCGGCACGATCTCCTGCGGCGGCAAGCCGCTCGATCACGGCACGCTGAGCGCGGTCTCGTTCGAGAGCGATTCGATGCTCGGCATCGACTTCAAGGCCACGCGCGTCAAGGACGGCGGCTCGTTCGAGTTCCCGGGGCTCGCGCCGGGCGACTACCAGCTCAACGTCGACGGCGCCGGCCCGAAGTTGCGCCTCTTCCTCGAAGTGCCCGACGAGCCGGAACTGCACGTCGATCTGCACTGCCCCGAGGGCTCGGTCGAAGGCACCGTCGTCGACGCGGCCACCAACAAGCCCGTCAAGGGCGTCGATCTCGTGCTGCGCCCGCTCGATCGCGGCGAGAAGCCCGCGGGACTGCTCGGTCAGATGATCGCTCGCGAAGGCAGCGCGTACCGCGGTGCGAGCCGCGACGAGGGCGTGTTCACGATCGAGCGCCTCGCGGCCGGCGAGTACGAGCTCGTCGCGCGTCCGCGCAACGAGGCCACGCGCGCGTACGGCCCGAGCGCAGCGCAGCGCGTGCGCATCGACGAGGATCGCACGACGCGCGACGTGCTCGTGCGCCTTCCGGCGGCGCTCTCGATCCGAGGCATCGTGCGCGACGCACAAGGCGGTCCGTTGAAGGACGCGGAGGTGCTCGCCGTGTCGAAAGGCGACGAGCTGGGCTCGCTCGGCCGCGCGCAGTCCGATGCCGAGGGAAGGTTCGAACTGCGCGGGCTCGCGGCAGGCGAGTACGAGGTCAGCGCGTCGAAGGACGGGTTCGCCGACAGCCGCGCGCGCAAGGTCGAGCTCGAGCGCGACGCGCCGCCGGCGACGGAGGTCGAGCTCCGGCTCGAAGCGGGCGTGCTCGTCGTCGTGCGCGTCTTCGGGCCGGACGGACAGCCGATTTCCGGCGCGCGCGCGGAGCTCGCGAGCAAGGGCGATGCGCGCGGCGCGCGCGCGGCGAACGCGGGGCGCATGATCCAGAACTTGTTCAGCGGCTCGGGAGCGAGCGACGCGCAGGGCCGCATCGAACTCGGCCGCCATCTGCCGGGCGAATATCGGCTCGAGGTGCAGCGCGGGCTCGCGCGCACGACTCGCGATCCGGTCGAGGTCGCCGCGGGGCAGGACGAGGTCGAGATTCGCGTCGATCTGTGAGCGGTGCGCGGCTGCGGTCCGCGCGAGCCGTTGCGTACAATCGCGCCCGTCATGTTCGCCGCGCTCCTGCTGCAGGTCTCGTCGCTCGTCCGGCCGATGTACCTCGGCGACGCCCCCCCCGAGCTGCGCTCGGCGCGCGCGATCGTCGTGCTCGAGAAGAGCGCGCTGCCTGGCCGGAACGCCGTGCAGGCGAGAGGCTGCGCGCGGGCGCGCGCTTCGCGGATGTGGCGGCGCAGCTCTCGGACGCGCCGAATGCGCTGACGGGCGGTGTGCTCGGCACGTTCGCGCCGGGGATGTTGCCCGCTCCGCTCGACGCGTTCGTGTTCTCCGCCGGGGCTGGCGAGCTCAGCGAACCCCTGCGCTTCGAGGGCGCCGTCTACGTCGTCCAGCGCATCGAGACGCAGGCCGCCGTGCTCGAGCTGCGCATCGATGTGGCGGCCGGCGCGGAGGATTCCGCGCGTGAGCGCGTCGATCGCGTGCGGGCCGAGCTGCTCGCCGGCGCCGACTTCGCCGCGGTCGCTCGAGAGCGATCCGACGATCGCGAATCGGCCGCGCGCGGCGGACAGTTCGCGATCTTCGAGCGCGGGGCGCAGGACACGCTGCTCAAGGCCGCGGCCTTCGAGCTCCCGCTCGGCGCGATCTCCGAACCGATCCGCTCGCCACTGGGATGGCATCTCTTGAAGCGCGTCGACGTGGCGGCCGTCGATCCGTCGCTCGCCGAGAACGGGTGGGTGCGCTTGCGTTGCGTGCTCCTGCGCTACGTCATGGCCCAGGGCGCGGGGGACACGCTGCGCAGCAAGGCGGATGCGAAGGCCCTGGGAGAGGCCCTGCTCGCTCGCTTGCAGCGCGGCGAGTCGCTGGCGCAGCTGGCGCGCGAGCACGACGACGACACGGGTGGGCGCGAGCGCGCCGGCGATCTCGGCTGGATCCACCGCGCGACGCCGTTCGCTTCCGTCCACGCCCGCGTAGGCGCGCTGCTGCAGACCGATCAGTCGCGCGAGATCGCATTCGGCGAGTCCGCGCCAGCTCGACGTGTCGCCATCCGCCGGCAGGATGTCGATGGGCACGCGCAGGCTGCACGCATCGAAGGCAGTCTCGAAACCGAACGCGCCGAAGAACTCGCTCGCGCCGATGACCGCGGCTCCGCGCAGTCCGCGATCCCGCAGCGCGCCGAGTCCGGTGCGCAAGAGGAAGCGGCCGACGCCACGCCGCTGAGCCGTCGGCACGACGCCGAAGGGCGCCACGACGGCCAGTCGTACCGCCGCTCCGCGCAGCTCCAGTTCGCGCGGCAGGAAGAGCGCGTAACCGAGCGCGCGACCGGACTCGCTGGCGAGCAGGGACAGGCCGCAGTCGAAGTCTGGATGGTCGCTCGCGAGCCGCCGCGCGAGCTGCGACTCGCGACCACTGCGCTGGTACGCGGAGTCGAGCACCTCGGTGACGCGCCCGTCGGCGAGCGGAGAAACGATCTCGAGCTGCATCGTGGACGCGTCGCGCGCATCGAACCGGCCACTATACTCCGCCGCACATGTCGCCGATCGCAACGCCGGTGTCCGGAACCTCGGTCGGATCGCGGGTGCGCATCGGCCTCGTGATTCCGGCGCTCGATGAAGAACGCGCGTTGCCACTCGTGCTGGCGGAACTCCCGCTCGGCGCCGTGTCGGTGATCGTGGTCGTCGATAACGGCTCGCGGGACCGCACGGCCGAAGTGGCGCGCGCTGCGGGAGCCATCGTGGTCCGCGAGGAGCGTCGCGGCTACGGGCGAGCCTGTCGCACGGGCCTCGATCATCTGCTCGGCCGGATCGCAATCGACGGAATCGATCCACTCGGCCAGGGCGATGTCGTGGTCTTCCTCGACGGGGATCATTCCGACTTCGCCGACGAGCTGCTCGATGTGGCCGGCCCCGTGCTCTCGGGAGAGGCTGACTTCGTCGTCGGCTCCCGGATGCTCGGCGCAGGCCGCGAGGTGCTGCCCGCGCATTCGCGCCTCGGGAACGCGCTTGCCTGCGTGCTCATGCGCGTGCTGTTCGGTGCCCGGCACACGGATCTGGGACCCTTTCGGGCGATTCGCGTCGACGCGCTCGAGCACCTGTGCATGCAAGACGAGGACTACGGCTGGACGGTCGAGATGCAGCTCAAGGCGTGCGTCGCGCGGCTCGTCGTGCGCGAGGTTCCCGTGCGCTATCGCGAGCGCATCGGAACGAGCAAGATCACGGGCACGCTGCGCGGGAGCCTTGGCGCGAGCGTCAAGATCCTGCGCTGGATCATCGGCTGGCGCTTGGCGCTTTCACGTCCTGGCCGGCGAATCCCCAGGTTCCTTCGATCCGGCAGTAGCGCACGCTGAGGATGTCGAGCAGCCAGTCGAGCGGACCGAGGTAGGGAACCACGTAGATGTCGGTGATCTGCGTGTTCGCCATGTTCGCGTCGGAGGCGTTCTCGCGCGCGATCTGCTCCGCCGTCTTCGGGATGTCGGCGGAGAACAGCGTCATCGCCCAGCCGGAGGAGGTGAACGTGCCGGACGTCTGCGTGTCGCGGCGGAATTCGAGGCTGGCGCAGGAAGCCAGCGCAACGGTCGAGGTCAGGGCCATCACCCGGGGGGCCAGGCCGCGGCGGAGCGCTCGCATGGGTTGAACGTAGCAGAGCGAACGACGAGGCGGAAGCGCGGTCGTGCTCGCCGAGCAGCGCCGGCGCGGCGCGCCTGGCTTCGATCGTGGAGGTGTGGAACGATGCTGACGTTGGACGATCGCACGCAATCCGGTCCGGGTCTCGAGAGCCACGCTCGTCAACACGCGCTCGAATTCGCGCGGCGTTCGAGCTCGGGCGCGCGAGCGCGCGTGTTCTTCGCTCCCGGGCGCGTGAACCTCATGGGGGCCCACCTGGACTACAACGGTGGTCCGGTCATGCCGACCGCGATCGACCGAGGAACGGTCATCGCCGTGCGCCTGCGCAACGATCGTCGGCTGAGATGCGCGTCGTTGCTCGACTCTCACTCTCTGGAAGTGGACCTCGATGCCCTGCCGGATCGGCGCGCGTCCCGTTGGAGCGACTATCCGCTCGGTGTCGTGCGTGAGATGCTGCACCGTTCGGAACTGCGCGGCGGGACGGCGCGCCTGCAGGGCATGGATCTGCTCTACGGCGGCAACCTGCCGGTCGGAGCCGGGCTGTCCTCCTCGGCGTCCATCTGCGTTGGCACCGCGTTCGTGCTCGATTGCGTGTGGGACATGGGCTGCGAACGGCTCGAGCTGGTACAGGCCGCGCTCAACGCGGAGCGCGGATTCGTCGGCGTGCAGTGCGGCATCATGGATCCGTTCGCCGTCGGACTCGCGCGCGCGGGTGAGCTGCTCTGGCTCGATTGCCGCGACACGACCTGGTCATGGATGCCTCTCGACCACGAGCGCTTCTCGATCGCCGTGGCGGACACGCTCGTGCGGCGGGCGGTCGCGCAGAGCGAATTCAACGCGCGCGTCGAACAGTGCCGCGCGGCCTACGAGAGCTTGCGCGGGCACCAAGCGGAAGCGCGCTGCTTGCGCGACGTGCGTCTCGATGTCTTCGAGGCGCACGAGCACGAGCCCACGCCTCGCTGCGTGACTTGTTCGAGGTTTCCGTCCCCGAACTCGACTTGCTCGTCGAGACCGCGATCGAGACGTCCGGGGTTCTCGGTTCGCGACTCACGGGGGCAGGGTTCGGCGGCTGCACCGTCATCCTGCTCGAGCGTGGCGCCGAACAGGAGCTGCGCGAGAGACTGACGCGCAAGTTCGAGTCGCGCTTCGGCTACGCGCCGCGCGTCGAGGTCTACGGCGGCGACTGCGGTCCGCGAGAGCTGCTCCTTTGAAGAGCGGCGCCAAAGAGCAACGCGGCGAGCGCCCTGCCGCGCTCACCGCGTCGCCGATGATCAGAAGCGTCGGTGATCGTTCGTCGCCTCGGCCCGTGAGCCCTCAGCCGCCCTTCGTAGCGCGCAGCTCCTGAGCCTTGGACGACAGCAGCTTCGCGGCCGAGGTCTCCTTGAGAGCGACCGCGAAGGGGCTCTGGAGCAAGTCGGCGCACTGAGCGGGGCGCTTGGCGAAGAAGTAGTTCGCCGCGAGCAGCAGGCGCGCGTCGTCGTCGATCGGGTGATCGGCGACGTACTGCTCGAGCACGGCGAGCTGACGGTCGAAGTCCGCTGGGTTGGGATAGAGGTTGTGCTTGTCCAGCGTCGAGTCGAGCAGTCCTGGCTCGAGCTCGAGCGCCTTGCGCAGCGAGAATGCCGCGTAGTGATAGTCACCGGTGGCGAACAATGCGTCCGCCAGGATCAGGTGATACACACCCTCGTCCGGTGCGAACTCGACAGCCTTCGCGTAGAGCCTGACGGAGCCGCCATCGCGCGCCGAGCCGGGCACGTGATCCACGAGGTCGCACGGACGTTCAAGCTCGCGACGCACTACCTGCAACACGACCCGGCGGCGTTCGCGCGGCGATGAAGTGCCGCCCGCCTCGCTTGCGTGACCCGACTTGTTCGGTTTCCGTCCCCGAACTCGACTTGCTCGTCGAGGCCGCGATCGAGACGTCGAGATTCTCGGTTCGCGACTCACGGGGGCAGGGTTCGGCGGCTGCACCGTCATCCTGCTCGAGCGTGGCGCCAGACAGAGCTGCGCGAAGAAGACGGCTGCCGCAAGTTCGAGTCGCGCTTCGGCTACGCGCCGCGTCGAGGTCTACGGCGACTGCGGTCCGCGAGGAGCTGCTCGGCGAAGAGCGGCGCCAAGGAAACGGCAACGGCGAGCGCCCTGCCGCGCTCACCGCGTCGCCGATGATCAGAAGCGTCGGTGATCGTTCGTCGCCTCGGCCCGTGAGTTCTCAACGCCCTTCGTAGCGCGCGGCTCCTGAGCCTTGGACGACAGCAGCTTCGCGGCCGAGAACTTCCTTGAGAGCGACCGCGAAGGGCTCTGGAGCAAGTCATGCACTGAGCGGGGCGCTTGGCGAAGAAGTAGTTCGCCGCGAGCAGCAGGCGCGCGTCGTCGTCGATCGGGTGATCGGCGACGTACTGCTCGAGCACGGCGAGCTGACGGTCGAAGTCCGCTGGGTGGGATAGAGGTTGTGCTTGTCCCGGCGTCGAGTCGAGCAGTCCTGGCTCGAGCTCGAGCGGCCTTGCGCAGCGAGAAGGCCGTAGTGATAGTCACCGGTGGCGAACAATGCGTCCGCCAGGATCAGGTGATACACACCCTCGTCCGGTGCGAACTCGACAGCCTTCGCGTAGAAGAAGACGGCGTCGGAGTAGCGTCCTTCACGCCACGCGGCGTCTCCTTGGTCGAGATAGCTTGTCGCTGTCCGGCCTCCGACTCCGTTGTCGGCCGAGTGCGCGTCAGCCGGGACGGGACGTTGAGGGACGGCGATCGAACCCTCGCCCGCCTGCGCCGGCGGCGCTTCCACGCTCACGTCCGCGGCTGGAGCCGATTGGTAGATGACCGGCTGCTGGTAGATGATCGTCGGACTCGGATCATAGATCACCGGGGTGTAGTACACCGGGCACGCGTAGTAGCGCGGCGACCACCATGGGCTGCACCAGTTGTTGCTCCACCAGCCGCAGCTCTGGTTGCACCAGAAACCGAAGCTCCACGAGCACGATGGCACGAACCAGCCGCAGGTTCCCCACCACCAAGTGTTGCACCAGTTCGTCCACGGATTGCACTCGAAGTTCGAGCGATATGGATCCCAGAACCAGCCCGGAAGGCTTCCCGTGCAGAGGCCGGTGCCGAAACCCAGACCGACCGTCACCGCGATGCCCGAAGTCGTGGCGACTCGTCGTCCCCGGCGGGTCACATCGGCGTACTCCGACGGTTTGGTGTCCGCGAGTCGTCGCAGTCCAGTGACCGACTTCGCCGCGTATTCGCGTCGCATCTCGCTCACGCGGCGCGCGTGGTCCTCGGACTTGACGTCGGACGCGCGTTGAGCGTCGATCGCCGCCTTGCGGCGCGAGCCGTCGAGAGCCCGACGCGGAGCGTCCTTCGAGCCTCGATCGGAGTTCCGGCGGTCCGCGGTATCCACGGCGGGCGTCGAGCGCTTCGTTCCGCGCCGGAGCGACGACAGATCGATCGCCTTGGAGTCGGAGATGCGCGACGCTTCCGGCTTGTCGACGACTCCGCGCTCGCGATACCGGTCGACGAGTCCGCGATGATCGCGCTGCGAGCCGCCGATCGGCTGATCGAGCGTCAGGACCGGCTTCTCTCGCCGCTCACGATCGATCGCTTCGATACGACGCGACCCGGAGGGCGAAGCGATTGTTCCGCCTGCCCCGCGCTCGGCATCTCGCCGTCCGGAAGCCAAGCCGCCTCGCGACGGGTCTCGCGCTCCCGACGGCGCGGGAAAGCGAGGACGCTCGGGTGCCGCCACCGGAGTGAAGTCCCGAGGCGGTTTCGAGTCGAAGACACGCGTGCGTCCTGGGACGAATTCCGAAACACCGGTCCGATCGGGCACGATCGGCGCGTTGTCGTAGACCCGACGCGGCGATTGAGGTGTCGGCGCGCCGCGATCGGTCGCTTCGAAGCCAGCGCCCAGACCACCGCGATTCGATTCGACGCCGCGGTTGGTCATCGTTTCGTCGATGCGCCGTCCGGGCCCGGGAAGCGAAGGCTCGACGGGGGCGGGGCGAGGCGACTGGGGCGGAGCCCAGGTTTGCGGCCGCCCCCCGTTGTCGCGCGAACCCGATCCATTCGAACCTCCCGCGTTGTCCCGCGGGGCGGGGACGTACGTAGGGCGCTCGGCCGGTTGCGGACGCGACGGGCGCTCGGGCGCGGGTTCGTAGCGCGGCACCGATTGCGGTGCCGGCCGGCTCACGGGTGAGGGCGCGCTCGGACGTGCAGCAGGTGCGGGTGACGGAGTCGGCCGCGACGAAGGCGTCGGGCGAGACTGCTGCCCGCCGCCACTGGATTGCGGAGCCGGACGAGGCGATGTCGCGCTCGGGCGTTGACGCTCGTTTCCGCCGAGTGCCGCACGAGCCTCCATGCTGAGTGCGAACAACCCGAAGGCGGCCAGTGTGGCGAGAGAGAGGATGTGTTTCGTATTCATGCGGTCACTCGCTCTGAGCTGGGGGACCGGATCCGTGGCAATCGTGACGGTTTCTGCCGCGCAAACCGGGTGCCAAGACTGGCACCCTCGCCTCGCTCCTCCATCGCCGGAACTCGCGCGCGCGTTGTCCACCCCAGCGGTCGGACTTCGGCCGGAGCGCACCGTGGTCTGGCTGAGTCGCAGCCTGCCGACCGCGGTTCTGGACGGTCGCCGCTCGGGTCTACGGAGACAAGGGCAGGACGAAGAGCACCGGCCCGCTTTCTGGCCGAAATCGCAGGTACGCGGGCTGGGTCTTGGCGCCAACCGGAACGGTTCGCTTCAGCTCTTCCATGCGATCCGCTGTGGCTTGTGGGAGGCCCTCCACGAACATCACGCGTGCCTGCCGCACCGCGGACGTGGTGAATCCCTCCGGCGCCGGATCGGGGATGGTTGCCAGCCGCACAAGCACGGCCTTCGGACGGGCCGCGTCGTCGATTTCGATCGTCCAACTGGGGTCCAGCGCGAGAGAGCGTTCCTTGACGCGCGCGCTCCACTCGGCGAGCACCGATTCGATCTCGCGTCGCGCTTCCGGCCAGGCGCTTGCCTTCGTGAGCTCCACTCGTCGCGCGCAGAAGCGCGGAAGTTCCTGCTCCCGCACGAGGCCCAGCATTGCATCGCGCTCGGTCGCCCGGTCGCGCCGGTCCGTGGGCAGGAAGAACTGGTCGATGTACGACTTCGTGACGTCGCGTCCGACGATCGTCTCGGTGGCACTGTGTCTTCCGTAGCGCCACAACTCGAAACTCGTCGGCCAGACACGACCGCCTGCTTCGCTCCACTGAACCGAGCGAAACGAGACGCGCTCCGCGCCGTCTTCCGCGACGAGCGCGAGCCGATCGGGCTGCTTCGTGCCCGCTCCGAGGTGGGCGAGCAACGTTCCCGCTTCGCCGGCACTCGACGTCCGGATCTCACCATCCGCCCTCCATTCGAATCCGTCGGGCCAGAGGAGGACCGCCCGTCGCAATTCCATCTCGGCGAGCACGTCCGTCATCGCCGCGCCGGTCAGTACGCTCGACGTCTGGTCCTTGAGTGCATGCTGGAACAAGGTGTCGCCATACCTGTAGCGGAACCTGCGTTCGGTTCCGTGGTCGGACTGGGTGCTCTCGAGCATGCGCACGCGTCCGGGGAACGCGAACGTGACGATCAACTCCTGCCGCAGGTCGGGTGCCGCGACTTGGACCACGGAGGACGTTGTCTCCAGCACCTCGATTCCCGCGATGGCGCGGCGCGGCGGCAGCTTGGGCAAGCTCGGCACACTCGCCTGTGGTTCCGCGGCAGGACGCGGTGTCTGGGCGAGCGCCCATGGCCACACCACGAACAGCGCGAACACCATCGCGAGCCCTCGTCGCGAGGCACGCCGGCTCACGGCAAGCGCAATGCCCATTCCATCCAGTCCTTGGGGTCCTTGCCGTGGTCGGTGCCCGCCAGGCGAACCAAGCGGATGTGGATCTCGTCCCTCACGACTCCGCGCGTCGAATCGAGCGCTTTGACCAGGAGCCGCGCAGCGCGCCCGCGCTCCGAAGGCACCTCTTTGCCGATGTGCATGATCGCCGTTGCCGATGACGCGGCCACGAGCGGCACGGGATCGGCCAGATGGTCCCCCAGCGACACGAGGGACTCCTTGTCCAGCAGGTTCCCCAACACGAGCGCGCAATGGCCGCGGACGCTGGGTTCCGTGTCGAGCAGCCCGAGGCGCGCGGCCTCGAGCGCGCACGGCGAGGTCGCGCCGCGTCCCGTGAGCATCGCCAGGCACAGCGCGGCGTTGCTGCGGGCCGACGGCTCGGAGTGCGTGCGCACGAGCTCGCACAACCGTTCGAGCGGCGTGTCGCTGCGTTCCAGCAGCCACAGTCCCAGGCACGCGTTGCTCACCACTTCGCCGTCGACGTCGTTGAGAGCCGCGAGCAGCGGCGACTGCGCTTCGACATCGCGCGTGAAGCCGAGCGCCATGGCCGACACGATGCGGTTCTGCCGCGGACCGCCTTCGAGCTGCTCGACGATCTCGCTGCGGCGCCTGTGCGCTTCGCCAGCGATCCACAGCTCGAGCTTGCGAGCCTTCTCGTGGTCCTGAGCCGTCGAGCCCGTCAGCTGGAGCTGGTTCCAGCGCTGCATGGACAAGTCGAGGTTCGAGAGGAGCAGTCCGATCGGTTCCGGCTTGTTGTTGGAGGCGACGATGTCCTCGATCGGGTGCGCGGGCGCATGATCGGCCTCGGAAGTCGAGGACTTCGTCCGGGTGCCCGCGCAGGCGACCAACCCGATCGTCAGTGCGCTTGCGATCGCGAACTTCGGGCGCACACGTCGTTCGCGCTGCGAGCGCGGCTCCGACGCCGTCCGGCGCAGCGAGATTCCACGGACGAACGGACCGACGAGACGCAGGGGGCTCATGCTCTAGGAACGTGCGGCTGCGCGATTTCTTCCCCGGTAGCGCGGCGCAAGCTCGCCAGGGACAGCCTACTCTCGCGACGCGCCGGAAGAGAGCTAGATTGGAGCTCCGCGGCGCCGCTTCCACGACATGTCGATCCACATTCTCGATGCGATGGCTCGCGAGGGGTTCGAGGAGGTCATCGCCGTTCAGGATCGACGATCCGGGATGCGAGGTTTCCTCGGGATCCACGACTCGAGCCACGGCCAGGCCTTCGGCGGTATCCGTCGCTGGGGCTACCTCGACGAGGATCAGGCGCTGCGCGATTGCCTGCGGCTGGCGCGCGCCATGAGCCACAAGTGCGCCCTGGCGGGTCTTCCCGCCGGTGGCGCCAAGCTCGTCGTGCTCGATCGGCCCCAACTCGACGTGCCCCAGGCCTACGCGGCGATCGGAGACCTCGTCGAGCGACTGAACGGCCGATTCTATACCGGCCCCGACGTCGGCACTGGAGCGCAAGAACTCGCCGGTGTCGCCAGCCGCACGCGCTACGTCACCGATCCAGGGCCCGCCGGACCGGGGGAACTCGCCGAGTCGACCAGCGAAGGCGTCTTCCGCGGCATCGCCGCCGCATTGCGCCATCTCGATGGCGAAGAAGACTGGGCGCAGCGGGTGATCACCATCCAGGGTCTGGGCGAAGTCGGGCGTGGTCTCGCGCGCCGCCTTCTCGCTCACGGCGCGCGCGTCATCGCCGCAGAGATCGACCCGGCTCGCGCCGAGGCAGCGGCGCAGGATCTCGACGTCGAATTGATCGATCCGGCGAGCGAGTACGACCAGACCTGCGACGTCTTTGCCCCGTGCGCCCTCGGTGGCATCCTCCACGACCTCACGTTGACTCGCCTGCGCTGTCGGATCGTCGCCGGCGGCGCGAACAACGTTCTCGCGCGCGCCGGACACGCCGATCAGCTCCACCAGCGCGGAATCCTCTACGCCCCGGACTTCGTGATCAACTCGGGCGCGCTGGTGCGCGGCGTCCTGTTCCATCTGCACTCGCGCCGCGAGCCCGTCCATGCGATCGGCGAGCGCATCGCCGGCGTGCTCTCCGAGCTGCTCGACAAGGCGCGCGCGGAGGGACGCTCTCCCGCGACGGTCGCTCTCGAAGAGGCGGAGACGCGCATCGCGCAGTGGCGCGGCGAAGCGTAGGCTCTGTGCGCATGTCCGCGAGGGGAGTGGACGTTCGGGCGCGCTCGCGGAGCAGCGTCATGGCTGCCGTGTGGCTCGCGCTCGGGAGCTGCGGTTCCGTCGCTCCCATCGACGCGCCTTCGACACCGGTCGCGACCTCCACGCCAGCGCACGCCGTCACTCCGCACGCCAGTCGCACGTCGAGCTCCGAATCCCTCTCGCGCGCCGCAGTGGTCGCGCCCGCCGCGGCGGATTCCGCCCCCCCGGCGGACCCGACGCGCGTTCAGCGCGCTGGGGCCGGGGAGCCTTCGGCTCCCGCATCGCCGCGCGCGGGCGATCAGCCCGATGCCGAACCCGTTGCCCGCGCCCGCGACGCCGCGAGCCCCGTCGCCGGAACTCCGACGCCCGGAGCGGACGCCGAGCCGACCGGCGACATCTTCATCGTTCGCGGCGACGACATGCTGCCGATCCTCGTGCCGCGAGCCGAGGAACTCGCCTTCGAAGTCGAGGTCGATCTCGGCATTGCTGGCGACGTCACGGCCGGCAAGGTCACTCTGAGCTCCGGCGCGGAACCGTACGTCGAGGGTCTGCCGCAGCGCGGTGGTGCTCCGCGCCGCAGTGGGAAGGAGGTCGGCTGGATCAAGAGCGTCGCGGAGGGCAGCCACCTCGGCTACGTGCTGCACCACGAGCTCTACGTGCGACATCTGCCGCAGGTCATGCCGCGCATCCTCTACCAGGACTCGCAGTCGGGCTCGGAGAATCGTCGGCGGAAGCTCAAGATCGGCATGCAGGACGGGCCTTTCGTCGCGATCTACGACCACGACGGACACTGCAACATCAAGGGCTGCGACAATCGCGAGCACTTCGTCGAGTCGAAGTGGCCCTGGGGTGATCCGTACCACTGCGAGAAGTGCAAGCGGCCCGAACACCGCGTGTGGAAGGATTCGGTCTCGCGCCCGATCCCCGCGGGCACCGTCGACATGCTCTCGGCGGTCTACCTCGCGCGCTCGATGGTGCGCGATGGCCGCGAAAGCACGGTCTTCCCGCTCGTCGACAAGCAGCGCGTCTGGAGCGTCGAGTTGCGCCGCGGCCAGCGCAAGCGGATCGAGGTGCCGGCCGGGCGCTTCGACTGCGTCGAGATCAAACTCATCACGACGCTCCCGCCCGGCGAGAAGGACGACGGCTCGCGCTTCGAGGGACTGTTCGGCATCCACGGCACGATCCAGATCTGGTTCGAGGCCACGACGGGAGTTCCGGTGCTCATCGCGGGCAGCCTGCCGGTGCCCGTCGTCGGCGAGCTCGACGTGCGCGTGCAGCTCAAGCGCGCGACGGGCACGCCGCCCGAGTTCCGGCCGCAGCGCTGAAGCGCGACGTCGGCGGAACGGGCGGGTCCGGCGCGTGCCGCGGCGCGGACGCGAAACGACGCGTCACTCGAACTCGCCGCTCGGCGCGAGAGCTCCGCCGCGCACGGGAAGCGGCACGATCGTCGCCGTCGCGGGTCCGTCGCCGAGACGGAATTCGGTCCCGGCCTTCTGGTGCCTGCGCTTGACGTAGGCCAGCACGAGCCCCGTGTCGAGAACGAAGGAGTACGCCCAGCTCGTGACGACGCCCAGATCGCGCCACTCGCCCGCGTCGAGCCGCCACAAACGCGTTCCGCGCGCGACCGGATCGTCGTGCGAGACCTTCAACGCGACGAGGCGCTTGTTGAGCCCGCCGTAGGTGTCGATCTTCGCCACGACCTCTTGTCCGATGTAGCAGCCCTTGTCGAGGCTGAACGCGCGCTCGAGGCGCGCCTCCTGCGGGTAGACGTTCTCGTCGACGTCGACGCCGAAGAGCGTCGCGCCCGCTTCGACGCGCAGGATGTCGCGCACGATGACGCCGCTCGCGCGCGCGCCGGCGGCGAGCAGCGCTTTCCAGAGCTCGACGACGTGCTCGGGCCCGGCGTCGAGCTCCAAGGCCGCCGATCCGGCGCTCGGGCGACTCGCGATGCGCAATTCCGTCCCGCGGAAGCTCGCGCGCAGCGTCTGACCGTCCTCGCGCGGCGCCTCGACGCCGCACGCGACGCGCGCGACATCGAAGCGCGCCGGCCCGAGGAGCTCGAGCGGTGCGCAGCGTTCGCTCTCGTCGCTCAGGACGACCTTCTCGGAGAAGAGGTACATGTCGATCGCCGCGATCAACGCCTTCGCTCGCGCACTCGGGAGCGCGAGCTCGATGCGCGCCTCCTCGCGCCACAGGTCGAACTCGTAGAGCACCTTGCCCTTGCTCGAGAGCAGCAGGTTGTGCCGCAACGTGCCGACGGGCTGGTTGCGCACGTCGTTGGCGAGCAGGCGGTGCAGGAAGGTCGCCGCGTCGGCGCCTGCGACGACCACGCGGCCGCGCGCGGTCGCGTCGAAGAGCACGCACGCCTCGAGCGCCGCGCGGTACTCGCCCGGCACGTCGCCGTAGGTCAAGAGCTCGGGCGCATCGCCCGCGGAGAGCCGCGCGCCCGCGGCAGAGTGCAGCGCAGTCAGCGGAGATCGGTTCACGCTCGAGATCCTACGCGATGCTGCGAGCGCGCGAGCGCGGGCCGAGCGGGCGCGCGCCCTGCCTGCATTGCGCTAGACTGCCGCTCAGCATGCGTTGCGCGGGACGTTGCCTGCCGCTCTTCTGGGTCCTCGCTTCGTGGAGTTGCGGCGCGGGATCGGAGCTCGGCTTTCCGAGCTCGGAGGAATCCAGCGTCTTTCACGTCTCCGCCGACGATCGGGAGATGAACCGAGCGATGGAAGAGTCGCGCGCGCACATCGCCGAGTTCATCGAACGGCTCGAGCACCCGCCCGCGACGCAGACTCGCGCGCTTTTGAAAGTGCGGTTCGACGACGGGTTCAACGTGGAGCATCTCTGGCTCGAGAACGTCGAGCACGCCGCCGGCGTCTTCCGCGGCACGGTCGCCGACCAGCCGCTCTCGACGCGGCAGGTGAAGCTCGGCGAACGGCTGGAGATCCCGCTCGCGCGCATCTCCGACTGGCTGACGATCGACGCCGGCAAGCTCGTCGGCGGCAGGACCGTCAGGCTGTTGCGCCAACGCATGAGCGCGAGCGAGCGCGCGGCGCTGGATGCCGACTCCGATTTCGTGATCGAGTGACGCGCGTTGCGTCCGGTGCCCGGGAGCCACACGCGCTCGGGCCCGAGAGTGCGGCGCTGATCGAGCTGCCTACGCGCGCCGGAGCAACGGGCTTGACGAAGCTCCGCGCGCGCGCAGACTGGCGCGTTCGCGAGCGGCCCGCGGCGCTCGCGAGCGTGCCTCCGCTCCGTCGCCCCGATGAACCGTCCGCTCGGCGTTCCGTCCGCTCTTGCCGCGTGTGCGCTGCTCGCGTGCGCGCTCGCGCCGGCTTGCGGGTTCGATGCACGGCCCGCGGATCTGCGCTACGAGCTCCAGGCCGACACGCGCAAGTCGCTCGCGGGGGCGCCCGACGCGTTGGCGGCCGTGGAGCAGCTCGTGAGCGCGGGCTTCGGCTCGCCGCTCGAGCCGCGCTATCCCTCGCTCGAGGCGTGGAGCTCCAAGGGCTTCGACCCCGCTCACCCCGATCGCCCGCTCGGTCAGGGCGGAGCGGGCGAGATCACGAGCGCTCGCGCCGGCGAACTGCGCGCCGACAACCGCAAGAGCTTCTCGGCGCAGCTCGCGGCGATCGAGCGCGGCGAGTTCGACGATGTCGACGCGCCGCGCGGGCACCCGGACCTCCACGCGCGCTTCCTCGCCACCGCGCAGCGTCCAAGCGCGGAACGGCGCGACGCGGCGCGCGCGCTGTACGAGGACTTCTATCCCGGGCTCTCCGAGTCGGCCGAGCTCTACCGCATCGAGTGCGCGCACTGCCACGGCCATTCCGGCGGCGGCGACGGGCCGACTTCGAACTTCATCGAGCCGCGCCCGCGCGATTTCCGGCGCGGCATCTTCAAGTGGACCTCGGTCAGCGACGCGGCGCGCCCGACGCGCGACGATCTGCTGCGGCTGCTCGATCGCGGCGTGTATGGCACGGCGATGCCGTCGTTCCGGCGCCTGTCGGAGAGCGAGCGCGAGGGCCTCGTCGACTACACGCGGCTGCTCGCGATCCGCGGCGAGGTCGAACGCGAGCTCGTGCTCGCGCACGAGGACGGCGAGGAGCTCGATGTCGCGACGTTCGCCGACGTCGTGGAGCGCACGGTCGAGCGCTGGCGGCGCGCCGTGACGAAGGTCGTCGTCTGGGACGGCGAGATCCCGCCCGCGACGCCCGAGTCGATCGCGCTCGGCGAGCGGCTCTACCACGATCCGCGCAAGGGCAATTGCGCGGCGTGCCACGGTGACGAAGGCCGCGGCGACGGCCCCGTGGCGTTCAAGATCAACGACCGCGGCCGCAAGGTCGCGGCGTACCAGGACGCGTGGGGCTTCGACATCCTGCCGCGCAATCTGCGCCGCGATCCGTTCCGCGGCGGGCGGCGGCCGATCGATCTCTATCGCCGCGTCTACTGCGGCATCAACGGCGGGCCGATGCCGGCGCTCTCGAGCGTGCTCGACGCGCGCGAGACGTGGGCCGTGGTGCACTACACGCGCTCTCTCGCGGCCGAGCAGGACGACGGCGAGCGCGCGCCGGGACTGCGCTGACTCCGATGCGACGCTTCACCGCGCTGCTCGTGCTGTTCGCGCTCGTGGCGACCGTCGCGAGCTTCGTCGTCGCGCCGGATCGCGGCTGGTGGTTCCCCGAGAACGCGTCGGTCTTCGGCGAGCGCATCGACGCGCTCTTCCGGCTGATCCTGTGGCCGGTGAGCTTCTTCCTCGTGCTCACGCTCGGCCTGCTCGCTTGGATCGTGTGGCGTGGAGGCGAGAACTCGCGCGAGCCGCACGCGCGCACGCAGCACGGCGATCGGCGTCTCGAGCTCGTCTGGACGCTGGTTCCTGGCGGGATCCTGCTCTTCCTGGCGCTGCGACAGATGGGGGACTGGGCGGAGCTGCGTTACGCCGCGCACCGGCCGAACGTGCCCGTCAGCGCGCGTGTGATCGCGAGCCAGTTCGACTGGCACTTCGTGTATCCCGGACGCGACGGCGCGTTCGGCACGCTCGACGATCTCGACGCGCCGTATGAGTTGCTCGTGCCCGCGAACGAGCCGGTCGTGCTCGAGCTCCGCTCGCGCGACGTGATCCACTCCTTCTTCGTCGCCGCGCTGCGCGTGAAGCAGGACGTGCTCCCCGGCCGCAGGATCGAGATCTGGTTCGAGGCGCGCGAGCCGGGCGAATACGAGATCGCCTGCGCGGAGCTCTGCGGTTGGGGCCACTACAAAATGGCTGGCAAGCTGCGCGCGTTGCCGCGCGCGGAGTACGAGCGCGAACTCGCGCGTCTCGCCGGCGAACTCGTCGAGAACGGCACGCCGAGCGCCGCAGGCTCGAAGCGATGAGCGCCGAGCACGTCACGTCGAGTTCGCACGCGCATCCGCGCGGCTTCGCGCGCCGCTGGATCTTCTCGGTCGATCACAAGGTGATCGGGATCCAGTTCCTCGTCTTCAGCTTCGCCTTCCTCGTCGCCGGCGGACTGCTCGCGCTCGTCATCCGCTGGCAGCTCGCCTGGCCGTGGGCGCGCGTGCCGATCGTCGGCACGTGGCTCTTCCCCGAGAGCGGCGGCGTCGTGACGCCCGAGGGCTACACCGCGCTCTTCACGCTGCACGGCACGCCGATGATCTTCTTCGTCGTCATCCCGCTGCTCGTCGGCGCGTTCGGCAACTTCCTCCTGCCGCTGATGCTCGGCGCGCGCGACATGGCCTTTCCGCGCCTCAACGCGCTCAGCTTCTGGTTGATGGTGCCCGCGGGAGCCGTCGCGCTCGCGGCACTCGCCGTCGGGACGCGCGCGCCCGCCGCGGGATGGACGTCGTATCCGCCGCTCGCGACGATCGCGGCCGCCGCGCCGGGGAGTGGCCTGGGACAGACGCTGTGGCTCGTCGCGGTGCTGCTCGCTGGGATTTCGTCCACGCTCGGGGCGATCAACTACCTGACGACGGCCATCGCGCTGCGCGCGAACGGACTCACGTGGCTGCGCCTGCCGCTCACCGTGTGGGCGCTGCTGCTCTCGGCGGTGATCCAATTGGTCGCCCTGCCCGTGTTGACCGCTGGCGCGCTGCTGCAGCTCGCCGACCGCCTGCTCGGCACGGGATTCTTCACGCCCGCGGGTCTCGTGGTGAATCAGGTCGCGCCCGAAGCGCTCGGTCACGCCGTCGGCGGGCAGCCGCTCCTGTGGCAGCACCTGTTCTGGTTCTACAGCCATCCCGCGGTCTACGTGATGGTGCTGCCGGCGATGGGCATCGTCTCCGACGTGCTCAGCGTGCACGGGCGAAAGCCGGTGTTCGGCTACAAGCCGATGGTGCTCTCGATGGTGAGCATCGTCGTGCTCGGCATGTTCGTCTGGGGCCACCACATGTTCGTCTCGGGCCTCGATCCGCTCGCGGGCACGGCGTTCATGCTCTCGACGACGCTGATCGCGCTGCCTTCGTCGGTGAAGGTCTTCAACTGGCTCGCGACCTTGTGGGGAGCGCGCGTCCGCGCCACGAGCGCGATGCTCTTCGCCATCGGCTTCGTCGCGTTGTTCGTGATCGGCGGGCTCTCGGGGATCTGGCTCGCGTCGACGCCGGTCGACGTCGAGCTGCACGACACGCAGTTCGTCGTGGCGCACTTCCACTTCATCGTGTTCGGCGGCTCGATGCTCGCCGCGTTCGCGGGCCTGTACCACTGGTTCCCGAAGATGACGGGCCGCGCGCTGAACGAACCCTTGGGCCGCATCCACTTCGTCGGGACCTTCGTGCTCGCCTGCTGCGTGTTCCTGCTCATGCACCAGCTCGGCCTCGCCGGGGCGCCGCGTCGCGTGGCGGATCCGTACGTGTACAAGAGCCTCGCTCCGCTGCGCGGGATCAACGTGTTCATCACCTGGAGCGCGCTCCTGCTCTTCCTCTGGCAGGGTTTCTTCGTCGTCAACGTGCTGCACACGCTCCTCGCGGGGCGCCGCTCGGCACGCAATCCGTGGCAGGCGAACTCGCTCGAGTGGGAGACGGCCTCGCCGCCGTCGCACGGGAACTTCGAGCGCGAGCTCGTCGTCGAGCGCGGCCCGTACGAGTTCGGCGCGGCCGCCGCGTCACTCGGGGCGAGCGATCATCTGCCGCAGGCCGCTCCGCCGCCCCCGGGAACGAAATCGGCATGAGCGGATTCGCCGCCCGCGGACGTGCCGCGCTCTCTCGCCGCCGATAGAATGCGCCGCCTTCATGGGCGACTTCGTCCCCTCCGCCGACGCCTCCGCGCAGAGCCCCTGGCCGCGGCGTCTGGCATGGTGGACGTGGTGGGTGACGATCCCGCTCGTGTTCTTCGGTGCGAGCGTCACCTCGACGCACTCGGGCCTCGCGATCGACGGCTGGCTGATCGTCGATCCGGGCAAGGGCGACTGGTTCCTGCCGCTCTACCCGCTCGATCGCTGGGTGCACTCGCTCGGGACCTTCGTCGAGCACACGCACCGACTGTTCGCGATGCTCGTCGGCCTGCTCGCGATCGCGACGGTCGTGGCGAGCTTCACCGGACAGCGCGCGCGCCTGCCGCGCTGGTGCGCGATCGCGTCCTTGCTGCTGATCATCGGGCAGGGAGCTCTCGGTGGCTTCCGCGTGCTCGAGAAGAGCACCGAGCTCGCATTCCTGCACGGAGCCTTCGGCCAGGCGGTGTTCGCGTTCGTCGGCGCGACGGCGCTGTCTTTCGCCAGCCGTTCGGATGCCCCAGGTCCCTCGGGCGCGCGCGTCGCGCCGGGCGGGAGTTCGCTCGCACTCGAGCTGACGAGCTTCGGCGCCTGCGGAATCGTCTACGTGCAGATGGTCCTCGGTGCGTGGCTGCGCCACAGCCAGTCGCAGATCGCGCTCGTCGTGCACGTCGTCATGGTCGTCGCCGTGCTCGGCGGCGTGTACCTGCTCGGGCACGTGCTCGGGCGCGCGGCGAACGGCAGCGGAACGGACGCGACGCCGGCGCCGGACGCTCCGCGTCTCCTCGCGTTGCGCCGCGCGCTGTGGATCGTGCTCGCGACGCAGCTCGTGCTCGGTTTGCTCGCGTTCATCTGGGTCTACCTCGTCGTGGGCCGTTCGCGCGCGCCGACGGAGCTGCACCAGTCGCTCTTCCCCACGCTGCACGTCAGGGGCGGCTCCGCGCTGCTCTTCGTGTGCGTCGCGAGCGCGGTGCAGGCGCGCCGACGCGTCGATCGACGCGTGTCGAGCCCAGGGAACTAGTTCGACGCGCGCGCGAACCTCGGAGGAGCGCGATGAGCAACCTGCGCCTGCGCCCGGTCGCGCTGGACGCCGTCGTCGCGACGCCGTCCTTCGGCGCGGACCTCGTGACGCTCGGCAAGCCGCGCATCGCGATCTTCGTAGCCCTCGCGGCCGCGGTGGGAGCGTGGCTCGGCGCGCCGGTTCACACGTCGATCTGGACCACGCTGCTCGCCGGCTTCTTCGTCATGTGCTCCGCGGCCGGTGCGAGCGCCTTCAACCAGGCACTCGAGCGCGACATCGACCGCACGATGGAGCGCACGCGCGAGCGCCCGCTGCCCGCCGGCCGCGTGCACGTGCGCGACGCGATCCTGCTCGCCACCGCGCTCGGCGTGCTCGGCGTCGTGGGCCTGTGCCTGTGCTTCAACCTGCTCTCGGCCTTCTACGCGCTCGGTTCGCTGTTCGCGTACGTCGCGGTGTACACGCCGCTCAAGCGCTACAGCACGCTCAACACGCTCGTCGGAGCGCTGCCGGGCGCCGCGCCGCCGCTCGTGGGCTACGTCGCGACCGCGGGCGAGCCGAGGATCTGGGCCTGGGCGCTCTTCGCGGTGATCTTCGTCTGGCAGTTCCCGCACTTCCTCGCGATCGCGTGGCTCTACCGCCACGACTACGCGCGCGCCGGATTGAAGATGCTGCCCTCGCTGCCCGGCGGCGAACGCGTCGCGGGTCGCGCGTCGCTCTTCTATGCCCTCGTGCTGCTGCCGGTGTCGCTCCTGCCGGGCGTGCTGGGGCTCGCGGGCTGGGTGTACCTCGGCGGCGCGGCGGTGTGCGGAGTCGTGTACGCGATCGCCGCGGCGCGTTTCGCGCTCACGACCGACGGTGCGCGTGCGCGTGCTCTCTTGATCGCTTCGTTGCTCTACTTGCCGGCCTTGTTCGCCTGCGTGGTGCTCGACCCGCTCGTGCGCAGCCGCATCGGCGGTTGAGCGATGGCCGGCGTCGCGAGCCTGGCCGGAGCGCCCGGCGCGACCAAGGCGTACACGCCCGCCGAGATCGGCGTGCTGCTCTTCCTCGCCGGCGAGG
>JBGATX010000061.1:0-31781 GCA_044228975.1 Planctomycetota bacterium | reverse complement strand
CAACTCCGCGCCGCTGCTCGCGCGTGACCCCGACCCCGCCCCCGCCGCGGCTCCGCTGAGCGTCGTCCCGCCCGCCGCACCGAGCCCGTCGAACCCCGTCCCCACCGCGACCCAGACCGACTTCACCGGCCTCGACGAGAAACTCTCCGCCGAGCTCCCGACCTTCGAGCTCTTCTTCAAGACGTTCGGTTTCAAGCGCGTGCACGGCCGCGTCTGGGGTCTGCTCGTGCTCGCCGGCCAGCCGCTCTCCTCCCGCGAGATCAGCAGCGCGCTCTCCCTCTCCCAGGGCGCCACCAGCACCGCCGTCAACGAGCTCTCCGAATGGGGCGCCATCCGCTCCGACTTCGACGCACACCGGCGCTGTCACCTCCACGCACCAGTCGGCAACACGCTCTCGATCGTCGCCACCGTCTTCCGCCGCCGCGAGCAGGTCGCCATCGGCCGCTTGCGCGTCTCGGCGCAGGCGACGCTCGGCTACGTGCGCGAGCGCTACGGCGACCGCGATCCGCGCGTGCTGACGCTGCGCTCGATCCTGACCTCGCTCGATCTCGCCGACGCCGTGATGCAGCTCGTCTTCACGTCCGTCGAGCGCGCGCTCGGCGACAGCCAGAGCCTGCTCTCGCGCGCCGTCGGCGCGGCCCTCAAGGTCGGCTTGAAGGCGCCGCGCGGCAAGGGACCGAAGAAGTCGAACGCGAGCGCGCCGCTCTCCGCCAAGGAGATGCTGGCGCGACTGCCGCCGGATGAAGACAGCGGCGAAGACGTCAGCGACGAGCTCGATGAAAACCCTCTCGACGCCGCGCCCGAACCCGCGCCGCTCGAGAAGCGCCATGCCTGAACTGCCGCGCATCGTCATCACGGGCGTCGGCCTCACCAGCCCCAACGGCGACTCGCTCGCCGGCTACCGCGCGAACCTGCTGCGCGGCGTGTCGGGCGTCGAGCGCTGGTCGATCCGTCATGTCGGCGAAACGCTCGCGGGCGTGTGCCACTTCGACGCACTGCGTTGGCAGAAGAAGAAGGAGCTGCGCCGCGGCACGCGCGCCGGTTCGATCGGCATCTACTGCGCCGGCGAGTCCTTCGCGAACGCCGGCATCGACGTCGCTCGAGTCGACCGCTCGCGCGTGGGCGTCTACATCGGCACCACCGAGCACGGCAACGTCGAGACCGAGAACCAGATCCACGAGGTCGCGCAGTTCGACTTCGACCTCGCCTACTGGTCCCACCACCACAACCCGCGCACGGTGGCGAACAATCCGGCGGGCGAGGTCTCGCTCGGCTTCGGCATCACCGGCCCCGCGTACTGCATCGGCGCGGCCTGCGCGGCGGGCAATCTCGGGCTGATCCACGGCGCGCAGATGCTGCAGCTCTCCGAGATCGATCTCGCGCTGTGCGGCGGCGTGTCCGAGAGCATCCACACCTTCGGCATCTTCGCGAGCTTCAAGGCGCAAGGCGCGCTCGCGTCGCACGCCGATCCGACGAAGGCCTCGCGGCCGTTCGACAAGCAGCGCAACGGCATCGTCGTCAGCGAAGGCGGCTGCCTGTACACGCTCGAGCGCCTCGACGACGCGCGCAGGCGCGGCGCACGCATCCTGGGCGAGCTCGTCGGCTGGGCCGTGAACTCCGACGCGGCCGATTTCGTGCTCCCGCTCGCCGAGCGCCAGAACGAGTGCATGCGCGCGGCGCTGAAGCGCGCGGAGCTCGCTCCCGGCGACATCGACATCGTCTCGAGCCACGCCACCGCGACGCCCATGGGCGATCAGCAGGAGTGCGAGGCCCTGCGCTCCGTCTTCGGCGACAGCGCGCGCGCGCGCGTCAACAACACGAAGAGCTTCATCGGCCACACGATGGGCGCCGCCGGCGCGCTCGAGCTCGCGGGCAACCTGCCGTCGTTCGACGACGGCTGGGTGCACGCGACGATCAACGTCGACGAGCTCGACCCGGCCTGCGAGGTGCGCAACCTCGTCCTGAATCAGCCCGAGGAACGCCAAGGGATCGACACGATCCTCAACCTCTCCTTCGGCATGCTCGGCATCAACTCCGCCGTCGTCGTACGGCGGTTCCGTCCCTGACCCCCCACCATCCACGAAACGCCCGCACGCGCCCTGCACGAGGGCCGCGACACCGCTCATGACCCGCGAAGAGATCGTCTCCGCCATCAAGGACATCATCCACACCATCGCGCCCGACGAGGACTTGTCGGAGCTGAAGCACGAGGTGCGTCTGCGCGAGCAGATCGAGCTCGACTCGATGGACTTCCTCGACATCGTGATGGAGCTGCGCAAGCGCTACGGCGTGCAGATCCCCGAGGAGGACTACAAGGAGCTCGCCACGCTCGACGGCTGCGTGCGCTACCTCGCGCCCAAGCTCGAAGGCAAGCGCCTCAAGGTCGGCGTGTAGACGGCGCGCGACGCGAGTCCCCGCTCGCCTCTCCGCGCGCACGGAACCATCGCATGAACGCTCGCTACGACGCGATCGTCATCGGCGCCGGCTTCTCCGGACTCGCCGCGGGCATTCGTCTGGCCCAATTCGAGCGCAAGGTCGTGATCCTCGAGCGCCACTCGCTCTGGGGCGGGCTGAACTCCTTCTACAAGCACGGCGGGAGGCGCTTCGACACCGGCCTGCACGCGTTGACGAACTACGTGCCGCGCGAGACGAAGAACACGCCGCTGCCGCGCCTCCTGCGCCAGTTGCGCCTCGATCGCGACGCGCTCGCGCTGGGCGAGCAGAGCTACTCGGAGATCGCGTTCCCCGGTGCCTTGCTGCGCTTCTCGAACGATCCGCGGCTGCTCGAGTCCGAGGTGGCGCGCCTCTTCCCCGCCTCGAGCGCGCGTTTCGCGGAGCTCTTGCAGCTCGTGCGCGCGTCGAATCCGTTCGCGGGGGGCGTCGCGAGTTCGGCGCGCGCGCGATTGACGGACGTGCTGCGCGAGCCGCTGCTCGTCGACATGCTGCTCTGCGCCATCTGCTACTACGGCAGCGCGCAGGAGCACGACGTCGAGTGGGACGACTTCGTGGTCCTCTTCCGCAGCATCTTCCTCGAGGGTTTCGCGCGCCCCGAAGGCGGCGTGAAGCGCCTGCTCGACCTGCTCGTCGCGCGCTACCGCGAGGCCGGCGGCGAGCTGCGCATGCGCTCGGGCGTGCGCAGCGTGATCGTACGCGACGGCGTGGCGCAGGGCGTCGTGCTCGAGAACGGCGAGGAGCTCTCCGCCGAGCGCGTGTTCTCCTCGGCCGGCGCGGTCGAGACGCTGGCGCTCGCCGGTCGCACCGGTCGCGAGAGCGACGAGGGTTCCGCACGCCGCATGACCTTCTTCGAGACGACCTGGATCACCGACCGTCCGCACGGCGCGCGCGGTCACGCGGGGACGATCCGCTTCTTCTGCGAGACGCCGACGCTGCGCTATGCCGCTCCGCGAGGACTCGTCGATCTCGAGAGCGGCGTGCTCTGCGCGAGCGACAACTACGCTTCGTCGGCGCTGCCGAGCGAGGGGCGTCTGCACGTCACGGTGCCCGCCAACGGCGAGCTGTGGTGCGCGCTCCCCGAAGAACGCTACCGCGAGGCGAAGGAGCTCGTCGCCGACGCGATCGCGGCCGTCGCCGCGCGCCACGTGCCCGATCCGCGCATCGGCTCGATCGATCGCGACGCGTTCACGCCGCGCACGATCCGCCACTACACGGCGCACCACCTCGGTTCGGTCTACGGCAGTCCGCACAAACGGCGCGACGGCCGCACGGAGATCGACAACCTGTTCCTGATCGGCACGGATCAGGGCTTCGTCGGCATCGTGGGCGCGATGTTGTCGGGCATCTCGATGGCCAACCGCCACGCGCTCGTCGCGAGCCAGGCCTGAGGCTCGCGCGCCGCGTCATGAACACCGAGCGCAAGTACCACAAGGGCTCCGGCGACGGCAAGGCGCCGTCGAACGTCGACCCGTTGCGCGGCGCGCGCGAGCGCTACGACGTGATCGTGATCGGCAGCGGCCTCGGCGGCTTGACCGCGGCGAACGTGCTCGCGCGCGCGGGACATTCGGTCGCGCTGCTCGAGCAGCACTACAACTTCGGCGGCCTCGCGACCTGGTTCAAACGCCGCGGAGGACACGTCTTCGACGTCTCGCTGCACGGCTTCCCGGCCGGGATGAAGAAGACCTGCCGCAAGTACTGGAACGCGACGATCGCCGACTCGATCGTGCGCCTCGACGGCGTGCGCTTCGACAACCCGCAGTTCAAGTTCGACACGCAGTTCACGCGCGAGGACTTCACCGAGAAGCTCGTGCGCGTCTTCGGCATCGCACCGGAGAAGGTGCGCGCGTTCTACGACGAGCTCGCGGCGATGAGCTTCTACGACGACGCCGGCGAGACGACCGCGGCCCTGTTCGAGCGTCATTTCCCGGGCCGAAACGACGTCCATCGCCTGCTGATGGAACCGATCAGCTACGCCAACGGCTCCTCGCTCGACGATCCCGCGATCACCTACGGGATCGTCTTCTCGAACTTCATGAGCCAGGGTGTCTTCACCTTCCAAGGCGGCACGGACCTGCTCATCCGCGAGATGCGCCGCGAGCTCGAGCGGGGCGGCGTCGAGCTCTACAACCGCGTGCAGGTCGACCGCATCGTCGTCGAGAACGGCGAGGTGCGCGGCGTGCTCGCCGCGGGCCGTTTCATCGCCGCGCGCGCGGTGATCAGCAACGCCAACGTGCGCACGACGATCGAGAAGCTCGTCGGCACCGAGCATTTCGACGACCGTTTCGCGCGTGGCGCGAGCGCCGTGCGCCTGAACAACTCGAGCACGCAGGTCTACATGGGCATCCGCGCCGGCGAATCGCTGCCGTGGGTCACCGACCTGCTCTTCACCTCGACGCGGCCGACGTTCGATTCGGCCGCCCTGTGCGAGCTCTTCGGCGCGAGCCGCACGTTCAGCTTCTACTACCCCAAGACGCGGCCGGGCTCGGAGCGCTTTACGATCGTCTCCTCGACGAACGCCAACTGGCGCGACTGGAACGCGCTCGACGAGCGCGGCTACGCCGCGGCGAAGGAGCGCTTGATCGCCGACACGCTCGACGCGCTCGAGCGCTACGTGCCCGGCGCGCGCGCGAAGATCGACCACGTCGAGGCCTCGACGCCGCGCACGTTCGAGTTCTACACGCAGCATCCCGAGGGCACGTCCTTCGGCACCAAGTTCGAGGGCCTGCACTACTCGCTGGAGCTGTCGAAGCAGGTCGCCGGTCTCTATCACGCCGGCAGCGTGGGCATCATCATGTCGGGCTGGCTCGGAGCCGCGAACTACGGCGTGATCACGGCCAACAAGGCCGACGCCTTCCTGCACCAACCCGAGCGCGCGACCGCGCTCCCCGGACTCGAGGCCCGCGCATGAGCTTCCAAGGCGTCTTCGACGGCCAGACCGCGGTCGTCACCGGCGGAACGCGCGGCCTGGGCGCCGCGATCACGCGCGCGCTGCTCGAGGGCGGAGCACGCGTCGTCGCGACCTACACGAAGAACGAGAGCGCGGCGCATGCGTTCGCCGACGCGAACGCGGCCCACGGCGAGCGGCTCTCGCTCGCGCGCTTCGACGTCGCCGACTACGACGCCTGCGAGCGCTTCTGGTCCGGGCGCGGCGACGCGGGTGCGCACATGCTCGTCAACAACGCCGGCATCCGCCGGGACGCGATCGCGGGCATGATGAGGCGCGAGGATTGGGACGCGGTGCTCGCCACGAACCTCTCGGGCTCCTTCCACATGTGCAAGTTCGCCGTGCAGCACATGAGCCGCGCGCGCTACGGGCGCATCGTGCTCGTCACCTCGCCCGCGGGCTTGCACGGCTTCGCCGGCCAGACGAACTACGGCGCGTCGAAAGCCGGCCAGATCGGCCTCATGCGCGCGCTCGCGCGCGAGGTCGGCAAGCGCAAGATCACGGTCAACTGCGTCTCGCCTGGTTTCGTCGAGACGGAGCTGCTCGCGGATCTCGCGCCGGAGGTGCGCGCGCAGCATCTCGCGTCGGTGCCCGCCGGGCGGTTCGGAACGACCGACGAGGTCGCTTTCGCCGTGCTCAGCCTGCTCCATCCGCGCGCGAGCTACATCCACGGCGCCGTGCTCGAGGTGACCGGTGGACTCTGATCCGCGCGCGCCGATCCTCGCCGCGATCCCCCATCGCCCGCCGTTCCTGTTCGTCGACCGCATCGTCGAACGCGCCAGCGAGCGCATCGTCACCGAGTGGGACGTGCCCGTCGATCTGTTCGCGTTCCAGGGTCACTATCCCGGCCGGCCCGTGCTGCCCGGCGTGCTCGCCTGCGAGATGTGCTTCCAGAGCGCGGCGATCCTGTTCTCCGGCGAGGAGTCGACGCCGAGTTCGGACGAAGCGGCGCGGAGCGTCGACGGCGCGCTGCCGGTGCTGACGCGTATCGAGGACGCGCGCTTCAAGAAGCTCGTCGAGCCCGGCGAGACGCTGCGCGCGCAGCTCGACTGCGTCGAGCGCATCGCCAACGTGCGCTGGATGCAGGCGCACGTGACGGCGCTGGGCCAGAGCGTGCTGCGCGTGCGTTTCGCGGTCGCGCTCGTCGTGCCGGAAGCGAAACCGGTCGCGCCTGGCGTGTCCATGACGGAGTCTCGCTGATGGACTGGCTCGGCCTCTCCGGTCGCACCGTGCTCGTCACGGGCCTCGCGAACAAGAAGAGCGTCGCCTGGCACATCGGCGACGAGCTCGCGAAAGCCGGAGCGCGCGTGCTGTGGAGCGTGCACACGCAGAAGCGCCGCGAGGAGGTCGCGAAGCTCGTCGGCGACGCGCCCGTCTTCGTCTGCGACGTCGCCAGCGAGACGCAGATCGAAGCCCTCGCGACCGAGCTGCGCGAACGCGAGATCGCGCTCGACGGCCTCGTGCACTCGATCGCCTTCGCCGACTACTCCGGCGGCCCGCGCACGTTCCAGAAGACGCGCCGCGACGACTTCCTGCGCGCCGTCGACGTCTCGTGCTTCTCGCTCGTGAGCCTTGCAGGCGCATTGGAGGAGCTGCTGCGTCCGCAGGCGTCGGTGGTCTCGATCTCGATCTCGACCACGCGCATGGCAGCCGAGAACTACGGTTTCATGGCGCCGGCGAAGGCTGCGCTCGACAGCTCGATCGCCTTCCTCGCCAAGGGTTTCGCGGCGCGCAACGTGCGCTTCAACGGCGTCGGCGCGGGCCTGCTGAAGACGAGCTCGTCGGCGGGCATTCCGGGCTATCTCGACAGCTGGCTCTTCGCCGAGCAGGCGACGCTGCGCAGGCGCGGGCTCGAGACGCGCGAGGTGGCGCAGGCCGCGCTCTTCCTGCTCAGCCCGCGCTCGTCGGGCATCAACGCGCAGAACCTGATCGTCGACGCCGGCATGTCGGTGAACTACTTCGACCGCGAGCTCGTGCGTCGCGCGACGCGCCCGGATGTCGAGGGCGGCGCTTGAGCACGCGCGCCGGTCTCTCGGCCGCCTCCGCGGCGCCAGCGGATTCCCGCGCGGGCGCGCGCTCGCCCTTCGCGACGCACTTCCATGCACTGCGCGCCGGGCGCATGCACTACGTCGACGAAGGTCCGCGCGACGCGCCGGTCGTGCTGTGCCTGCACGGCAACCCGACGTGGTCGTTCTACTGGCGGGCGCTCGTGCGCGGGCTCTCCGACCGCTGGCGCGTCATCGCGCCCGACCACATCGGCTGCGGGCTCTCCGACAAGCCGCAGGATTGGGAGTACACGCTCGCGGCGCACGTCGAGAACCTCGAGTCGCTCGTCGAGAGCCTCGGACTCGCGCGTGTGACGCTCGCGCTGCACGACTGGGGCGGGGCGATCGGCATGGGCCTCGCGCGGCGCAAGCCCGAGCGCATCGAACGCCTGATCGTCACGAACACGGCCGCGTTCACGTCGACGCGCCTGCCCTGGCGTCTGCGCGCGTGCCGCGTTCCGGTGCTCGGCGAGTTCCTCGTGCGGCGCATGAACGCGTTCGCGGGCCTCGCGCCGCGTCTGGCGAGCGCGCGGCGCGGCGGATTGTCCGCCGAAGCGCGTCTGGGTCTCGGCGCGCCCTATCGCACGAGCGCGGAGCGCGTCGCGATCGCGCGTTTCGTGCAGGACATCCCGATGTCGCCGCGCGATCGTTCGTGGAGCGAGCTCGCGGCGATCGAGAGCGCGCTCTCCGGGTTCACCGACCGGCCCACGTGTCTGATCTGGGGCCTGCGCGACTGGTGCTTCTCGCCGGCGTTCCTCGCCGAGTGGCAACGGCGCTTCCCGAACGCGCGGACGCACGCGCTTCCCGACGCCGGCCACCTCGTGCTCGAGGACGCCACCGAGCGCGTCGTCGCGCACGCGCGCGAGTTCCTCACCGGCACGGAGAGCGCGCGATGAGCGTGCCCGATCTCGCGCGCGCGACCTCCGCCGACCAGCGCGGCGCCGCGCTCGAGCACAACGGGGCAGCTCACCTGCCGCGCACGGCGCGCGAGCGGCCGCACTCGCCCGCCGTGCACGCCGCGCGCGCGCTGCAGGGCGGACGCACCTTGTGGAGACGGCGAGCTTCGCCGAGCTCGACGCGCGCTCCGCCGCGATCGCGCAAGGACTGCGCGCGCGCGGTCTCGCGCGCGGCGACCGCGCGGCGGTGCTCGTGCGGCCCGGCATCGACCTCATCGCCATCGTCTTCGCGCTCCTGCGCCTGGGCGCTGTGCCCGTGCTGCTCGATCCGGGCATGGGCTCGCGCCAGCTCGTGGCCTCGCTCGCACGCATGGAGCCGCGCGCGTTCATCGGCGTGCCGCTCGCGCAGGTGCTGCGCCTGATCCACGCGCGCGCGCTCGCGTCGGTGCAGATCGCCGTCACCGTCGGCGCGCGCTGGTTCCCGCGCAGCGTGCCGCTCGAGGAGCTCGTGCGCGGCGGCAGCCCGCCGGCGGCCCCGTTGCTCGAGCCCGTGACCCACGACGACGAAGCCGCCGTGCTCTTCACGTCCGGCAGCACCGGACCGGCGAAAGGCGTCGTCTACACGCATGGCATGTTCCAGGCGCAGATCCGTGCGCTGGGCGAGCTCTACGGTTTCGAGCGCGGCGAGATCGACCTCGCCTGCTTCCCGCTCTTCGCGCTCTTCGACGTCGCCTTCGGAATGACGAGCGTGTTCCCGCTGCTCGATCCGTCGCGGCCGGGCAGCTGCGATCCCGCGCGCATCGCCGAGGCGCTCGAGACGCACGGTTGCACGACGAGCTTCGGTTCGCCCGCGATCTGGCGCCGGGTCGCGCCGTGGTGCCGCGCGCGCGGCGTGCATTTCCCGGCGCTGAGGCGCGTGCTCGTCGCGGGCGCTCCCGTGCCGCCGGCGCTGGTCGAGGAGCTGCGCGACGTGCTCGACGAGCCCGGGGACGTGTTCACGCCCTACGGCGCGACCGAGAGCCTGCCGGTCGCCTCGATCCGCGGCCGCGAGATCCTCGCGCTGCGCGAGCGGAGCGAATCGGGCCACGGAACCTGCGTCGGAACGCCCGCGCCGGGCGTCGATCTCGCGCTGATCCCGATCAGCGACGAGCCGATCGAGCGCTGGGACGAGACGCTGCGCCAGCCGCCGCTCGTGCTCGGCGAGGTGTGCGTCAAGGGCGCGGCGGTCACGTGGCTCTACGCGCGCGAGACGGACGCGACGCGGCGCGCGAAGATCGCCGACGAGGGCGCGGTCTGGCACCGCATGGGCGATCTGGGCTGGCTCGATCGCGAGGGACGGCTGTGGTTCTGCGGCCGCAAGTCGCATCGACTGCAGACCGCGCGCGGCAACGTCGCACCGGTGCCGACCGAGCTCATCGCCGACCTGCACCCGCGCGTGCGTCGCTCGGCGCTCGTGGGCGTGGGCGCGCCTGGGAGCGAGCGTCCCGTGCTCGTGATCGAGCTGCGCGCCGGCGAGCTGCCGAAGAAGCGCGAGGCGCGCGAACAGCTGGCGCGCGAGATCCTCGAGTTCGTGGCCGCGCGCCGCAAGAGCGCGCCGGTGGCCGCGCCCGAGACGATCGAGCGCGTGCTCTTCCACCGCAGGTTCCCGGTCGACGTGCGCCACAACGCGAAGATCAAGAGCGAGCTGCTCAAGCGCTGGGCCGAAGGTCGCGTGAAGTGAAAGCGCTGGTCACGGGCGGAGGAGGCTTCCTCGGCTCCGCGATCGTGCGCGAGCTGCGTGCGCGCGGCGACGAGGTCGTGAGCTACTCGCGCGCGCGTCACGCAGCGATCGAGGAGCTTGGAGGGTGTTGCATCGCGGGAGATCTGTGCGACGAACGAGCCCTGCGCGACGCGCTGCGCGGCGTCGACGTCGTCTTCCACAGCGCCGCGCGCACGGGCATCTTCGGCCCGCGCCCGAGTTCGAGCGCACGAACGTCGCGGCACGCACGCCGTGCTCGCGAGCTGCGCGCCGCGCGTGTGAAGCGCCTCGTGCACACGAGCTCCCCAGCGTGTGCTCGACGGCCGCGAGCAGCTCGAGGCCGGTCGCGACCTCCCGATCGCGACGCGGTTCCTGGCCGAGTACCCGCGCACGAAAGCGCGCGCCGAGGCCGCGGTGCTCGCCATGAACGGCGTCGACGGCCTCGCGACCTGCGCGCGCTGCGGCGCACCCGATCGTCGGTCCAGGCGATCCCCACCTGATGCCGCGCGTCGTCGCGCGCGCGCGCGCGGGCAAGCTCGCGATCGTCGGCGACGGGAAGAACCAGGTCTCGATCACCGACGTCGAGAACGCGGCGCACGCGCACGTGCTCGCCGCGGATCGCCTGCACGCGGGAGCTCCGCACGCCGGCCGGGCGTACTTCATCGCCCAGGAACAGCCGATCGAGCCTGGAGCTGGATCAACGTCGTGCTCGAGCGCCTGCGCGTTCCTCGAGGACGCGGCGCGCGCCGCTCGCGCTCGCCTACGCGGGCGGCGCGGCGCTCGAGCTCCTCTGGCGCGCGCGTGGACGCGTGGACGAGCCGCCGATGACGCGCTTCCTCGCCCTGCAGCTCGCGCGCTCGCACACGTACTCGCTTTTCGCCGCGCGCGAGGACTTCGGCTACGAGGAGCGCATCGATCTCGCGCACGCGACCGAGCGCGTCGTCGCCGATCTCGCGGCGCGCGGCGCCTGAAAGCCCGAATCGGGCTTGTGGCCTCTCTCGCGTTCGGGCAAGGTCTCGCGACATGACTCCTCGCTCCGACGTCTCGCCCATCCTCCAGACCGCGTTCGCGTTCTGGTCGTCCAAGGTGCTGCTCACCGCCGTCGAGTTCGGCGTGTTCACGACGCTCGGCGAACGGCGCCTGACCGGCGCTGAGCTCGGCCAGGAAGTGGGACTGCACCCGCGCGCGATCGCGGACTTCGACGCGCTCGTGTCGATGCAGTTCCTCGAGCGCGACGGCGACGGGCCGGCTGCGAAGTACGCCAACACGCCCGCGGGACTGCTCTACCTCGACCGCAAGAGCCCGCGCTACGTCGGCGGCATCCTCGAGATGCTCAACGCGCGCCTGTTCAAGTTCTGGAACGACCTGCCGAGCGCGTTGCGCACGGGCCAGCCGCAGAACGAGTCGAAGCACGGCATGAAGGGCGTGTTCGAGGAGCTCTACAGCGAGCTCCCGCGTCTCGAGCAGTTCATGGGCGCGATGACCGGCCTCTCGCGCATCAACTTCGAGGCGCTGGCCGAGAAGTTCGACTTCAAGCCGTACAAGACGTTGTGCGACGTCGGCGGAGCGACGGGACTCCTGAGCGTCGAGGTCGCCCGGCGCCACGAGCACATCCGTTGCACGTCCTTCGACCTCCCGCCGGTCGAGCCGATCGCCAAGCGCGCGATCGCGGCCGCGGGCTTCAGCTCGCGCGTCACGACGGCGTCGGGCGACTTCTTCCGCGATCCGCTGCCCAAGGCCGACGTGATCACGATGGGCATGATCCTCCACGACTGGAACCTCGAGAAGAAGCTGCACTTGATCCGCTCGGCCTACGACGCGCTGCCGAGCGGGGGTGCCTTGATCGCCGTCGAGGCGCTGATCGACGACGCGCGGCGAGAGAACACGTTCGGCCTGCTCATGTCGCTCAACATGCTGATCGAGTTCGGCGAGGCCTTCGACTTCTCGGGCGCGGACTTCCGCGGCTGGTGCGCGAGCGTCGGCTTCCGCCGCTTCGAGGTGCTGCACCTCGCCGGGCCGTCGAGCGCAGCGATCGCGTACAAGTAGCCGCCGCGATCGGCTGCGAAGGAACGCGCGCGCCGTGATTGGGCGCGCGGGGCGTCGTCGTCCGTCGAACCCTCCGGGGAGCGCAAGCCCAGGGACAGAATAGCACGAGATGGAACGCCTCGGTCGCCGCGAGTCGCCCGCCGCCACCGCCGTCGAATACGAACCACTGTCCGTAGAGCGACGTGCCGATCAGCGACGGATCGCTCGGCAGCTTCACCGATTCGGAATCCCAGCCTCCACCGACCCCGCTGCCCTGCGTCATCCCGGTGAAGACGATCAGCGGCGACGGCGACATCGCGAGGAACGTCGTCGCACCGTGGAACGGCATGCCGAAGAGGTTCGCGTGCCGATCGATGACCAGCAGCCCCGCGGAGTTCGGGCGGGCGCGATCGAGACCGACGGTGAAGCTCGTGTTGCCGAGGATCGAAGGCTCGATCGCGATCACGCGCGGCACGATGCCGGCCGTGCCGGCCGTCCCCTGGCCGAACAAGGTCGGCGTGCGCGACGTGCCGAACGAGAGCTCGGGATGATCGAACGGCGGCAGCCCGTTGGCGAGGCGCGGATCCGTGAGCGGGCGGCGCAGGAACGCGACCAGCGCCGTCTTCTGCTGCGCCGTCAGGTTCAAGGGCCGGATCAGCGGGCTCTTGTTCGGCGCGGTGAAGTCTCCGCCGCGGTCGTAGAAGTCGACCACCTGTTCGAGCGTCGTGAAGCGCCCGTTGTGGAAGAACGTGCTGCGCAGCTCGACGTTGCGCAGGCTCTGCACGCGCATGCGCCCCAGGTCGTCGGCGATGTTCGTGACCACGAACCGTCCGGGCTCCTCGGCCGCCGGACGCACGCCGATGTAGATGAAGAGGTCGTCGGTGAAGCGCGAGCCGAGATGGCACGTGTTGCAGTTCGTCTGCGGCGACATGAAGACCTGCCGCCCCTGGTTCTCGAGCGGCGTCAACGCGCTCCCGTCGCCCGCGAAGAACGCGTCGATCGGCGCCTGGTTCGTGAACAGCGTGCGCTGGTAGCTCGCGAGCGCCATGGCGACGCGCACCGGCGTGACTTCGGGCGTGCCGAAGGCGAGCTGGAAGAGCTCGGGGTACGTGCGTCCGGCGACGAAGGGCACGAGATCGGGCGTGAGCGCGGGCGAGAGCGCGAGCGGACGCGACTCCGCGAGGTGCTGCACGACATCGGGCCACGTGCGGCCGAGATGCCCCATCTCGACGTCGCTCAAGGGCGGCGCGAGCGCGAGCGTCTCGAGCGCGCCCCCGGTCGGGATCACGACCTGGCCCGTCAACGGGTCGGCGAACGCACCACCCGCGCGACCGTCCCAGAAGAGCTGCGGCGGATAACCCTGGTTGACGAAGGGCGGCGTCTTGCGCGGCGTGACGCGCGCATTGAGGCCGAAGATCGAATCGCGCTCGTACTCGGTCGTCGCGTCGTTGCGCACGACACCCGTCGAGCCCGTGACGTCGTCGGCTGTTCCGAAGACGTGATCGGGACCCGGATCGACGCTCGCGGCGTTCGTCGGGAGCGAACGCGGATCACCGCCGCCCGCGGTCGGGATGTGGCACGTCCCGCAAGCCACGGTGCCGGTCGAGGAGAGCTGCTCGTCCCAGAAGATCGTCTTGCCGAGCAGGATCTTGTTCGGCGTCAGCGGATTCTGCGGCGGCACCGGCGGAGGTTGCAGCGGACCGGGCAACGTCTGCGCGAACGCGGAGCCGCTCACTGCGAGCGCGAGCGCGAACCGGACTGCGGTGGAGATCTGCGGACGGGAGGCGCTCGGTGATCTCGACATGGCGTGTGCATTCCCAAGGGATCGGAGTCGATGCGGGGACGGGACCGGACAGCGCTGCGGAGCGGACTCCTGGCGAATCGCGCGCCGCCAGGTTTCGCGCTCGCCGCGGACTCCGCATCCGATCGTAGCGCGCTAGCCGCGCCAATGGCGCGGGTAACCGCGAGCGGGACTTCGGAGCCCGTCCGCGATGGCGCAAGTCCCCCTCGCGCGCGCTCGCGAGCGCCGCCGTCCCGTTTGGAAACGCAGTGTTCCGTGCGCGCTTTCGCACGAGCAGCGTGCGCCGTTCGAGCGACTCGTTTCCCGGGCCGGCGATCGCGCGCGCAACGGACCGCTCGCGCGCCCCGCGCCTCGCACCGACCGCAAAGGAAGCGACCCGCTCACCTTCCTCGGGAGCGGGTCGCGCGTGGCCGTCTTCGATGACGGCGGACGCTCAGAAGAGCGTGATCTGGAATCCCGGCGTGGCCGAGAAGCGACCGCCCGACGACGAGTCGAGCAGCAGCCACTGGCCGAAGAGGCTCGTGCCGATCAGGCCCGGATCGCTGGGCAGCGCGACCGAGAAGGAATCCCAGCCGTTGCCCGCGCCGGTCGAGCGCACGTGTCCGGTGCGCAGCACGATCAGGTTCGACGACATCGCGACGAAGACCGGAGTGCCCTGGAACGGCACGCCGAACGGATTCGACGCGGTGTCGAGCAGCAGCACGCCCTGCGCTCCGCCGAGACCGTGCTCGAGGCCGAGCGTGAAGCTCGGATTGCCGATCGACGGCGGCTCGATCGCGATCAGGCTCGGGATGAAGCCACCCGCTCCCGGAGTGCCCGCTCCGAACTGGACCGGCTGGCGCGCCGAGCCGGCGTAGAGCGCCGGATGATCGAACGGTGCGGTCTGCGCCGCGACGCGCGGATCGGTCAACGGCCGGCGCAGGAACGCGACCAGAGCCTGCTTCTGCTGCACCGTGAGCCCGAGCGGATGGATGAGCGGGTTCTTGTTCGGACCGTTGAAGTCGCCGCCGCGGTCGTAGAAGTCGACGACCTGCTCGAGCGTGGTGAAGCGGCCGTTGTGGAAGAACGAGCTGCGCAGCTCGACGTTGCGCAGGCTCGGCACGCGCATGCGTCCGCGATCGCCGTTGAGGCCGGTGACGTTGAAGCGCCCGAGGTCGTCATCCTGCGGACGCACGCCGATGTACTGGAACGTCTCGTTCGTCAACCGCGGACCGGCGTGGCAGATGACGCAGTTCGTCTGCGGCGAGCCGAAGATCCCGCGGCCCTGGTTCTCGAGCGGCGTGAGCGCGCCCGGATTCGCCTGCAGCTGGTCGATCGGCGCCTGGTTCGAGAACAGCGTGCGCTGGTAGGTCGCGATCGAGAGCGCGATGCGCGCCGACGTGATCTCGGGCGTGCCGAACGCGAGGGTGAAGAGCTCCGGGTACGAACGGTTGGCGACGAAGCTCGCGAGATCCGGCGTCAGCGCGGGCGACAGCGCGAGCGGTCGGCTCGCGGCGAGGCGCGCGGTGATCGCATCCCACGTGCGACCGATGCTGCCCATCTCGACGTCGCTCATCGGCGGCGCGACGGACTGGCTCTCGAGCGCGCCGCCGTTCGGCAGCACGACCTGGTTCGTCTGCGGATCGACGAACGTCCCGCTCGCGCGGCCGTCCCAGAAGAGCAGCGGCGAGTACGCCGCATTGATCATCGACGGTGCCTTGCGCCCGGTGGTCTGCAGCTTCAGGCCGAAGAGCGCGTGCTGGACGTAGTTCGTCGCGTCGTTGTTGTTGATCACGCCCGGCGACGCCGAGATGTCGTCCGGGGTGCCGAAGAGCTGATCGGGGCCGGGGTTCGTGCTCGCGGCGTTCGCCGGAGTCGCGCGCGGGTCGGCGCCGCCGGAGGCCGGGATGTGGCAGGTGCCGCACGCGACCGTGCCGGTCGCCGAGAGCTGCTCATCCCAGAACAGCGCCTTGCCGAGCAGCGTCTTGTTGGGCGTGATCGGGTTGCCGGGCGGCACCGGCGGCGGCTGCAACGGCGGAGGCGGCGGAGGAGGAGGCGGCGGCGGTCCCTGCGCGATGACGGTAGCGCCGATTGCGATCACCGCGGCTCCCAGGCGGAGGTGGCGACTCAGGGAGTCGAACGACGAACGTGAACGGGGGGTCGACAGCATGGTCATCATGTTCACCGAAGAAGGGCGTGCGGAGTAGGGACGCTTCGGACGCACGCGTCGATCGAGAGCGCGCTGGCGCAGCCCGAACGGGCAAGGACGGCTCGGGGGATCCGCGGGGCCCGGCGTGCATCCGCGCCTCACAACCCTCGCGCGGCGACGCGGTTCCGAATCGGCGAGCTCGAGTGTTGCTGTTGTCCGAAGTTCGCTCAAATCGTCGGCGGGACGCCGCTCGACGGGGTCGGCGGAACAGGCGGCTCGTCACGAGGCCAGGGGGGAGGCGCGGCCGGAGGAATCGCGCTCGGAGCGACCGGGTCCACGCCCGCCGCGGAGACGTTCGGACCGGACATCGGGGGCGCGGACGAGCTGCCGGGAGCCCGTTCGATCCACCACGAGCGCCGCTCGTCGACGCGCGTCAGCGCGAGATAGGCCTCGTTCGTCGCCACGAGCGCGACCGGGCCGGTCAGGAAGACGCCGATGCAGCACAGGCACAGGCCGGCGATCGAGAAGAGGCCCGTCACGATCGCGAAGACGAACAGCGCGAGCCGCCGGCCACGAGCGAGCTCCCACGAACGCGAGAGCGCGCGCGTCGGACTGCAAGCGTCGAGCGCGACCGCTTGCGTGACGAACATCAGCCCGAGGAAGAAGTAGAGCGCTACCGGCGCATAGAGCAGCGACGCGCCGATCCCGAGCACGATGGCGAGCCCCTCCGGCGCGTCGAGCCCCTCGTGCAGGCCGACGGCTCCCAGCACGATCAGTCCGAACGGCAGCAGGATCGCGATCGAGAGCAACAGGCTGAGCACCCTCGCGAGCAGCATGTCGCCGAAGCGCCCGTCGGAATCGAAGACCCTCCCGAAGGTCGTCGTGCCGGCGCGCGCCACCTCCTCCACGGCGCGCGCGAAGCCGTACGAGATCCAGCATTCGAGCAGGAAGAAGACGAGCCCCCCGCAGCAGAAGAAGCCGACGAGGGGCGCGGTGAACATGTGCTCCCAATGCCGGTGATCGTCGGAGATGACGAAATGCGGTCCGTGGTCGCCCCCGACCAGCATGAGCAGGATGCCGCCGACGAGGATCGGCCCCGTCGCCGCGCCGAGGATGCGGAAGGCGGCCGAGATGGCCCGGATGGGATCGAGTGCTCTGGGGAATTCCATGGGGGGCTCGCGAGGATCGACGCTGGGGCCCGCGGGTGCTTGGAAGTTCGTCCCCCAGTTCGATCGGTCGACCGATCGCGGGCTGACCGCGCGGGCAGGCGCGCGCTTACGCCGGCCGCGCGGCAGTGTTTCGCACGTTCAACGCGCCTCGAGCGAGCTTCGAGCGTCCTCGAAGGCTCGCAGCGCCTCGGAGTGGAAGAGCACGAGGCGCACCTCGCGCACCTCGGGGTGGCGAGCGAGGGCCGCCGCGAGCGCTTCGAGCGAGACCGCGGCCGCCTCCCTCAGCGGATAGGCGTAGACGCCGGTCGAGATCGCAGGAAACGCGAGCGTGCGCACGCCGAGTGCACTCGCGAGCTCGATCGAGCGCGTGTGGCAGCTCGCGAGCAGCTCGCGCTCGCCCGCTCCGCCGCCGCGCCAGATCGGACCGACCGCGTGGAAGACGTAGCGCGCGGCGAGCGCGTGGGCACCCGTGACGCGCACCTCGCCGGTCGGACAACCGAGCGGATGCACGCGCCGGCATTCCTCCATCAATCCCGGCCCCGCGGCGCGATGGATCGCGCCGTCGACGCCGCCTCCGCCGGCGAGCTCGGCATTGGCGGCGTTGACGATCGCGTCCACCGACTCGCGCGTGATGTCGCCCTGCACGAGGACGATGCGATCACGCGCGAGCGGTGACATGCGTCACTTCGTCTCGACGAGCTCGAGCGAGCGCGTGTCGCGCAGCTTGCGCACCATCTCGAGGAAGCGCTCGAAGGGCATGACCTCCTGCTCGCGCGTGTCGCGCCGGCGCACGGCGACCGTGCCTTCCGCCGCTTCACGCTCGCCGGCGATCAACATGAACGGGATCTTCTGGCGCTGCGCCTCCTTGATCTTGTTGTTCATGTGACCCGCATCGAGCATCGCGTCGACGCGGAAGAGCTCCGACAGCAGGCGCTTCTCGAGCGTCTTGCAGTAGTCCGCGTGCTCCTCGCGGATCGGGATCAACGCGACCTGCTGCGGCGAGCACCAGAACGGGAAGCGCCCGCCGAAGTGCTCGATCAGTCCGCCGACGAAGCGCTCCATCGAGCCGAGGATCGCGCGGTGCACCATGATCGGCCGCTTCTGCTTGCCGTCGTGGTCCATGAACGTGAGATCGAAGCGCTCCGGCAGGTTGAAATCGCACTGGATCGTGCTGTTCTGCCACTCGCGGCCGAGCGCGTCCTTGATCTTGAAGTCGATCTTCGGACCGTAGAACGCTCCGCCGCCTTCGTCGAGCTCGAGCGGCAGCTTGGCGCGCTTCGCAGCCTCCTTCAGCGCCTCGGTCGCCATCGCCCACACCTCCGGCGAGCCGATCGCCTTCGCCGGACGCGTCGCAAGGTAGGCCGTGTACTGGAAGCCGAAGGTCGAGAGCACGAGGTGCACGAGGTCGCACACGCCCGCGATCTCGTCCGCCAGCTGCTCGGGCGTGCAGAAGATGTGCGCGTCGTCCTGCGTGAAGCCGCGCACGCGCAGCATGCCGTGAAGTACGCCGGAGCGCTCGTACCGGTACACCGTGCCGAGCTCCGCCCAGCGCAACGGGAACTCGCGGTACGATCGGCCGCGCGTCTTGTAGATCATGATGTGACCGGGACAGTTCATCGGCTTCACCCGATACGGCTGGTCCTCGATGTCCATCGGCGAATACATCAAGTCGGCGTAGTTCTCGAGGTGTCCCGAGACCGCGAACAGCGTTTCGCGCGCGACGTGCGGCGTGTAGACGGCCTTGTAGCCGCGGCGCTGATGCTCCTGCCACCAGAACTCCTCGAGCGAGCGGCGCAGCGCACCCAGGTTCGGATGCCAGAAGATGAACCCGCCGCCGACGTCGCCGTGCGTGCTGAAGAGATCGAGATCGGTGCCGATGCGCCTGTGATCGCGCTCCTTGACGTCCTCGAGCCACTTCATGTGCGCGTCGAGCGCTTCCTGCGACCAGAACGCCGTGCCGTAGACGCGCTGCATCGCCGGACGCTTCTCGTCGCCGCGCCAGTAGGAGCCCGACACGTGCTGCAGCTTGAAGGCGAAGTTGCGATCGAGGCGATCGACGTGCGGACCTTCGCACAGGTCCTCCCACTCGCCGTGGCGGTAGAACGTGATCTTCTCGCCGGCGGGGATGAGATCGACGGCTTCGATCTTGTACGTCTGGTTCGTCAGCGCGAGGCGTTGCTTCGCTTCGTCGCGCGTGACCTCGACGCACTCGAGCTTCGGCGAGCGCTTGGCGATGCGCGCCATCTCCTTCTCGATCTTGCGCAGGTCCGCGTCTGTGAGCGGCTCGGGCAAGTCGAAGTCGTAGTAGAAACCGTGCTCGATCGCCGGTCCGAAGCCGAACTTCGCGTTGGGATAGAGCTTCGCGACCGCCGACGCCATCAAGTGAGAAACGGAGTGGCGCAACGTCGAGAGCGGGAAGGGCCCCGCGACCTGCGGAGCGTCCTTGACCTGTTCCATGATTGTCCTCGCGGGATTTCCGTCGCCACGAGTCGCGACCTGCGATCCGCAGCGCCGCCGCGCTCCCGGAGGGCGCGGCGGTTGGGGCGGACGAAGCTAACCGCGACGGCTCGCGCGTACCACCCTGGGCCGGGCACTACCGAGCGTGCAGATGTTCCGCGCCGCGGACGATAATCATCCACTTCATGGAACATCTGCATGCGCCCAGGTCGGGAACCCGCAGATCAGACCGCCCGGCGCATCTCCGCGAAGATCGGGAGCTCGAGCAGCTCACCTCGCTCGAGATGGCTCGAGTAGCCGTGGATCTCGAGGTTCTCGATTTCGTCGGTGTGCGGGTTGAGGCGCGCAATCACGGTCTCGGAGAGCTCCTCGCTCTCCTGCTCCGCGTACGGCTCGACGCGATCGATGTAGAGGATGTCCCCCACGCGGTCGTAGTGAAATCTCAGTCTCTGCGCCATGCGACTTGGCCTCCAGCGAGCTTGCGCGTGGTGAATGCGGTGACGATCCAAACCCGGGCGCTTGCGGGTCGATCATCGACGACGACTACGACGACGTGGCGCCCGGAGAGTTCGTGAGGATAACACCGCGACAGCTTACGGACGTTCGGTCGGCGCGACTCGATGCGCACTTGGTCCGGTTCCAACAGCGTCTGTCGCAGCAGGCCCGCGTGTCGGGGCAACAGTTCCGGATGTCGAGCAGTGATGTGTCCCGCGCGCTCAGGCGTGAGCTCGACAGGAACGCCGAGGAAGGGACAAGGGAAATGCCGCACGTCCCCAAGGGACGTTGATCCAGCCATGTGGTGACGAGTCCACGATGTCAGCGGACCTGGCGCGGAAGTCCGGCGTCCCGCAATCCAACGAATCGATCGCCACGAATCTCCCGCGCGTCGTCGAGCTCGAGATCACGATCCAGGCTCCGATCGCGCGCCTGTGGAAGGCGCTCGCGAGGGAGACCGGCCAATGGTGGCGCAAGGACCGCTACACCGACGCGAGCGCGCGCAACTTCATCATCGAGCCCGTGATCGGCGGCAAGATGTACGAGGACTGGGGCCATGGCGAAGGCCTCGCGTGGGCCACGGTCACCGGCGTGCGCGTGCCGCAAGTGCTCGAGCTCAGCGGAGTTTCCGCGACGGCCTGGGGCGGACCGAACACGGACGACCACTCGTTCCGGCTCGAGGAGAAAGGCGCTTCGACGATCCTGCGCTTCAGCGACGCGGTGCACGGCCGTATCGACGACGCGACCGCGACTTCGTCGCACGAAGGTGGCTCTTGCTCTTCAACGAAGCCTTGCGCGAGCCCTGCGAAGCGCGCGCGTCGACTCGCGGCGAGCACTCGCGAGAGAGTTGATCGAGCGCGCGCTGCCCGTTCGGGAGACTCCGTGACGCGCGCGCTCACGTTCACGACCTGTCGCGCAACGCCGTTCGTCCCAGGAACGCAACGCGGCGCCGCATTCCGGCGAGAACGAAGGAGTGCGCGGAACTCCGCCGCGCGTAGCATCGTCCGCACTGCGTCCGTTTCGCTCGCAACGACGAACGAGGCCGATCCTCGCTCGCACACGGACCCATGGAGCCGCTCCCGCGTCTCCTCGCTCGCCATTCCCGTCCTCGTTCCGCCAATCCAGGGAGGTTGCGCCATGAGGGAGAGCCGTCTTTCGTTCCATCTCGTCTGGGTGCTCGCCGCGCTGCTCTTCACCTTCGCTCGCCACGCGTCGGCACAGTTCCAGCAGGAGTCGCACACGCACGTCATCTCGTCGCTGAGCGTCCCCGGTTCGCTGAGCTTCCCCATGCCCCGCTTCGATCCGGCGCACGGCACGCTGCGCTCGATCTCGATCACGCTCGATTCGAGCTTGAGCGGCAGCTTCGCGCTCGAGAACACGAACGCCGCATCGGCGAGCATCACGCTGCGCCCGGCGGCCTTGCTGACGCTCAACGCGCTGCACTTGCCCACGACCGCCGCACCGGCTTTCGAGCCCGTCGCTCCGATCGCCTTGCTGCCGTTCGACGGCACGCTCGACTTCGGCGGAGTCTCCGGCGTCACGCAGAGCTTCGGTCCCAGTTCCGCCGGCACTCCGCTCGGCAGCGCATCGAGCTCGCAGAACGCCGCGTTCGACACCTACTGCGGGCCGTTGGGCTCGCCCGGAACGCTCGGCGTCGCGCTGCAGACCGCGATCGATCCCGCGGGAGCGCCGCAGCCGTCCGACGGCATCGTGCTCGGCGGGAGCTGGCTCGTCGCCGCGACAGTCACGTTGACCTATACCTACGAGGTCTTCCCGGCGAAGTTCTGCGACTCGGGCGCGGGCGTGCTGCCGGCGTGTCCGTGCGGCAATCAAGGGGTCGGACCGAACGGCTGCGCGAACTCGGTCAACACCGCGGGCGCCGCGCTGGAGGCGAGCGGGACGCCTTCGCTCTCGAGCGACACGTTCACGCTCGAGGCCGCGGGCATGCCCAACTCGATCGCGATCTTCCTGCAGGGCGACGCGTCGAATTACAACGGCGTCGGCTTCGGCGACGGACGGCGTTGCATCTTCGGCAGCCTGCTGCGCATCGGGAACAAGCCCGTGAGCGGTGGCGGCGCGCAGTATCCCGAGGTCGGCAACGCGTCGATCTCGTTCCGCGGCGACGTCTTGGCGCCGGGTCTGCGCTACTACCAGGCGCACTACCGCAACGCAGCTTCGTTCTGCACCAGCGCCACGTTCAACGCGACGAACGCGCTGGCCGTCCGCTGGTCGCCGTGATCGCCGCGCCAGCGCGCGCGGCGCGTCAGTGCACGCGAGTCCGCTGGATGGCGCGCAAGCTCGCGATCTGCGGGCGCGCGACGGCGCGGAAGCCCAGGAGCTCGACGCGCGGCGAGAGATACTCGTCGCGCGTCCGTTCGGCACGCACGAGATCCGTCGAGAGGTACTTCTTGTTCGAGTCGGGGAAGACGGTCGCGACCACGCAACCTCGCCCGCGCGCGAGCGCGAGCTGCAACGCTCCGAGCAGGTTCGCGCCCGAGCTGATGCCGACCGCGAGACCGAGCTCGCGCGCCAGGCGTTGCGCCATGAGGATCGCGTCGCCGTCCCACACGTCGACGAGCTCGTCGAGGCTCGCGAGGTCGACGATCGCCGGCACGAACTCGTCGCTGATGCCCTGGATCCGGTGCTGGCCGTCCTTCGTGCCCGTGCGCAGCGTGGGCGAGTTCGCGGGCTCGAGCGGATGGATCGTCACCGCCGGAAAGCGCTCGCGCAGCGCCGCTCCGACGCCCATGACGGTGCCGCCGGTGCCGACGCCCGCGACGAAGGCGTGCGGAACGAGATCGAGCGCAGCGATCTGCGCCGCGATCTCGGGTCCGGTCGTCAGGCGATGCGCGTCGACGTTCGCGACGTTGGCGAATTGCTGCGGACGGAAGACGCGCCGCGTGGAGCTCGCGAAGCGATCGGCGAGCTCGATCGCGCCGACGAAACCGCCCTCCTCGCGCGTCACGTTCACGATCTCGGCGCCGAAGCTCGCGATCAGCGCGCGCCGCTCGGCGCTCATCCAGCTCGGCATGTAGATGCGCACCGGATGGCCGAGCGCGCGGCCGAGCGCGGCGAAGGAGATGCCCGTGTTGCCGCTCGAGACCTCGACGAGCGTATCGCCCGGATGCAAGGCGCGCTGCGCGTAGGCCTGCTCGAGCATGTGCAGCGCCATGCGGTCCTTGATGCTGCCGGTGAAGTTCTCCGACTCGAGCTTGGCGTGCACGACGAGCTCGACGCCCTCGACGCGCGCCTCGATCGCGACCATCGGCGTGTCCCCCACGAGCGCCCAGCACTCGCGCAGGCGCTCGCGTGCGAGCGCGGACTTCACGCTCCGCCTCGCACCGCTGCGGCGACGCGCCGCTCGAGGCGCGCGAAGCGCGCGCGGAAGTGGCGCAACACGCGCGGAGCCGTTTCGATGCGCACGCCGGCGATCGAATCTCGCTCCTTCCAGACTTCCTCGACGACCTCGATGACGTAGTCCATGTGGCTCTGCGTGTACGTGCGGCGCGGGATCGCGAGACGCACGAGCTCGCGCAGAGCCGGCGTCTCCACGTGGGTCACCGGATCGATGCCGCCGAGCATCACGCTGCCGATCTCGCACGAGCGGATGCCGCCGACGACGTAGAGCTCGAGCGCGAGCGCTTGTCCGGGATACTCGCGCCATTCCAGATGCGGCAGGAAGCGCGCGGCGTCGAGGAAGATCGCGTGGCCGCCCGCCGGTTGGATCACGGGCACGCCGCGCGCGGCGAGACGTTCGACGACGTAGCGGATGCTCGCGTGGCGGTATTCCTGGTAGTCCTGCTCGACGACCTCGCGCAGACCCTGCGCGATCGCTTCGAGGTCGCGGCCGGCGAGTCCGCCGTAGGTCGGGAAGCCCTCGGTGACGACCAGACGCGTGCGCAATTCGTCCGCGAGAGCCGCGTCGCGGCAGGCGAGGAAGCCGCCGATGTTCGCCAGGCCGTCCTTCTTGGCGCTCATGGTGCAGCCGTCGGCGAGATCGAACACCGAGCGCGCGATGGCGGCGATCGAACGGCCGCGCTCCGTGCTCTCGCGCTGCTGGATCAGGTACGCGTTCTCGGCGAAGCGGCACGCGTCGAGGAAGAACGGCACGCGGAAGCGATCGCAGAGCGCGCGCACGCCGCGCAGGTTGGCGAGGCTCACGGGCTGGCCGCCGCCGGCGTTGTTCGTGATCGTGACCATGACGAGCGGCACGCGCTGCTGCGTGTCCTGCAAGCAACGCTCGAGCGCTTCGAGGTCGATGTCGCCCTTGAACGGGGCGAGGCTCGCGGGATCGCGTCCCGCGGCGCCGGGGAGGTCGAGCGCGATGGCGCCCGCGAGCTCGATGTTCGCGCGCGTCGTGTCGAAGTGGGTGTTGTTCGGCACGACGTCGCCGGGCTTCGTGAGCGTCGGGAAGAGCAGATGCTCCGCGGCGCGGCCTTGGTGCGTCGGGATGACGTGCTCGAAGCCGGTGAGGTCGCGCACGGCGGACTCGAAGCGTGTGAAGCTCGGGGCGCCGGCGTAGGACTCGTCGCCGCGCATGATCGCGGCCCATTGCTCGCTCGACATCGCGCCGGTGCCGCTGTCGGTGAGGAGGTCGATGGTCACGTCGCGCGAGTCGAGAGCGAAGAGGTTGAGGCCGGCGCGGGTGAGCGCCGCTTCGCGTTGCGCGCGCGTGGTGCGACGGATGGGTTCGACACTCTTGATGCGGAAGGGCTCGATGATCGTCTTCATGCGGAGTGCAGCGGCGGCGAGCGGGGACGCAGAGCGCGAGCGCTACGACGATCATCGTCCCACCCCGCCCGCACTCGGGCCCACGGAGCAGAGTTGGCCTCGAACTACGCCTTCGTGCGCAGGCGTGACGTGCCCGCCGCGCTCCAACGCGCGGCGTCGATTCGCGTCAAGAACGTCTCGCCGCGGTGAACCGATGGAGCGCATCGAAACGCAGCTCGCGCAAGCGCTGGTCGCTCGCACGCGCCTCCTCGGCCACGCGCACATCGATCTCCTCGTCGAAGCCGGCCTGGAAGAAGTGCAGGAGCAGGCCGAGCTCACCGGTGAGCGCGACGACGGCGTGGATCGCCGTGCGCCAGCCCGTGAGCTCGCTCGTCTGTGCGCGCTCGCGCTGATCGGATCGGCGACGCACAACGGCTTCGCGCTGGGCGTGCCAGCGAGCACGCTTCGTCGCGCTCCAGCGCTCCGCACCGCGAGGCAGGCGCTCGCGGACGGCGAAGCCCACTTCCGAGGCCGAACCCAGCGCCGTGCCGCAGTCGCAGGCGCCGCCCGTCACGCGGAACCACTCGAACCCCGCGCCCAGCGAGCGTTCGAGACTGCGGTTCTCGATCGGTTTCCAGTCCCAGCCGGTGAGCGAACGCACGCGCTCGACGTCGGAGCCGCTGCGCAGCCTCGCGAGGATGAACGTGCACACGCGCCGATGGTACGCGCGCCGCGCACTCCGACAAGACGCGTCGAGGCAGCGGAGACGGTCCCTCGACCGTCCCCGCTGCCTGTGGGTCACTGCGCGAACGCGAGCCTGTCGACGCGCGTCGACAGCTCCGTCCCGCTTACGGCAGCCAGGTCTGGCGGATCGCGTTCGTGCGGTTCGACGTCGCGGGGGTGCAGAAGGTGGCGGCGTTGCGGTAGAAGGTCTGGTAGACGCGCGTGACTCCGGCGTTGGCGGGGATCGCTCCGCGGACGGAGATCGTCGCGTCACCGGCGGCCGGGTATTGCGACTGGTTGCCCGCGTTCAGCTTCGAGCCCAGGCGGATGATCGTTCCGCCGGCGCACATGATGCCGTCGTCGATCACGAATCCGGTCACGCTGTCCGTGGCCTGGAAGTACACCGCGGTCGCGTTGGGCATGTCCGCGCCGTGCAGCACGAACGTGTCGTTCGAGACGTTGGCGTTGCCCGAGGTGAAGAGCTGCGCGCCGCCCGCGAAGAGCGAATTGGGGCAGCCGGCGAAGAAGAAGCCCGCGCCGCAGGGGCACGACACGCCCGCGCTGCCGTCACCGAAGCAGAACGCTTCGGCCGCGGCGGAGGGCGGGCACTCGTAGAGGCCACCTTCGATGTTGCCGATCTGCGAGAAGTCCTCGTCGGTCCAGTCGGCGCCGAAGCGGTGCGACGAGCCGCCGCCGCTGCGTTCGGAGGTGAGCTGCGGATCGGTCTCGAAGGTGCTCGAGAACGCGAGGTTGCGGTGGCCCTCGATCATCGTCGTCGCGCTGCCGTTGAAGTAGAGCGACGTGACGTACATGTCGTAGTCGAACGAGCTCGACTGGTACTGCTCGGAGTACACGATCGCGAAGCACGAGCCGTCGGTCTCGACCGCCGGCATGACCTGGTTCTGGTAGAGCAGGCCGTTCAGCTCGAGCGCCGGGAGCGTGCGGTTCTCGACCTGCGTCGCGCCGTTCATGACCGAGAACGCGATGTCGGTGTCGGTCGAGAAGTCGTACTCGTAGGCGATCATGTAGTAGCGCTGGCCGCCGATGTCGGCGCCCGGAGAAGCCATCGGGCGGCGCAGGTAGAGCCCGCCGCCGGGCACGAGGAACGACGGCGTCGTCTGCGTGCCGTCCCAATGCACTTGCGCGGCGTGGATCTCGCTGAAGCCGTTGGTCAGCGTGCGCTCCCAGCTGAGGTTCCATTCCTGCAGGTTGAACGGCGCGGGACCGTCGCTCTTCGACACGGTCGGATTGATGTCGTAGGTCAGGCCGCTGTTGTCGATGTAGACCGTCGACGTGCCGAGCAGCGTCCCGGACGAAGTCACGAGGCGCGCGTGGACGTCTCGGTCGCTGCTCGAGTACACGCGCGTCCAGGCGACGCAGTAGTACGTGGGGCCGACGAGCACGGGGTCGCCGCCGACGTCGGGATCGAGCTGATCGCCGAACGCGCCGACTTCGCTGATCTGGAACTGCGCGCTGTGGGTGTAGGGCGCCTCGGACTCGCGCTCGCGACCCCAGATCGTGCGCACGGCACCCGACGGATCGCCGACGGCGGCGACGACGAGGAACTGCGTCGAGAGCGCGTTCGTCGCGACGCGCGGATGCGCCCACCAGTTCGTGGTGAAGTCGATGGTGAGCGTCGTGCCGGACACGATCGCGCCGCTGGAGTCGTGCTCCTGCGCCCAGATGTCGTGGTCGGTGGCGCTGTAGACGCGCTCCCAGCACGTGAGGTACGTGTTCGTCGCCGCGTCGTAGGCGATGTCGGACGACTGCTCGTCCGTGGTGCTCGCGTCGACACTGAAGGTCGAGATCACCGGGTCGATCGAGAGCGGCAGGCGCGCCGAGGCGACGAAGCTCGCGGGCACGCGCATCTCGATGGCGCCGTCGTTCCAGACGCTCTCGAGCTCGATGCTGCGGCCCGCGGCGTCGAAGGCCGTCGCCTTGCCGTAGCGCACGAAGCCCAGCTCGTTCGCGAACTCGATGCCGTTCACGCCGCTGCGCGGCGAGAGCTCGCTCGTCACGGCCAGACGCAACGCGAGCTCGCCGCCGCGCGGCAGCGTCTCGAAGACGAACTCCTGCTTCGCTCCGAGCGGATCGAGATCGTAGAGCTCGGTCGCGCCGCCGCGATCGACGAGCACGCGATCGTCGCTGCGCTGCGGCACGCCAGAGACGGAGAGCGCGAGCGCTTCGCCGCCGACGCTCACCGACTCGAGCGCGAACGACACCGGGAAGTTGCGCGGCGCCTTCGAGCCGAAGAACGGGATGTACGTGAAGCGCGCGCCATCCGCGCTCGCCTTGTAGGTCTCGCCATGAGCCCAGAGCGCGCCGTCACCGGGCGCGTCGAAGTACACGTGCGAGAAGTCGATCGGCCGCGCGAGCTGCTGCGTGTCGGCGGACTCGGCCTTCTGCGGCACGACGACGTGGCCTTGCGGCGCGCTGCGCTGACGCTGCGCGGTCGGCTGCGTTGTCGGCGCGGGCGGCGGCGTCTTGACGTCGGAAGCATGCGCCAGCGGGCGCGGGAGCTTGATCTCGGCGATCGCGGCGCTTTGCGCCATGCCGAGAGATGCGAGAAGACACGGCGCGACGAGCCAGGCTCCGCGGACGCGCATCGAGAAGGAGGAAGACGACATGGTGCTGTCCCTTGGGATCAGAGGTGGAGGCGAGGACTTCGAGGCGCGGAAAACAGCTCCCACGGCCTGCGACTCCTCCTGCACCTGCGCGGCGCGTCCGATCGAGACCGGATTTCGCGCTCGTCTTTCGCACACGCAGCTCGACGGCACGCCAAAAGCTCGAGGCCGAGCTGTGCGCCAGCTCGGCCTCGAGGAATCGTCCGGCAGCGCGCGCGAGCTCAGCCGCTCGCGGCGCGCGTCGCGCTTACGGCGCCCACGTGATCTGCACGCCGTTCGTCCGGTTCGACGTCGCCGGCGGGCAGAACGCGACCACCGCGTTGCGGTAGAAGCACTGGTAGAAGAACGTGCCGCCCGCGGCGGGGACCGAGCCGCGCACGCTGACGCTCGGGTCGCCCCCTTGCGGGTACGAGCTCGAGTTCGCGGGCACGGGCTTCGAACCGAGGCGCACGATCGGACCGCCGACGCAACCCAGGCCGTCGTCGATCACCGTAGCCGCGGTCGAGGTCGCGCCCTGGAAGAAGATCGCGATCGAGCCCGTGAGATTGTTCGCGTTCAGCGTGACGCTGTCCGCGGCGACGCTCGCGTTGCCGCTCGCGCTCAGGTTCGCGCCCGCGGCGAAGGCCGAGTTCGCGCACCCGTTGCCCGCCGCGCCGTTGTTCGCGCACGGGCAAGCACCGCTCGAGCCGTCGCCGAAGCAGTAGCCGAGGAACGCGCTGTTGCCGCTGGGAACGTCGCCGGTCGTCGTGACCGAGCTCGGCGTGCCCGGCTTCCAGATGCCGAGTGTCAACGTTCCCGTTTGCGGCGGGACGTTGGCATCGAAGCGGAAGTTGTAGGTCGAGCCCCAGCGGATCGCGTTGGCGTTGTTGTTCTGGGCCTGCGTCTCGCAAGCCCAGGTGATCGCTCCGCCGGAAACGATGCCGGCCCAGTCGGTGCCGCTGATGTTCACGTTGCCGTTGCCGTCGCCGTCGTGGTAGGCGACGTCGTGGAAGCCGATGTTCGCGACCGTGGCGCTGCCGGGGATCGGCAGCGAGAAGGAGCCGACGTTGCGGTCGGAGTTCATGTTGTAGACGGCGTACTCGTAGTGCCACTGGCCCGCACCGAGGCTCGTGGCCTTCGAGGCGACGATGAGCAGCCCTTCGCCGGGGATCGGCACGTTGTTCGTCGTCACGCCGCTCTCGATCTGTCCCCACACGCGGATGGCCGACTCCTGGCGGTGCGTGACGCCCGTGAGGCCGAGCGTCGGCTCGCCGCTCGTGACCGTCATCTCGCGCCACGACGCGTTGTTCGTGCCGTTGCCGGCCTGCGCGTCGTCGGCGGTGACGTAGTGGCACTCGCCGAAGTAGCGAGCGTTGCCGGCGATGCCGGTCTGCTCGAGCTCGCTCGTCGGGATCTGGCAACGTCGCGCGGTCGCGCCGCTCCAGGCCGGATTCGCCGGCGGGTACGTGAACACGCCGTTGAACGCGTTGACCTGCCAGTTCGGGCCCGCGCCCGACTGCCCGCCGTTCAGGCCCGAGCCGTACGGATCGGAGCAGCCGACGGCGAGTCCGCCGCCACCGCCCGTGCACGCGCAGCACAGACTTCCGGGCGCGACGCCGAACGCGTGCTTCAGCCACGAGAGTCCGGCCTGCTGGAAGCGTCCCGCGCCGTTCTCGACCTTGTAGCGGTAGACGTTCTGGCGGATGACCGGGTGCGCCGGCGTGCTCGCGACCCAGGCGATGCTCGCGGTGCCCATGTTGCACGAAGTCGTGCCGATCGCGACCGCATCGATGCCGCCGCTCGAGTTCACGTTGAGCGTGTCGGTCAAGTCGCCGACGATCACGTCCGGGCCCGTGTTCGTGCCGCACGGCGCGGCCGCGCCGATCGTGAACGTCCCGGTGTAGGTCGTGCCGGCGCCGAAGGCGCCGAGCTGCAGGAAGTAGGTCGTGCCCGCCGTGGCGTTGAAGCTCGCCGTCGATTGCAGGCCGCACGAATCATCGTTGCAGGCGACCGGCGTCAGCGCGCCGCACGTGCCGGTGTACGCCGCGACCACCGTGTCGACGGCGACGCCGCCGCAGGTCTGCACCTGCGTGAACTGCGTGACCGACGCGGTCCAGGCGAACCAGACGTCGTTGTGGCGCGTCGCGCAACCGCCGGTCTGCGTGGCGCTGTCGGTCGCGCCGGTCGTGTTCACGTTGAACGTGCCGTTGCCGCTGATCGCCGTGGCACCGGTGCACTCGTTGCCGCCTTGCGCGGCCGCCGTGAACGAAATCGTGAGCGCGCTCGCCGTGATGGCGAGGGCGCGATGGACGAACATCCGCATGAACCGTGACTCCTGAGTTGTGGAAACCAGCGCGAGCGCCGAGCGAGTGTACTCCACGATCCGACGCGCGGGCAGGTGCGCGCAGCTCGCTGAGCTCCGGCCGAACACGGCGGTGCCGTCGACGAGCGGGTGAACGTCTCGTCACCGGTGCCGCGCGAGTCCGCGACGCACGCGGCTCGTGCACGCGGGCGGTCGGCGCGACGCAGCCCGGCGGGCGCACGCCCGCGCGCCGCGTCAGGAGGCGCGCCAGACCTTGACCTCGCGCGCGAGGTCGACGCCGGTGCGCTCGAGCACCCGATCGTGCACGTCGTCGATGAGCGTCAGCACGTCGGCGGCGCTCGCGCGTCCGCGGTTGACGATGAAGTTGCCGTGCAGGGGCGAGACGATCGCGTCGCCGCGCGCGAGGCCCTTCAGGCCGCACCGCTCGATCAACTGGCCGGCTCCGCAGCCGTCGGCGAGCTCCTTGGGCGGGTTCTTGAAGATGCAGCCCGCGGACCACTCGGTCACCGGCTGCACGCGGTTCTTCGAGAGCAGGTACTCGCGCCCGCGCTCCTTCACGGCGGCCGGCGTGTCGGGTTGGAAGCGCAAGACCGCGCTCGCGACCACGCAGTCTCCGACGTTGCCGTTGCGATAGCTCGGGCAGAGCTGCGCACGCGTGCGCTCGACGAAGTTGCCCTGCGGATCGACGAGCAGCACGCGCTCGATCACGTCCCAGAAATCGCCCCAGCGCCCGCCCGCGTTCATCGCCGCGCCGCCGCCGACGTTGCCGGGCACGCCGGCGAGTCCTTCGACGCCTTTCCAGCCGAGCTTCGCCGCGGTCGAGACGATCTTCGGCAGCGAGACGCCGGCCCAGGCGACGAGCTCGTGCCCTTCGTCGCGCGTCAACGCGACGGAGCGCGCGCTCGGTCCGTCGACGACGCCTTCGACGAGCTCCTCGCGTCCGTCCGGATCGACGCGGAAGAGGCGCTGCATGCGCGACGTCGTGATCACGACACCCGGCAGCTCGCCGTCGGCGAGGATCAAGTTCGCTCCCCCGCCGAGGATGCGCGGCACGTAACCGGCCTCGCGCGCGGCGGCCACGGCGGCGCGCAGCTCCTCGGGCGTCGCGGGCTCGAGCAGCCATTCGACCGAGCCTCCGACGCGCATGGTCGTGCGCGCGGCGAGGTCGGCGTGGGCGAGTGCGGCGCAGGGCCAGCTCATGACGGTGGACATGCAGGAGGTGTCGTGCTCGAGCCGTGGGATCACGCGCGCGCGTGGAGCGAGAGCCTCG
>JBGATX010000060.1:0-32578 GCA_044228975.1 Planctomycetota bacterium | reverse complement strand
GCCAGGAATACCGTGCCAGGAATACCGTGCCAGGAATACCGTGCCAGAGCAACTCTTCCACAGTTGCGCGGCCACGTATCTATGGAGGAGTTGCTCTGGCACCGTATTCTGAAGCAGGGAACCGTGATGCCGAGAGTTGAACGTCTACTTCGCTGGACCGCCGCCGCGGCACTCATCCTGATCTCTGCCAGCCTCCATGGTTGCGGGTCCGAGGTTCCGCCGAATCCGGTGTGGGTGTTTGAGGCCCCGGGCCGGGAAATTAGCTCTCCACGGCCGTTCACTCGATGGGCTTCGTGGTCGGTTGGTCAATGGTATTGGTCGGAGGTGTCTCCCGCCGTGGAGTCGATGGACAATTCGCTGTGGGCATACTTCGGGCCCTGCGGTGAACCCGACTTGCTGCTGTCAGGGCATTATGTCGACAAGAAGCGTGACAGTCGGGCGCTTTCTGCCGATGACACGGCGGCCCTGTCGACACCGCCCCCGGGACTTGCGCTGGGGAGTTTTGACGAGTCAGGGTTGATGACCGGACGTTGGATCACATGGTACCCATCGGGGATGCTACGGACCCTCATTGACTATGAAGATGGTTTGTGGAGCGGCCGGCTCGACGGCTGGTACAGCAATGGTCAACCGAACTGGGTCGGCCAGGCCAAGATCACCAGCCTCGCCGGACAGTGGGAGTTCTACTACGACACTGGGGTGACTGCCGCGAGAGGCTCGTTCGACGGCACGTGGCAGTACTTCGAGACCGACGGCACGTCAATCAACTCGCTACGCCACAGACGCAATCCCGTCGATCAGCACTACCCAACCGCAGCCTATTTCAGATAGGTCGCTGAAAACTGGTGTCCCGGGCCGACGCGAGGTGTCCACAGTTCCACGGCTGACGCAATCAGGAAGACACCTGGCACCGTATTCCAGTCAGCGCCGGAAGGTCTGCTCCGTCTCCCACTTCCGGCCCAGCACCCGCGCAGCGCGTGCGGCGGCTGAGCAGCGCCGCGCGCAGCGCGCTGCGACCCGCCGCACTCGCGCTGTGCGGGTCAGCGATGCGGCAGCACGCTTGCGGTGGCGCGTTGCCTCCGCCTTTCCTCCGTTGCCCCACATCTCCCTCTCGCGTCCCGACCGACACCAACGGCCGCTGAACGCGCCTCGCCATCGAGACGTCAGGATGTGCACCCGCTCACCCCTGTGCGTCTCCTCCCCGAATGAACACGCTCCGTCTCTCCCCGCCTCCTCACCCTCGCCCTCTGCGCATGCACCGCATCGAGTCCCGCCACTCGACCCCGACGCGCGAACGTCGCGAGCTCCGACGCCAAGCAACCCGCCTGGTCCGCCCCCGACCTCGAGCACTGCATCTCCGTCCGCGACGGCAAGACCGGCGAGCGCCTCACCTTCGACACCCTCCTCGATCAACTCTCGCACTCCGACGCCGTCTTCCTCGGCGAGACCCACATCGACGAGACAACTCACCGCGTCGAGCTCGCCGTCTACGACGGCCTGCTCTTGCGTCGTTCCGGCAAAGTCGTCCTCGCCATGGAGATGTTCGAGCGCGACGTCCAACCCGCGCTCGACGCGTACCTCACCAACCAGATCGACGAGCCCACCTTCCTCTCCCCGCTCGCGCCCCCTGGTCGAACTACAAAACCGCCTACCGCCTGCTGATCGAGCTCGCCCGCGCCCAACACCGCCCCGTCATCGCCTCGAACTTTCCCGCGCCGCTGCGCGCGAAGATCACCAACGACAAAGGCTCGAGCCTCGACAACCTCAGCGCCGACGAGCGCGCATTCGCCCCTCACGAACTCCTCGCCAACACCCCCGCCTACTGGCATCGCGTCGACAACGCGATCCGCGGCCACGTCGGCATGATGGGCCCACGCCCCGCCGCCGACGACCCGCGTCTCTTCGACACGCAATCCCTCTGGGACAACACGATGGGCGAATCCTGCGCGCTCGCGCTCGATCACCATCCCGACCACACGATCCTGCACGTCAACGGCGGCTTCCACACCGAATACCACGACGGCACCGCGCGCCAACTCCTCCTGCGCCGCCCGAACACTCGCGCGCGCACCGTCGCGATCGTCACCAGCGACAACCCGCAACTCGCGGAGCTCGGCGGACTCCCCGTCGCCGACTACGTCGTCTTCGCCGCCGAGCGCGCTCAAGACGTCGACGAAGGCAAATACGCCGTCTTCGTCTCGCGCCAGCTCGAATACCGTCTGCACCTGCCGCCCGCCGCGAGCACACCCGGCGCACAACCCGTCCCGCTCCTTCTCTGGCTCGCCGACGACGGCGAGAGCGCGCAAGACGCACTCGAGCTCTGGAAGCAACGCATCGGTGACGAATGCGCGCTCGCGATCATCGAAGCTCCGTACCGCGAGACGCAAGACGATCTCGTCGAAGGCGGCCGCTGGTTCTGGCCCGACACCTTCCGCGAGGACATCGCTCTCCTGCGCGATGGCATCGACGGCATGTGGAGCTACATCCTGCGCCATCACCCCGTCGATCCTTCGCGCGTGGTGCTCGCTGGCGAAGGAACGGGAGCGACGGTCGTCTCCGCGACGACGCTGCTCTCCGACGGCCTCGCCGTGCATTCGATCGCGCTCGCGCCGCGTCGCTACAGCTCGATCAAGGACTTCCCGCTGCCGCTGCCCGAACTGCGCGGTGATCTGCCGCGGGTCGAGAAGTCGTTGCACGTGCTCGCTGCATCGACGGATGAGGAGTGGTGGAAGGGCGAGCTCGCCGAATACACCGCGATCGGCCTCGCGAACGATCTCGCTCCGCTCCCGAGCGATCCGTGGCGCGACGAACTCGAGCGCGAGAACGTCGTGCGCAGCGCGCTCGGTCTGACGCCGCGCTCGCTCGCCGCCGATGCGAAGCGCGTGCACCTCGTCGTCGGCGACAGCCCACGCGCGCGAGCGTGGGGGCGACTGCTCGCGCTCGAGCGAGCGCGCGCGGGCGAAGCGCTCGGATTGCTCGAAGCGCTGCCGGACGAAGGCAGCTCGCAACCGCTCGAGCTCGGCGTGCGCGCGGCCGACTACGCCGCCGGAGCACCGCTCCCGCGCGCGCCCGGTCCGTTCGGCGGAACGACCGTGCTCGTGCTCCCGAGCGGCCTGATTTCGAGCTCGGTCGACGCGTGGACCGAGCTCGCGAAGAACGACCCGCTGAACAAGTCGAGCCGCTTCCACCGAGTCGTTCTCGCGTGGGCGGACGGCGAGCGCGCTCTGCCGGTCGTGCTCGAGGAGCTCATCGGCAAGAACCGCAAGAACGTCCTCATCGTCCCCGCGCAATGGTGCGCCGACGGCGAGACCATGCGCGCGTTGCGCGCGAAGACACGAGCCTTCGAGAACCGCATGACGATCCACTGGCGCCCGGGTCTCGGCGGAATGCGAGCGCGCTGAGACGGCGTTTGCCGGCGTTCGCGCTGCGGTGCTAGTCTGCGGCGGATGGAGTCGGCTCGCCGTTCCGCGCTCGCGCGCATCGTCGTCTTTCTCCGCTTCGCACTCCTCCTGGCGTGCGTGGTTCCGGTCGCGTTGTCGCGCGCGCAGCCGCAAGCTCCACGCTCCCCGAGTGCCCCGAGCTCCACCGGCACTGCCGCGGATCGCCGCGAGCCCGTGCCCGACGCGAAGGCGTGCCAGAAGGCCGTCGCCGAGCTGAAGCGCGAGTTCAAGACGCTATACGCCGCCGGCGGCATCGACGCGCGACGTCGTACCGCCGACGCGCTCCTGCTCCACTACAGCGAGCCGAAGCGCAAGACGTCCGTCGAAGCGTTCGTCGTTCTCGACCAGGCGCGAGAGCAAGCGGTGCTCGGCGTCGATCTCGCGAACGCGTTCGAGGCGATCGGTGTGCTGGACAAGCGCTTCGCCGTCGACGGGCGCGCGCTGCGGCTCGCGGCGATCGAGGGGATCGTGCCGAAGGCGCGTGAAGCGGAGCGCGCGGCCGTGATCGGGATCGCGGCGCGCTTCGCCCGCGATGCGCTGCGCGCCGGCGAGTTCGCGACCGCGGAGAAGGCGTTGAAGCCCGCGCGGGCCCTCGCGACGTCCACGAAGGACTCGAAGCTCGCCGCGCTCCTGGATCCCGTCGTCGATGAACTCGCGAGCAGGGCCGGCCTCGCGCGCGCGGAGGCGGAGCTCGCGAAGAACCCGAGCGATCCAGCCGCGAACCTCGCCGCCGGCACGGCGTATCTCGAACGCGGCGATCTGGAGCGCGCGCTGAAGCTGCTCGCGCTCGCGCCGCCTGGAGTGCTCGGCGATCTCGCGCGCAAGGATGCGGCCGCGCCGCCGGAACACGCAGCGCAGCTCGAGCTCGCGAACGACTGGGCTGCTTGCGCGAGCACGCTCGCCGGCCGCGCGCGCTCCGCGGCGCTCCTGCGTGCGCGCTTCTGGGCCGCGTCGTCGTGGTCGACGGCGAAAGCCGACGATCGGACCGCCGCATCGCGGGCGCTCGACGCCGCATGCTCCGCGCTCGCCGCCGACCCGCGCGCCGGCAAGGCGACGGTCGTCTCCGACGCGGCCGAGCTCGAGGACCTGGTCGCGCGCGGCCTGCTTTCGATCCCGGTGCTGCGCGGCACGCTCCGCGACGATCTCGCGGCCGACAAGGAGCTCGGCTTCGAGCTCGTCCTGAAGAACCTCGCCGACGGAAGCGGTCGCGTCTCCGCCGAGCTGCGCTGGAGCGCGAACGGTGGCGGCGCGCTCGCGCTCGAGGGTCGATGGGAGCGCGGCGACGACGTGTTGTGGCTGCAGTCGATCGCATCGGCTCCGCCGAGCACGGACGCGAAGCCGTGGCTCTTCGAGCTGCGCATGCCGATGCGTGCTCTTCCGCGCGGCGCGCTCGAGGTGAAGGGCGCGTGGCGCTCCGGACCGCGCGGCGGAGTCGTCGTCATCGGCGGCGAGTTTCCGACGCTCGCGAGCGTGCCGCCGGCGCTCGAGCTCTCGTCCCACCTGCGCCCGAGTCCGTTCGGCGGTCGTCGCAAGTCCGTGAACGGCGTGTCCGAGAGCACCGAGAAGGCCGTGCTCGAGGGACTGCGCTGGCTCATCCGTCATCAATGCGCGGACGGTTCGTGGCGCTCGAGCGCTAGCGCGACGCCGTGCGCTCTGAGTGCGTCGGGCGCGAGCTGCTTCGCCGGGTTTTCGACGTCCACGCCCAACCTCGATGTCGAGGTCACGTCGCTCGCGCTGCTCGCGTTCCTGGGAGCCGGTTACCACCAGGCGTCGGAGCAGGTGATCGTCGATCTGGTCACGCAGAAACGGTTCGAGATCGGATCCGTGATTCGTCGCGGTCTGCAATGGCTCGCAGCGCACCAGGCCGCCGACGGACGCTGTACGCAGAATCCGACGCGCATCGGCTCGGAAGCGCTCGCCGCCACCGTGCTCTGCGAGGCGAACGGCCTTCGGCCGGGGATCCTGTGGAAAGAGCCGGCGCAACAGGTGCTCGCGTTCCTCCTCGCGCTGCAGCGACCGCTCGGCGCCGACGCGCACGGTCGCGGATGGCCAGCGTTCGCCGCTCCGACGCCCGCGGGCGCGTTCGCGCTCGATCACGAATCGAACGGCGCGGTCGCGGCGAGCTGCATCACCGCGCTGTACACCGGCACTGCCTGCGGTTTCGCGCCGCCCGAGGCAGCCGCTCTCGCCGCGCTGGAGCGCGTCTCGAACGCGAGCGAGGACGACTGGCGCGTCGCCGACGCCGCGTTGGCCCCGGATCTCGCGAGCCGCGTTGCGTCGTTTCGCGAGCACGGATCGACGGGAGCGGCGCTCGGGATCCTCTCGCGCGCGCTCACGACGCGCGACATCGCCGATCCGTTCCTGGCGAACGCGGCGAAGGAGCTGCTCGCCGATCTGCCCTCGGCGCGCGATGCGGCGAGCATCGACTACGACCACTGGAACCAGGCGACGTACGCGTTGTTCCAGTACCTCGGCCCGCAGAGTCCCCAGCCCTCGGCCGACGCGTGGAAGCGGTGGAACGAGGCGATCACGAGCGCCGTGCTCGGGCTGCAGGAGGTGACCGATTCGGCATGCTCGCGCGGAGGTTGGATCCGTCCGGATCGCCGCGCGCTGCTCGGTGGCGGGCCGGTCTACGCGACGGCGATCAACGTGCTCACGCTCGAGGTGTACTACCGCTACCGGAACGAGTTCGCGCAGAAGTAGCTGCGCGAAGGCTCGCACGCCGATGGAGCGCGCGCTCGCTCCTTGCGGTTCGGCCTCGCGAGACGCAGGGCGCGGCCGCGCGCCTCCGCCGCCGGGTGTTTTCCCGACTTTCCGGCGACGATCAGCGCGCTCCGAGCTTCTCTTCTCCGTCATGCCGCCTCCGTCCGCCGAGTTGCGCTTGCAGGGCCTGCTCGCCGAGGCGCGCTGGCTCGAGAGCCTCGCTCGTGCGCTCGTCGCGGATCCGGACGAGGCGCGCGATGCGAGCGAAGGCGCGCGCCTTCGAGAACCGCATGACGATCCACTGGCGTCCGGGCGCGGCGGAATGCGCGCGCGCTGAGCGTCGCGCGATCCGCGCGCCACGGCTACGATCGCGATCCCGAGGAACTCAGCGTGCTCACGTTGCTCGTCGTGTGTCTGTTGTGGCTTCGACCGCTCGCGCCCTCGCCCTTCGAGCTCGTCACCTGCTCCGTCTGCGAGGGCAAGGGCCAGTTGCTGCAACCTTGCCTCGATTGCGGCGGCGACGGCAAGCGTCCGTGCGGCCTCTGTGGTCCCGCGCTCGACCGCAACGCGCTCTACGCGCGCTCCGAGAATCTCACTCCAGAACTGCGCGCGAAGCTCCGGGAAAGCATGCGCGGGATCGAGGAGCTGACGAAGAAGATGATGGGTGAGGTGCCCAAAGGCTTCGTCCACTGTCCGTCGAAGCTGTGCGCGCGCGGAAAAGTGACGCTGCAGATGCCGGACCCGTGCAAGTACTGCGCGGGGAAGGGCTCGTTCCCCTGCGCCGAATGCGGCAAGAAAGGCGTGCTGGAGTGCCTCACGTGCCGCGGCAAGCGCGTCGTGATGCGAGCCTGCGAAGCTTGTCTCGGCGCCGGGCGCGCGCCGGATCCCAAGGCGATCGAATCGTCCATGCGCGTGCACTGTCCGTGGTGCCTCGACGCCTTCATCCGCGAATGCAAGGAGTGCGACGCGGACGGCATGGTCGAGCGCCATTGCCAGACTTGCCGCGATGAAGGCAGCGTGCGTTGTCCCGATTGCCTGGGGACGCTCGTCGCGCCGTGCATGAAGTGCTACGCCAGCGGCAATCTGAAGAGCTTCATCGGCGTCTGGGGCGGCGATTGCAATCAGTGCAAGACCACCGGCCGCATTCCGTGCACGAGCTGCGCGCGTTCCGGCAAGGCCGTGTGCAAGCGCTGCATGGGAACGAAACCCCACAAGCAGCGCTGCGCGGCGTGCGACGGAGATCACAAGCGGCCGTGCTGGGGATGCTTCCGCGGCGCGTACGCCGCATGGGAGTCGGCGGGGGAGGCGTGCGCGAGAACCGGCGCGACTGAAGAGGCGATCGCCTGGTTCGAGATCGCGCGCGGTCGCGTCGCCGGAGCTTTCGCCTCGCGCAGGGAAGACGCCGACGGCGACGCGGCGGCGCTGAAGGAGCTCGACCGCGAGCGTCAGCGCGAGGAATCCAGGCTGCAGAAGCGCATCGCAGCCGTGCGCGCGAGCGTCGCGGCACCACGCTGACGCGCTCGAGGCGCGTTGCACACGCGTTTTTTCGGGATCTCGGCGACGATCGGCGCGCTCCGAGCTTCTCTTTTCCCGTCATGCCGCCTCCGTCCGCCGAGTTGCGTCTGCGCGGCCTGCTCGCCGAGGCACGCTGGCTCGAAAGCCTCGCTCGTGCGCTCGTCGCGGATCCGGACGAGGCGCGCGACCTCGTGCAGGAGGTCTGGACGACCGCCGCGGAGCGCGCTCCCGCGCACGTCGAGCATCCGCGCGCGTGGCTCGCGACCGTCTTGCGCAACCTCGTGAGCGTGCGGCGTCGCGCGCGAGCGGCCAGCGCGGTTCGCGAGCTCGATCGAGCGCGCTCCGAATCCTTGCCCGGCGCGGATGACGTCGTGGCGCGAGCGCAAGTCCAGCGTTCGCTCGTCGATCAGGTGCTCGCGCTCGAGGAGCCGTGGCGCTCGACCGTGCTCCTGCGCTTCTTCGACGAGCTCTCGTGCGAGGAGATCGCGCGGCGGCAGCAGGTGCCCGCGTCGACCGTGCGCAATCGCGTCGCGCACGCGCTCGAGCTCCTGCGCGCGCGACTGTCGCGCGTGCGCGGCGAGGAATGGATGTCGGCCTTGGCTCCGCTCGCGTTGCGCGGCTCGTGGTCCGCGAAGGGAACCGCGGGAGCGAGCGCCGTCGCGACGACGAAGGCCGCGGCCGGTCTCGGGACGTCGGGTTGGATCGGAGGGTTGCTGATGGCGAGCACGTTGAAGATCGGTGTCGCGGTCGCGCTCGCCGCGGGCGCCGTGTGGTGGAGCTGGAGCGCGTTCATTGCTCCGCACGAGAACGCGATGCCGCTGACGTCGGATGGTGCGGTGCACGAGGAGCTCGCACCCGTCGCACGCGATGCCGGCGCGCGCGCGACGCTCCCGCTCGATGGCGAGGCGCGCGCGAGCGCTTCGACACCGCCGCCCGCTTCCGCGAGCGCGTCGAACAACATTGCGCCGACGCCCGCTGCCGAAATACCGCTTCCCGCCGGGGTGATCGAAGGCCTCGTGCTCGACGATGAGCAACCATGGCTGCAGGGCGGACACGTCGAACTGTTGCCCGGTTGGAACGACGTGTTTCCCGCCGAGCCCGACGCGACGCGCGTGCGCACGGCGCCGATCGACGCGCGCGGCACGTTCCGCTTCGAACGCCTCGATCCAGGCGATCACATGCTGCGCGCGGATCTCGGCTCGGGCTTGCGCGTGCAACTCAGCGTGCAAGGCCTCGCGGCGGATGCCGGCCGGCGCGTGATCGTGCGCGTCGGCTCCGCGAGCCTCTCGGGCCGCGCCTGGGACGACGATGGAGCACCGCGCACGGGCGCGCAGGTCTCGCTCGGCATGGCGGCGGGCAAGGTCAACGAAGTCGACGGGCTCTTCACCGCGTTGACGGACGCGCAAGGACGCTACTCGATCGAGCGCCTGCCCGCGGATCTCGCGCGCGGGATCCTCTCGCAACGCATCGGCGAACAGCACCCGTACTTCATGCAGCACTTCAACGTGACGCTGAAACGCGGCGAGAAGCACACGCTCGACTTCGGCCGGCCGCACGGGCTGCCGACCTGGTCGGGGAAGATCGTCACGCGCTCGGGCGTGCCCATTCCCTTCGGCGCTGCGCTCTTCGTGCGCGACCCGACCGGACGGGACTCGTTGCTCACCTTCGAGACCGGCGACGAGAGCTTCCGCATGCGTCTCATGCCGGGTTCGTATCGCGTGGGCGCGAGGCTCGCGTCGCACGGCCTCGAGGAACTCGAGCTCGGCGTGTTCGAAGTCGGCGACGAGGACTTCGTGCGCGACCTCGTCGTGCCGGGAACGCGCCTGTTCGGTCGCGTGGCGCGCGCCGACGGCCCGGAACTGAATCCACCGGGGAATCTGCAGGTGTCCGTGCGTCTCGAGGGACACAATTACCCCGGCGCCGTGAAGGGCGGCTCGGTCGCGCGCGACGGCACGTACGCGATCGATGGCCTCGCCGCCGGGACCTACGTGCTGAGCCTGTGGCCGCTCGCGCTCGACGGCAGAGATCGCGTGATCATCGCCGACAGCGATCTCGAGCTGCGCTTGGATTTGCTGGCGCGCAATCGCTGAGCTCGCTGCGCATCGCGGGCAGTGTTCCGCGGCGAGCAGCTGCTCGACGCGCATGCTCGCGAATGGCGTAATGGCGCACGGCGGCGCGCGAACGTGCGCGATTCCGACTCTCGCCGTGGGCAAGCTCTACGATTCCATCACTTCGGAACTGCGCGCCTGGATCGAGGCGCAGCACGTGTTCTTCGTCGCCACGGCGCCGCTCGCGAGCGAAGGACTCGTGAACTGCTCGCCCAAGGGCATGGACACGTTGCGCGTGCTCGCCGAACGCGAGATCGCCTACCTCGATCTCACCGGCAGCGGCGTCGAGACGATCGCACATCTGCGCGAGAACGGGCGCATCGTGTTCCTCTTCTGCGCCTTCGAGGGGCCGCCGAAAATCGTGCGCTTGCACGGGCGCGGCGACGTGATCGTTCCGGGATCGTCGGAGTGGGAGCACCTGCGCGCGCGGTTCCCCGACCACGCCGGCGCGCGCGCGATCGTGCGGGCGAAGCTCCTGCGCATCGCCGACTCGTGCGGTTTCGGCGTGCCGCAGCTCGCCTTCGTCGGCGAGCGCGACACGCTCGCGCGCTCGGCGGAGAAGAAAGGCCCGCAGGGGTTGCGGCAATACCGCGCCGAGAAGAACGCGCGCAGCCTCGACGGATTGCCGGGCCTCGAGCCGTCGAGCTGAATTGTCGACGCGACGCCGTCAGGGCGCCGGCCGCTCGCCGCGCGGTTCCGCGAGCGAGCCTGCGTTGCTGCGGCGCCGCTCGAGCACGCGCGCGGGGACGGGCTGCAGGTCGTGCACGAGCCCGATGAGCGAGAGCGCGCGCAGCGTCATGTACGAGAGATCGATCTCCCACCAGTAGAAACCCTGGCGCGCGGAGCGCGGGTAGTGATGGTGGTTGTTGTGCCAGCCCTCGCCGAAGGTGAGCAGTGCGAGCCACACGTTGTTGCGGCTCGCATCGCGCGTCTCGAAACGCCGCGAGCCGAAGGTGTGCGAGAGCGAGTTGATCGTGAACGTCGCGTGGTAGAGCACGACCGTCGAGATCAGGAAGCCCCAGACGAACATCTGGAAGCCGTTCGTGCCGAGGCTCGGCGCCCAACGCTCGAGGCACCAGCCGAGCAGGTACGTCGCGCCCGCGAGCGCGATCGGCACGAGCGCGTCGAAGCGATCGAGGAAGCGCAGCTCCGGCACGCGCGCCCAGTCGCGCACGAGCTCGAGGCGCGTCTTGAAGTGCACGCGCGCCAGGAACCAGCCGGCGTGGCTCCACCAGAAGCCCGCGCGCAGCGGCGAATGCGGATCGTCGGGCCCGTCGGAGACGCGGTGGTGATTGCGATGGTGCGCGGCCCACCACAGCGGACCGCGTTGCGCCGCGGCGGCGCCGAGCAGCGCGAACACGAACTGCATGCCGCGGCCGAGGCGATAGGCGCGGTGCGAGAGGTAGCGGTGGTAGAAGGCCGTGATGCCGAACATGCGCACGGCGTAGAGCGCGAGCGCGACGGCGAGCGCGATCCAGCTGAAGCCGGCCCACAGGACGAGCACGCAGGCGACGTGCAGCGCGACGAAGGGCAGCACGCGCACCCAGTCGACGCGGTAGGCGTCGGCCGGATCGGTGCTCACCTTGGTCTGGGACGAGTCGAACCAGCGCACGATCATCGGCCAGAGCCCGCTGCGCCGGCTCGTCGTTTCCGCGGAGTTGCTCATGAAGGTCTCTTGCATCCAGAGGACGCAGCCGTCGTGCGCGGGTCAGCGTCCCGCGCTCCATTGCGTTCGGTTCTGCGCGCGAGCGGGCGCGCGGACGTTTCGCTGCGTCCAAAGGTGGGAGTCGGTCGCCTCGCGCCGCACGCGCGCACGCTCGTGGCGTTGCGCCGGGATCGCGGCTGCGCGAAGGGGGCGTCCAGGTTCGTGTTGAAGCTCTCGCGTTGAATCAAGCCGCGCACGCGTGTCGTGGAGTGGGGACCCAGCACACGAACGCGGAGTTCGACGAGCGCCAGGAATGGCGGCCCAATGTAGCCCGCGAGCGCGCGCGAACCGAGAAGACATCGGTCACATCTCCGTCGAGTCGTTCGAGGATCGACCGAAATCCGGGCAAGCTCGCGGGTTCCTGAGGACATGCGCTACCTACCTTCATCGAGCGAATCTCCGCCATACTCGAATCGTGGGTCCAAGTTCGCATGCGGGACGGACCGGGACGGGGTCGAGCGCATGCAGGTCCAGCTTGGGCGCGGGGCGAACGATCGGGCCCCGAGGGAGGCTCGGACGCGGAGCCGACGTCCGCCTCCCGATCCCGCGAGGGTGGTCGAGGCCCCACGCGTGTCGCACCCGTTCGTCACTCGGGACCAAGCTCTCGGACATGGCGCGAGATCTGAATCGCGAGCGACGAGGGCAGACGCTCGAGGAGCTCGAGCGCGACGTCTGGGGTCCGCCGCGGATCCAGTCGCATGTCGTGACCGCTTGCCACGCGTTGCGGCGCAAGCCGATCGGCGAGCTGACGGTCGAAGACCTGCGGCTCCTCATCGGGCAGGGAATCGGGCTCCTGTTCCTGGTGCCGCTCGCTCTCGAGGTCCTCGAGCGCGATGCGTTCGCCGAAGGGGACCTCTTCACAGGCGACTTGTTGTGGTCGGTGCTGCGCTCGTCGCCGAGCCACTGGGATCGTCATCGCGAGCACCGGACGCGGTTGCGCGCGGTGCTGGAGCGACTGGATTTCGACGCAAGTCCCTTCGACGAGTTCCCACCGAGCTTCCAACGTGACTTCAAGGACGCGGTCCGTGTTTTCTACGCGCTCGACGATTGATTCAGCAGCGATTGGGGCGCGCGGGCTGGCGCGGCGCTCACTTCGCCGGGCGAACGAGCGCGAACGCGAAGTCGCGACCCTGCTTGGCACCGTAGGCGAGGTGGATCCAGAGCATCGCGAGCGGCTCGAGCAGGCGCGCGGCGGTCAACGGGCCCGCGTCGAGCGCTTCGAAGCCCGCGTCGCGCACGAGCTGCATCACCAGCGGCTTCTTCGCTGCGTCGTCGCCGCACACGAACATGACGAGCTTCTGCGCATAGCGCTCGGGCCGGGCAAGGTTGTCCGCGCCGGTCTGGTTGAAGGCCTTGAACACGCTCGCTCCGCGCGCCCAGCCCGCGACCAGTTCCGCGCCTGAGCTCGTCAAACCGACGCTCAAGCCCGAGAGATCGGGCTTCAGCGGATTCGTGCAGTCGATCACGACTCGGCCCGCGAGCGAACCCGCGCTCGCGAGCGCCGCTTGCGTCGCATCCCACGGCGTCGCGAGCACGATCACGTCGCTCCCTTGCACCGCTTCCGCGACGCGCGCGGCACTGGCCTGCGCTCCGATCGAAGCGAGCACCGCCCGCGTCTTCTCGCTGCGCGGCTGAGGCACGCCGAACACGATCTCGTGCTGCGCGCGCGCCCACACGCGACCGAGAGCCGATCCGACGTTGCCCGCTCCGAGGATGGTGATCTTCATCGACGTACGGTACACGGCATCTTTCTCACCGGCTCGCGCGCAAGCGCACGACCCGCTCGCGCCTCCGGTCCACGCTACCCGACCCGAGGCCGCCGATGCGCTGCACGGCCCGCAGGTCAGGGAGCTCATCCGACATCCCCGCCTCGCGCGTGGGACCGAGTCGCGCTCCATGGCACACTGCCGCGATTCTCGGCGGATGAAGAAGCTCCTGCGACGCCTGCTCGTGGCCACGTTCGTCGCCGTCTGCGCGGCGGGGACGCTCGAGACGCTGCTGCTCCTCTTCGGCTTCGACTATCCGCCGCCGCCCAGTCCCTTGCCGAGCGTGTTCGCCGGCGGCCGCATCGAAGGCAGGCTCGTTCACGCGCGCGATCGGGAGCTCCTGTGGAGCCCGATCGCGCGCGCCGAGCTGCCCTGGTTCGGCGAGCGCCTGAGCAGCGACGGATTCCGCTCGGCGCCCGGCGCGCGCGAGCGCGCGTCCGGCACGCTGCGCATCGCCGCGCTCGGTGACGCCGTCGCCTTCGGCAGCGGCGTGCACGCGAACGAATGCTGGATCCAGGTCGCCGCGGAGAAGCTCGGCGCGCGAGGCCGCGCGTGCGAGGCGCTCAACGCCGGCGTGATCGGATTCACCTCGCGCCAGGGCCGCGCGCGCTACGTGCGCGACGTGCGGCCGTGGAAGCCCGACGTCGTCGTCGCGGCGTTCGGCGCGTGCGAGGAGCACGTCGCGGCGAGCCTCGTCGGCGACGACGAGCTCATCGCGCGCGAGACGCTCGGCGTGAGCGGCTGGAGCACCTTCACCGAGCGCGTGCGGCGCGAACTGAAACTCGCGCACCTCTTCGCGCGCGTGCTCGGCCGTCCGGGCGGCTCTCCCGACGCCGCGGGAATTCCCGGCGACCTGCTGCGCGTCGGCGAGGACTTCGATCCCGCCGGCGAGGCCGGCTGGAGCGGCGTGCGGCGCGTTTCGCCCGAGGAGTTCCGCGCCGATTTGCGCGCGCTCGCGCGCGAGGTGCACACCGACGGAGCGCGGCTCGTGCTCGTCGCGCCGCATCGACAACCGCGGCTCACGCGCGCGGCGCCGGTGCTCGAGGACTACACCCGCATCACGCTCGAGGTCGGGCGCGAGCTCGACCTGCCCGTGATCGACGTCAAGCCGCTGCTCGCGGAGCTCGTGAAGGAGGGCGCGACCTACCAGGACCTGTTCCTCGGCCCGATCGAACCCACGGCGGTCGTGCACGCCAGGATCGGCGCCGCGCTGGCCGACGAGCTCGAGGCGCGCCTCTCGAGGTGAGCTGCGCGACGCGTGGCCGCATGCGAACATCGATGAGCGTGAAGAAGTGGATCGTGCGTCTGGCCCTCGCGCTCGTCGCGCCGCTCGCCTTCGTGGGCGTGCTCGAGATCGTCGTCGTGCTCGTCGGCTTCGACTATCCGGCCGACGCGAGCCCGATCGCGCTCCCGCTGCCCGAAGGCGAGGTCGACGGGCGCTCGCTGCACGCGCGCGACGCCTACGAGCTGTGGAAGCCCGTGCCCGGCGCGCTCGTGCCGTGGGGACGCGACGCCATCAACGCCGCCGGTTTTCGCGGGCCCGAGCTCGCGCGCGAGAAGACGCCGGGCGTGCTGCGTGATCGCGACGCTCGGCGCGCCAGCTCGACCTTCGGCTATGGCGTGCGCTGCGAGGAGTGCTGGACGGCGCAGCTCGCGCAGCGCCTCGCCGAGCGCGGCGTGCCGGCCGAGGCCTCGACGCAGACGTGGCGGCTCGACCGTGCGCCAGGGATTGGAGCGCTATGCGCGCGACGTGCGCGCGTTCCGTCCCGACGTCGTCGTCGCGGCGTTCGGCGCGACGAACGAGCACGCCGCGTCGATGCAGCAGTCCGACGGCGTGCTCATCGCCAGCCCGCCTTCGAGACGCACGCCTGGGGCCGTTTCACCGAGCGTCTGCGCGCAGTGCTGGCTCGCGCACGTCGTGGCACGGTGGATCGACGAGGGCGCGGTGGGCGCTCCGAGATCCAGCGCCGCGCGCGCGAACGACGCTCGTGGATCGGTCCAACCTGAAGAACATCGGCGATCCGCAGTGGGAGGGCGAGCGCGTCTGCTCGTGGGCGAGTTCGAATCGTGCCTGCGCGAGCTCGAGCGGCGCGTCTCGAACGACGGCGCGCGCTCCGTGCTGCTCGCGCCGCCGCGCCAGACCGCGGCCGTGCGCGAAGCCCGTGCTGCAGCTCTACACGGACAAGACGCTCGCGGTGGCGCGCGCCGAGAAGCTCTCCGTCGTCGACGGACGCACGGCGCTGGCGGCCGAGGGCGCGGAGTACGACGCGCTCTTCCTCGACTACTACCACCCGACGGTCGAGGGTCATCGGCGTCTCTCGCAGGCGATCGCCGAGGCGGTCGTGGAGAGCGCGTCGGGCGCTCCGGCGCTGAGCCGCCCGCGCGAATCGCGACGATTCGCGCAACGGCCTGCTCGGCGCGCGGCCACGTGGTGCGCAGACGTCCCGGCGCGGCTCGCCGTCGAGCCGACGCCGGACGCAGCGCGGAGCTCGATGCACCCTCCCTGGTTCCTGCTCGTTTCGACGCTCGCATCCGCGCCCGGCGGAGGATCGGCGGCCGGCAGCGCGACGTCGCTCCCGGCTCGCCTCGCGGAGCACGCGACGAACCGCTTGACGCTCGGTGCGGACGCGGCCGAGCTCGAGCGCGTCGCGCACGACGGGCTCGAGGCGTCGCTCGAACGCTGGCTCGGCGCGGCGCGCGAGCCGCGGCCGGGTCCGATCGTGGGCGCGAGCGCGCAGAATCCCGGCGCCGGCGCGTTGCGCAACGGACTCGTCGATCCGCGCGCGAGCCTCGAGGGCATGCTCGAGAACCGCGACGAAGCGCTCGACGGCCAGACCGACTACACGCGGCCGATCGTGCGCCAGGCGTCGTGGTGGCTGCGGGAGATGGCGCGCGGTCCGGCGCCGCTGCGCGAGAACCTGGCGCTCTTCTGGCACGGCCACTTCGCGACGTCGTTCAAGGAGGTCGGCGTCGCCGACTGGATGGTGCGCAAGGTCGATCTCGAGCGCGAGTTCGCGCTGGCGCACTTCGGCGAGCTCCTGCGCGCGATCGCGCGCACGCCGGCGATGCTGCGCTTCCTCGACAACGAGAAGAGCCGCCGCTCGCACCCCAACGAGAACTGGGCGCGCGAGCTGGTCGAGCTGCACACGCTCGGCCGCGGCAACTACACGGAGATCGACGTGCGCGAGATCGCGCGCGCGTTCACCGGCTGGACGCAGGAGCGCGGGCAGTTCGTGTTCTCGCACGGAGGCCACGACTACGGACGCAAGACCGTTTTTGGCGTCACGGGCATCCTCGACGGCGAGCTCGTGATCGATCTGATCCTCGAGCGTCGCACTTGCGCGCGTTTCCTCGCGAACAAGTTGCTCGCGTGGCTCGAAGGTTGTTCCAGCGACGACGCGCGCGTCGACGAATACGCGGACGTGCTGCTCGAGAGCGACTACGACATCGCGCAGTTCCTGCGCCAGCTCGTGCGCGATGCGCGCTTCGTGCGCGACGAGGTCGTCGGCCAGCGCATCCCCGGGCCGATCGTGCACTTCGTCGAGCTCGCGAGGCGTCTCGAGCTCGATGTCCCCGGCCTCGCGCTGTGGGAAGGTGCCGCGGTGTGCGGGCAGCGGCTCTTCTACGCGCCGAGCGTGAAGGGCTGGGACGAAGGCACGGCCTGGATCACGACGAACACGCTCGTGCAGCGCGACAACGTGACCGCGTTCCTCTTCGGCCTGCTGCCCGAGTCCTTCTGGGCCGATTCGAGCGATGCATCGGCCTGGCGCGGGAGCTGGGGCGTGTTGCGGCGCGTGCACGCGAGCGGCTGGGAGCCGCGGGCGCGAGGCGTCGACGACGGAGTCCTCGACGCGACGTCCGCGGGGAGCTGGCGCGCGGAGTTCGAGCGCGCGACGCGACCGTGCGCCTGCTCCTGCTCGAGCTCTCGGGCGGCAACGACGGGCTCACGCTGCTCGCGCCGCGCGGCAACGACGACTACGAACGCGCGCGGCCGCAGCTCGCGCGCACGGACGGCGCGCTCCTGCCGCTCGACGATCGGCGCGCGCTGCACCCGGCCTTCACGCAGCTGCGCGCGCAGTTCGAGCAAGGGCGCGTGGGCTTCGTCGAAGGCGTCGGCATGCCAGAGCCCGATCGCTCGCACTTCCGCTCGCTCGATCGCTGGCACACGGCGAGCGACCGCGGGCGCGCGCTGAACGACGGCTGGATCGGACGCCTGATCGCCGCGTTGCATCCCGACGACGTGCTCGTCCCGCACGCCGTCCACGTCGGTCCGTGGATGCCGTTCGCGCTGCGCACGCGCACGCATCCGGTGCTCACGCTCGAATCTCCCGCGCGCTACCGCTGGGCCGTCGAGCCGCGGAGCGAGTGCGCGTCGGAGAGCTCGAATTCCAGCCTCGATCACGTCCGCGCGGTGCGTCGGCGCGCCGAGAGCTCGTGCGCGACCGTGCAGGACGCGATCGCGCGCCACCGACCGCGCGTCGAGTATCCATCGGGCGTGCTCGCGTCGCAGCTGCGCACCGCGGCCGCGCTGCTGCTCGGCCCGTGCGCGATCGACGTCGTGTCGGTGACGCACCAGGGCTACGACACGCACACGCTGCAGCAGCACCGGCAGGCGAAGCTCTTCGGCGAGCTCGACGCGGCGCTGGGCGCGTTCCTCGAGGACGTGCGCGAGACGCACGACGGTCGCGACATCCTCGTGCTCGCCTACTCCGAGTTCGGCCGGCGCGTGGCGGAGAACGCGTCCGGCGGAACGGATCACGGCTCGGCGGGGCTCGCGTTCGTGTGCGGCGAGCGCGTGCGCGGCGGATTCCACGGCCGCACGCCGTCCTTGAGCGAGCTCGACGACGGCGATCCGATCGCGACGACGGATTTCCGCTCGCTCTACGGCTGCGTGCTGTCGCAGGGTTTCGGCATCGAACCCGAGACGATCATCGCCGGGCGGTGGCCGAAGCTGGAGCTGCTCACGTGATCGCGCTCGCGCTGCTCGCGTGCCTTTGCGTCCACGCGCGCGAGCGGCGCGTCGAGGAACTGCACTATCGCAATGGCGCGGCGCGTCAGACGCTCGAGCTCGTGCGCGGCGAGAACGGCGCGTGGGTGCCCGACGGACGCGAGCTGCGCTGGCACGAGAACGGCGTGCTCTCGCTGCGCGGCGCGTGGCGCGCTGGCGAGCGCGACGGTGAATGGCTCCTGCAACGGCCCAATCGACTCCTCGAAGCGTGCGGAACGTACGCGCGCGGCGTGCTCGTCGGCGAATGGGTCTTGTGCGACGAGTCGGGAGTGCGCTGGGGCGTCTTCGAGCGCGGCGAGATGCAGGGCGAATGGCAGTGGACGTTCGCCGACAGCACGCCGCGCGCGCGCGGATCGTTCGAGCATGGACGCATGCAGGGCGCGTGGGCGTTCTGGCACGCGAACGGAATGCCGATGGAGCTCGGCAGCTTCGAGGGCGGCCGTCCGTGCGGACGGTGGACGTCGTGGCACGACAACGGCGCGCTCGAGAGCGTCGGGGAGTACTGCGAAGGCGAGCCCGACGGGCTGTGGAGCTTCTGGCAAGCGAGCGGTGCGCTCTCGCGCTCCGGCAGCTTCTCGCACGGCGCGATGCAAGGCGAATGGAGCTTCTGCGACGAGAACGGCGCGTTGCTCGAGCTCGGTTCCTTCCGCGACGGCCGCGAGCACGGTCCGTGGACCTCGTTCCACCCAAATGGAACCGTCGCCGCGCGCGGGAGCTTCGTGGACGGCCGTGCGAACGGCGAGTGGTCACACTTCGACGACCAGCGTCGCGAGCTCGCGAGCGGTCGCTACGTCGACGGGCTCGCGGAAGGCGAATGGAGACGTTGGAACGGTGCGCCGAGCGCACCGGTGATCGAGACCTTCGTGCGCGGACGACTGCGCTGACACCTCGAGCGTCGTGTTCGCGCTAGCATCGTGGCGTGGACCCGTTCGCGCTGCTCGGACTTTCGCTCGTCGCCTGGCTCCTGGCGCGCCACGGGTTCATGTTGCGCGACGCCGCACGGACGTCGCTCCCGGCGCATCGTTCGAAGCGCTTGGCCATCGGCCGGCGGTGTTTCTTCGCGTCAGGCGCGCTCGGGTTCGTCGTCGTCGTCGCGGGCGGTGGTCGCGCCTCCGCGTATCTGTGGCCGGAGCGCTACCTCGACGACGCGGCACGGACCGGCGCTCCACTCATTGACGCGCTCGATCGCTTCGTCTCGGCGCGCGGCAAGCCGCCGGAGTCGCTGGAGGAGCTCGTGCCCGAGTTCATCGCGCACATTCCGCCGACCGAATGCGGGCCGTACACCGCGTGGTCGTACCTCGGCCCGCCATGGGTCATGAACGACGACCCCAAGGCGTGGCGGCTCAGTGTCGATCTCTCGACCTTCCTCTTGCGCGGATCCGATGCCCGTCTGCAGTACGCGTCGTGGGATCGACGCTGGCTGTGCCTTTCGTGACGGGCGTGATCGCTGACCGCGTTCTCAGAACGACTGCCCGACGATCTTGATCACCGCGGCGCTGCCGAGATGCGTCGCGCCGCCGGGGTCGCGCACGAAGAGCTGCAAGTAGCGCGTCGACGATTCGATGCCGAGAGGCAGCGGCCCGAACGGCAACGACGTTGAGAGCACACCGCTGCCCGGGATCATGCCGAGCGTGACGCGCCGCACACCGGGGCCATAGAGGAAGACGCCTTGGAACGAGGGCGCGAGGATCCACGGCGAGCCCTGCGAGATCGCGAACGTGACGACATCGCCCGGCGTGCCGGTCACGTCGATCGAGATCGCGTGCAGCTCGCGCACGAGCGGCGTCACGCCGAGTCGCGTCACGAGGCCAGGCGACAGGGTCACGTTGCCCCAGTTCGGTACTCCGTGCGGACCGTTCGCTCCTGGCGGGTAGATGATCGGGTTGGGACAGGACGAGCAATTGGCGCCGGCTCCGCCCGCGCCGCCGAGGCCGCCGTCGAGCGCACAATCGACGACGAACGCGGTCGCGTTGAACGAGGCGATGCCGGCTCCGCCCGAGACTCCGTTGTTCGCGGCGCCGCCGATGCAGTTCGCGATCAAGTTGCACGTGGCGTTGACACCTCGACCGCCGTCCCCGCCCCGCACCACCGAAGCACCGAAGAACGTCGTCGTCCCGTCGATGTTCGCGCCGGCCGCGCCCGTGACCGCCCCGATCAGCGTCAACGGGACGTCCGGGAATTGCGAGATCCAGTGCGAGTCCATGCCGCGCCCGCCGCGCAACGTGCAGGCGTAGAACGCGACCTGTCCTGCGCCGCTGGAGCGCACACCCGCTCCCGGGCCGAAGTACGCGTACGCCCAATTGGTGCTGCGCTTGGCGCCGCCGACCAGCTCGCAATCGAGGAAGGCGACGTCGGCGCAGTCGACGATCCGCGCACCGTCGGCGCCGCTGTCGGGAACGAACGGCAGGCAGTGCACGTTCTGCAGGCGCACGCTCCCCGCGCAGCTCGCGAGCGACAAGGCCGGACGCGGCGGCTGCGGGAATCCGGCGGTGGCGACCGCGTTGTCCGTGAGCAGGAGCAGGCCCGTGAGCACGACGCGCTTGCCCGCGGAGAGACCGGTGACGTCGAGGGCCTGGATGGACGTTGACTGTTCGGGCTCGGACACGATCGAGAGCGACTTGTCGCCGATGTGGACGCCGCTGAAGGAACCGCCGTGGAGCAGGAGCGTGTCCCCGTCGAGCGCGGTGTCGATCGCAATCTGCAGATCGACTCCGCTGCCGTCGGTGAGCACGTGCACCGCTTGCGCGCTGGCGATGCTCGCCATGCCGACGAAGGCCGCCACTCCGACCCAAGACCGCTTGATCCGCTTCATCGCGAGACACTCCTCCGCGCCCAATTCGCTCCGAACGGAAGGGGAGACGAGCCGGGCGCTGCTCCCAGCGTACTTGTCCGCAGGGATGGAGATGGTTGCGGAGAGCTGAAAAAAAGCTCGTGCCGGCTCAGCGACGTCGCGTGCGCGCCTCGATCGGTCGCACGTCGACGCGCTCGATCTTCGCCGAGCGCACGAAGGCGAGCTCGACCGGGCGGCCGATCGCGTCGCTCGCGAGCGCGCGGTGCAGGTCGGCGACGGTCGCGATGCGCCGCTGGTCGCAGCGCACGAGCACGTCGCCCGCGCGCAAGCCGGCCTGTGCAGCCGGTCCGCCGGCATCGACGCTGCGCAGCGCGACGCCGCGACCGCTGTCGAGCTCCAGCGAACGCGCGAGCGGCATGGGCAGGAGCACCTCCTCGCACGCGATGCCGAGCCATGCGCGCCGCACGCGGCCGTGCGCGAGGAACTCGCTCTTCACCAGCGACGCCGTGTTGCTCGGCACGGCGAAGCAGAGCCCCTGCGCGTGCGCGACGATCGCCGTATTGATGCCGACGACGCAGCCGCGCCGGTCGACCAGCGGCCCGCCGGAATTGCCCGGGTTGAGCGCCGCGTCGGTCTGGATCACGCCCTCGATCGCGCGACCACCGGAGCCGTCGGCGGCGTTGCCGCGCAAGGTGCGGCCGAGCGCGCTGACGAACCCCAGCGTGACCGTGCGCGACAAGCCGAAGGGCGAGCCGAGCGCGATGACGACGTCGCCGACGCGCACGCCGTTCGAATCGCCGAGCTCCGCCGCGGGCATCGCATTGCCTCCCGGCGGCGTGCCGATCGAGAGCAGGGCGAGATCCGTCGGCGGGTCGTCGCCGACGACGTCGGCGATGCGCGTGCGGCCGTCGGCGAGCTCGATCTCCACCGCGCTCGCGCCGTGGATCACGTGACTGTTGGTCAGCACGTATGAGCCGTCGCCGACGATCACGCCGGAACCGCTCGCGAGACCGCGCGAGCGCTGGACCATCGCGCGCACGTGCACGACGGAGGGGGAGACGCGCTCCACGAGCGCCGCGACGGCGTCGGAGAGCCCATTGAGGACATCCATCCCAGTCCGTAGCCCACGTCTCGAGTGCGCTTCAAGCGCGACGACGAGTTCGTGAGCTCGCTCGCGCGCGCGAGGCCGTCGCCCAGCGCGCGGTGCTGCAGCGCGCGTTCTCTCCGAACGCGGAGCCCGATCGACGCACGGCCGCCGTTCGATGCGGCCGGGCCCGCGACGTTTCAGGGCCGAGGCTCGCGCACTTCGAGCGCGCCGACGGCGAAGTCGAGGTCGACGCGCGCGGCGGCGGCGGCGAGCTCGGCGTCGACCAGGGAGAGGCGCGCTTCGACTTCGTCGCGGCGCGCGAGCGCGAGGTCGGCGTAGGGAGCTTCGCCGGCGCGGAAGAGGCGCTCGGTGCTCTCGCGCAGCGCGAGGCGGCGCGCGGCGAGGTCGCGAGCGTGCTCGCTGAGGTACGTCTCGGCGGCGCGGAGTCGTTCGAGCGCGCTGCACACGTCGCGCGCGACCTCGTGCGCGCTCGCGCGCAACGCCGCGGCCGCGGCGAGGAGCGCGGCCGACTGCGCGTGCTCCGCGGCCGCGCCGGAATCGAACACGGGCAGGACCACGTCGATCGTCGCGACGCCGCGCAGCTCGTCACCTTGCCTGCGCGGGCCGGCGCCGAGCGCGGGGAGGAACTGCAGGCGCTCCGCGGCGAGCCTGCTGCGTTCGAGTTCGGCCTGATATCGCGCGGCCGCTGCCGCGATCTCCGAGCGCGCGCTCGCGGCCAGAGCGAGGAGCTCGGCGAGGTCGCGCGAGGGCGTCGAGCTCGCGTTCCGCAGGGCTTCGGAGAGTTGCAGCCGCTGCGGTCGTTCGAAACCGAGCGCGAAGGCGAATGCGAGTTCGAGCCGGTCGGCCTCGACGGTCGCCTGCGCGCGTTGCGCCTCGGCTTGCGCGAGCTCGGCGGAAGCGCGCTCCAGGTCGACGCGTGCGGCGAGGCCGCTCGTCGCGAAGCGCTCGACGTCAGCGCGCTGTTTCTCCGCGACCGAGCTGAGCTCGGCTTGCAAGGTCGCGCGCGTGCGCGCGGCGACGAGCTCGTCGTAGGCGCGCGACACGTCGGCCGCGAGTTGCGCGGCTTGCGCGCGCAGGTCCGCTTCCTCGGCTTCGAGCTCGTGTCGCGCCGCGGCTGCGCGGCGCTTGCGCGCGAACACGTCCTCGAGCGCGAGCGCGAGGCTCAACGTGGTCTGCACGCTGCCCGCGGCGGCGGCGTGGTTCAGGCCGAAGTCCTCCCAGCCGAGCGAGAGCGTCGGATTCGGGAAGCGATCTGCGCTCTCGAGCCCCGCGCGCGCGGCGAGCCGGCGCGCCTGCCACGCGGCCGCATTCGGCGCGCTGCGCGTGGCGAGGGCGATGCAGTCCGCGCGCGAGAGCGGTGTCCGCGCCTGTTCTTCCGCCCACGCCGGCGCGAGTCGCGGCTCGGCCACGGTCGCGCGGCAGCTCACGCCGAGCACGAGCGCGAACACAGCCAGTGCCGCGCACACTCGGCGTCGCATGGGGCGTGAGCGCCTGGACTCGCGCTCCATGCACGCGCCGCGCGCCTGTCGTGCGCTACGCGACATCCGCTCCATCCGGGACGAGCTGACCGCGCGCGAGCACGGAACAGCCCAGTGGAATGACGATCAGCGTGAAGAGCGTCGAGACGAGCAGGCCGCCGATGACCGTGATCGCGAGCGGCCGTTGCAGCTCCGATCCGGCGCCGAGCCCGAACGCGAGAGGCAAGAGACCCGCGATCGCCGCGCAGGTCGTCATCAGGATGGGGCGCAAGCGGATGCGCGCGGCTTCGAGGATCGCGTCGGCCTCGCGGCGGCCCTCGCGGCGCAGCTGCTGCGCGTACTCGATCAGGATGATGCCGTTCTTCACCACGAGTCCGACGAGCATGATCAGGCCCATGCCCGAGCTGATGTTGAGCGGCACCTTGGCGAGGTGCAACGCCCACAGTCCGCCGAGCTGGCCGAAGGGCAGCGCGAGGAACATCACCGCCGGCAGCCGCAAGGAACGGAACTGCACGACGAGCAGCAGGAACACGAGGCCGCCGCCGATCCCGAACACGAGGAGCAGGTTGGTGAAGGCCGTCTTCTGGCTCTGCGACTGCCCGCCGAACTCGACGCGCACGGAGGCATCGCGCTGCAGCGCGCCGACGGCCCTCTCGACCGCGCGGCTCGCCGAGCCGAGGTCCCGCCCGGAGACGCCGGCCGTGACGCGCACCATCGGAGTCTGGTTCTCGCGCTCGAGCTCGTTCTCGCTGAGCTTGTTCTGGAACTGCGCGAGCGAAGACAGCGGCACGAGCTGCGCGGCCTGGCCCGCGAGACGGTTCGGGATCAACACCGCAGGACCGTCGCCCTCGACGCTGCGATCGGCGCGCCAGCGTTCGGGGAAGCGCACGCGCACGTCGACGAACCGATCGCCTTGCTGGATGCGCGTCGCGACGTCGCCGAGCAGCTGCGCGCTCGTGTCCGCGGCGAGCTGCTCGGTGGAGGATCCGATCCGCGCCACGCGCAGCGGATCGAGCTTCCACGAGAGCTCAGGGCTGCCGAAGGAGACGTGATTCTTCACGTCGACGATGCCGGGGATGGCGCCGAGCGCGCGCTCGACGTCGTCGGCCGCCTGCTGCAGCGTCGGGTACTGCGCGCCGAGCAGCTTGACCTCGATCGGCTCGGGATTGCCCGCCAGATCGGCGATCGTGTCTTGCATCACCTGGATGAACTCGACCTCCGCCTGCGGGACTTCCGTCGCGAGCCGCGCGCGCAGCCCGTCGAGGATGGCGAAGACGTCGCGCTCGCGTTCGCGACGCGGCTTCAGGCCGATGAGCATGTCGCCGGTGAACTGCTCGGTGGCGAAGAACCCGAGCTCCGCGCCGGTGCGCCGCGAGAGCGAGGCGATCTCCGGCGTGTCGAGCAGCACGGCCTCGATGCGGCGGCAGGCCGCGTCGGTCTCGGCGAGGCTCGTCCCGACCGGCAGGCTGTAGTCGAGCACGAAGCCGCCTTCGTCCATCTCGGGCAGGAATCCGGTCTGGATGCCGCGCAGTCCGCTCGCGCCGAGCAGTGCGATCGCGAGCAGCGAGAGTCCGGCGATCCAAGGATGCGCGAGCGCGACGCCGGCGGCGCGGGCGTAACGCTCCTGGAGCCGGGTCATCCAGCGTCGCGCGCTCACGCCCTTCGTCGGCGCGAGCCGTGGCGCGAGCAGCATCAACGGCGTGTAGACGAGCGAAACGAGCATCGAGGCGAGGATGCTGATCCCGAGCGCGAGGCTCAGGCTCTGGAAGAACTGTCCGACGACGCCTTCGAGCAGGACGAGCGGCACGAACACGACGACCGTCGTCAACGACGATCCGATGATCGCCCCGAGCACCTCGCCCGTGCCGAGCGACACGGCGCGGAAGAGCTCGCGCGCCGGAGCATCGCGCGGGATCGCTTGCGCGTGGCGCGCGACGTTCTCCACGACGACGATCGCATCGTCGATGATCAACCCGATCGCCACGGCCAGGCCGCCGAGGCTCATCAGGTTGAGCGACTCTCCCACGAGCGGAAAGAGCGCGATCGTGAGCAGCACCGAGATCGGGATCGCGAGTCCCGCCACGACGGTCACGCGCCAATTGCCGAGGAACAGCGCGATGACCAGGATCGAGAGCGCCGCTCCGACGCCGATCGCGTCGCGCACGCCGGCGATGGAATCGTCGACGAGCACGGCCTGGTCGTAGACCGGGACGATCTCGCCGCCGCCCGGCACCCGCGGCCGCGCCGCCGCGAGGATCTCGCGCACTTCCTGCGAGAGTTCGGTGACCTTGCCGCCGTCGCGCAGGAACACGCTGACGACGACACCGTCCTGACCGCCTCCGGTGACGATCAGCGTGCGCTCCGCGGTCGTCTCGATCAGCTCGCCGAGATCGACGAGACGCACCGGCTCCCTTCCTTCTCGGCGTACCGCGAGCTCGAGGATCCGCGCGGGCTCGTCGAGCTGTCCGTCGACGAGCAGTTGATATTGGAGCCCCTCGCTCGACGATCGACCGACCGCGGCGACCTGGTTCGAGGCGCTGATCGCGTCCTTGACCGCCAGGATGTCGATGCCCGCTTGCGCCAGACGCACGGGATCGGCCTCGAACACGAACTCGCGCCGATCGCCGCTCTGCACGGTGACCATGAACGTGTCGGAGAGGCGCGCGATGCGCGGCTTGAGATCCGTCTCGGCCCACTCGGAGAGGCGCGCGCGCGCGACCGGATCAGCGGCGCTGCGCGCGTCGGGGATCACGTTGAAGCTGAGCACCGGGAACACCGCCGGCGTCTGCTGCTCGATGGTGGTCTTCACGTCGGCCGCGAGACCTGCCTGGGCGACGCGCGCGCGCACCATCGACAGCGCTTCGCGCATGTCCGCCCCGGGCCGGAAATCGAGCGAGAGTTCGCTCGCGCCGCGCACGGTCTTGGAGCGCACGCGCAGCAGGTCCGGCACGGAACCGACCGCCTGCTCGATCGGCCGCGTGACGCCGATCAGCATGCCGCGCACGGGCTGCTCGCCGCGCTCGGCGACGATGGCGATGCGCGGGAACGCGACGCGCGGGTAGATGCTGCGCGCGGCGGTCGACAACGCGCGCACGCCCAGAGCGAGCAGCAACACGAGCAGGACGAACAGGGCGCGCCGGTGTGCGAACGCGCGGCCGACGAACTTCATCGAGGCGCCGGGCCGGAGAGCGAGACCGACTCGACGATGCGCGCGCCGTCGGGCAGGTTGTAGCCGCCGTCGACGATCACGCGCTCGCCGGCGCGCACCGCGCCCTCGATCGCGGCGAGGCCCGCGTGGCGACCGAGCAGCTTGACCTTTGCGATCCTGGCCCGGCCCTCGGGTGTGGCGAGCACGACGATCTCGCTCTCATGCGCGCGGATCAGAGCGCTCTCGGGCACGAGCGCGACCTGCGTCAAGCGCTGCACTTCCAGCTCCCCGCGCACGCAGAGTCCAGGTGGTTCGGGCGGAGATCCGTCCGCGGGCACGACCAGCGCTTCGACGAGTCCGCTCGCGGGATCCACCGCGCCCGCGATGCTCGCGAGCGTACCTGTGACGCGCGCGCCGCCCGCGGCCTCCCAGCTCGCCTTCGCGCCGGGGCTCAGCCTCGCCGCCGCGTCCGCGGTCAGCGAGAACGCGATCACGCGCCGTTCGGACGCGAGCAGCACGCCGAGCGTCGCACCGGGCTCGAGCTTCTCGCCCGCACGCGCGACGAAGGCCGTGATCTGGCCATCGGAGGGAGCGTGCAGCTCCGCCTCTTCCAACACGACCTGCGCTTCGTGCAGGCTCACTTCCGCCGAGGATCGCGCCGCGACGAGCGTCGCGTGCTGCAACTCCGCGGCGCTCGATTGGAACGAGGCGGCTGCGCGCTCGGCGATCTCGAGCTCCGTGCGCGCCTGCTCGAGCGCCTGCTCGGCCTCGGAGACGGCCTTGTCGGAGACCAGCCCGTCGGCGTGCAAGGGCTCGAGGCGGGCGCGTTGTTCCTCGGCGAGCTTTCGCGCGGATGCAGCGCGTTTCGCGGCGGCCTCGAGCTCGATCTTCTGCCGGTCGCGGCCCGTGCCCTCGAACTCCGCCAACTGGTTCTCGGCCTGCGCGAGCGCGAAGCGTGTCTGCGCGAGCGCGGCCTCGAGCGGCGCCGTCTCGAAGCGCAGGAGCAGCTCGCCCCGCTTCACTCTCTGTCCGTTGCTCGCGAAGGTCGCGAGCACGCGCCCGCTGGCCCGCGAGGAGAGCACGCGCTCCGCGGCAGGCGCGGCGCGGACGACTCCGGGCACGCTGACGACGAGTGGAAGATCTCCCACTCGGACCTCGGCCGTGGTGACGCGCACGAGCATCTGGTCCGCAGCGATCTCGGGCGCCGCGGGGTCTTCGTCGCCTGCGTGCTCGTCGCTGTCCGCCGCCACGGGGAACACGAGCGCGCGCACCGACCAGCCGATGGACGCCGCCGCGACAGCGAGCAGGACTGCACGGGGGAGCAGAGGAGAGCTCGACATGGCCCGAGGCGCACGATGGTAGCAGTACCGCGCGCGTGGAACATCCGACGCGAGCGCGCCGCGGACGACGCATCCGCCGCTGCCGCATCCAATGGCTCGAGGGCCCGTCGCCGGACGACGTGACGCGAGCATGACGGATGCGTCATCGCGCGTGTACGCCGGGTTCAATGCCGCAGGATCGCCAGCACTTCGCTCGCGCGACCCTTGGCGACGTTGAGCCCGCGCACGCGCTCGATTTCGCTCGCGCGCGCGGGCAGCTGCGTGAAACCGGCGCGCTCGAGACGATCGCGCGGCACGACGAGCAGTCCGCTCCCCGGCTCGTCGAACCAGGCGCGCAACTCGGCGTCGCCCTGCAGCTCGCGCAGCGGCGGACGGTTGAGACGGAAGTCGAGGCTCGGCTCGACGAATCCTAGACGCGCGATCGGCACGTCGGCCGGCACGTCGCGCGCGATCGCGTCGCCCAGGCGCGGCGCGATCTTCGTCGCTTCGACCGCGGGCAGCCCGGCGAGCGCCAGCGCGAAGACGAACGCCACTTGCCCGGCGACCAGGCCGAGGGCGGCGCGCGACCAAGCTCCACGCGCCGCGGCGTGCGCGGCCCAGGCCCAGCACGATCCGAGCAGCACGGCCGCGCTCCACGCGCCGCCGGCGAGCGCCTCGATGTGCGCGAGGCGCGGCGCGAGCGCGAGTCCTCCACACAGCACGAGCGCCAGCACGCCGATGGCGAGCGCACTGCCCCGCGAGGCGCGGGTCGACGCCCGCGGCGCGCACGTCAGCGCTCGCGCGGCGAGGATCGCGAGCGCGGGGAAGCTCGGCAGGACGTAGTGGGGGAGCTTCGTCGCCACGAGCGTCATCAACAAGAGACACGGCGCGCTCCACGCTAGCAGGATCTTCGTCGCGCGACTCCATCTCGGACCGCGCATCGTCCATGCGAGCGGCAAGAGCGCGCTCCACGGCGCGAAGCCGAGGATCACGACCGGCACGTAGAACGGCAGGCTGACGAAGAAGTTGCCGCCGTGTCCCTCGAGCGGCTGACTCGTGCGCTCGAGCACGTGATGTCCCAGGCCGCGGCGCAGGAACTCGCCACCGGTCGCCGCGTTCGCCGGCAGACCCCACGCGAGGAACAGCGCGATACCGGCTAGCGCCGCGAGCGCGACGTATCGGGCGAGCCGGCGCCGGTCGAGCGCCTCGCCGCGCAAGGCGAGCAGCGCCGCGAGCATCGAGAAGAGCGGCACGGCGAGACCGACGGGCCCCTTCACCAGCTGGGCCGCGCCCAGCGCGAGCCCCTGCGCGAGCGTCGCGGCGAGCGTCGGTCCGTGCTCGATCGCGCGCACGAAGAGCGCCATCGAGAGCGCGATGCACGCGAGCAGGGTCGCATCGGTCGTCGCCAGCGTGCCTTCCGCGATGACGAGCGGGCTCGTGCCGAGGATGACGAGGCTCCACAGCGCCGCGCGCGTTCCGAAGAGCCGCCGCGCGACGTCGAAACACGCTCCGGCGGCGACGATCGTCGCCAGCGCGGAGGTCAATCGCATGCTCCAGTCGCGCGCGCCGAACACGCGCGCGCACGCGCCCATGAGCCAGTAGATCCCCATGGGCTTGTCCGCGCGCAGCTCGTGGTCGAAGGTCGGAAAGAGCCAGTTGCCCGACTCGAGCATCTCGACCGTCGCCTGCGCGAACCGAGGTTCGTCGCGATCCCACAGGGTCGAACGCGTCGCGACGAAGACGAGCAGGGCGAGCAGCGCGAGGCACAAGAGGCCCGCGCGCCGCGTGCCGCGCGCATCGCGAGCCGGATCGAAGGGCGAGCTCATCTCGCCGACAGCGTAGGGCGCGGCCGGGAAGTTCGCGCTGCGCGCCGAATGCGTACGGCAGCCGTCGATCCCGAGAAGCACGCCGGCGCGCACACGCCGCCCGCGGAAGCCGCGCCGGCGCGGGCTCGCCCTGCGACTCGCGGGCGTCGTCCGCCCAGGTCCTCACGGAGCTGCGGATCGCGCGCGAAGGCAGCGCGCGGCTCCCGAGCCGACGACCGGCCGGCGGCGGCGCCGCGCGCGACGGAGTCGAAGAGCACCAGGAGCGTGCGCCGAGGACGCCAGGGACCGAGCTCATCGCGCGCGGCCGGGAATGCACCTAGAATCGCCATGGCGCAGCTCTCCGCCCGCACATGGACTCCTCGCCGCAATCCGAACTGCTCGAACGCGCGCGCCGGGGCGACCAGCAGGCCTTGGCGCAGCTCTTCGCCGATCACCAGGAGCGTCTCGTGCGCATGGTCGAGCTGCGACTCGACGCGAACCTGCGCCGGCGACTCGATCCGGGTGATGTCGTGCAGGAGGCGTGGCTGGAGATCGTGCGGCGCTTCCCGGACTGGCGCGTCGAGGCGAATCCTCCGTTCCACGTCCGCCATCTCGGCGCGCGCGCGCGCGACGCGCGGATGGAGGCGCCGACGCAGGCGAGCCGCGCGAGCGTCAGCGCGGCGAACATCGCCGAGCTCTTCGTCGCCAGCGCGACCTCGCCCTCGCAGGCCTTCCAGCGCGACGAGCTGCGCACGCGAGTCACCGCCGCGCTGGGGGAGCTCGACGAGCTCGATCGTGAGATCGTCGCCTTGCGCCACTTCGAGGGGCTCTCGAACGACGAGGCCGCCGCGGAGCTCGCGATCACGCCCGCCGCGGCGAGCAAGCGCTTCTTGCGCGCGCTCTTGCGGCTCAAGCCCGCGTTGGAGCTGCACGCGCCCGACCAGCGCGGAGCCGGCGCTTGAACGCGGCGGACGGAGAGGGCGCGGGTCGCGACTCGTCGCGCGCGCCGCGATCAACGCGCGCCGAGACGCGACCGGCGTCGGTGGAGGACGCGCTCGAGCTCTTCCTCGCGCTGCGCGCGCGCGGCGAGGCGTCGGACACGCGCGCGTTCGCCGCGCAGCACGCCGATCTCGGACCGGAGCTCGAGTCGGCGCTCGAGGTGCTCGCGACGCTCGAGCACGCGAACCGCGGGTCGGCGGCGCACGCCGTGCCGGAGCGCATCGGGGCTTTCCGTGTGTTGCGCGAGGTCGGCCGCGGCGGAATGGGAATCGTGTACGAGGCGGTCGAGGAGCCGCTGGGCCGGCGCGTCGCGCTCAAGATGCTGCCGCCGGAGCTCGTCTCGAGCGTCTCGGCGCGCGCGCGCCTGCGGCGCGAGGCGCAGCTCGCCGCGCGCCTCGATCATTCGGGCATCGCGACGGTCTACGGCGCGGGCGTGGAGAGCGACGAGCCCTGGATCGCGATGCGTTTCGTCGACGGACGGCCGCTCTCGGCCGCGATCGCGAGCGCGCGCGCGGAGCGGCGGCGGACGGCGGCGATCGTCGACGGAACGCCCGAGGGCGCGGCGTCCGTGCGCGCGCTCGTCTCGTGCTTCGCGAGCGTCGCGCGCGCGCTGCAGTTCGCGCACGAGCAGGGCGTCGTGCACCGCGACGTGAAGCCCTCGAACATCGTCGTCAGCGCGGAGGGCGTTCCGGTCCTGCTCGATTTCGGCCTGGCGATCGGCGACGACGCGAACGCTCCGGCACTGACGCGCACGGGGCAGACCGCGGGCACGCCGGCGTACTTCGCGCCCGAGCTCGTCAGCGGCGAACGCGGGCGACCGGACGCGCAGAGCGACGTGTACGCGCTCGGCGTCTCGCTCTACGAGTGCCTGACGCTGCGCCGGCCGTTCGAGGGTCCGACACCGGTGGCGCTCTTCCGCGCGATCGAGTCGGGGGCGGCCTCCGGCGTGCGGACGTTGAATCGCGACGTGTCGCGCGACCTCGCGGTGGTCGTGGCGACGGCGATGGAGCGCGACCCCGCGCGGCGCTACCGCAGCGCCGCGGCGTTCGCCGCCGACCTCGAGGCCTGCGCCGCGGGGCGCGCGATCGTCGCGCGGCGCGTGCCGCTCAGCGGCCGGGTCGTGCGCTGGATGCGCCGCGAGCCGCGTCAGGCGCTGCTCGCGGGCTCGCTGCTGCTCGCGACGCTGATCGCGGCCGCATTCGGCGGCAACTGGCTCGCGTCGCGCGACGTCGTTCTCGCCGCGGAGGTCGTCGCGCGCGATCAGGAGTGCGAGCGCATGCTGGTCGAGGGCTACACGAAGCTCCTCGCCTTCGGGGAGTCCGAGGCGCCGTTCCAGCGCGCGCTCGAGCTCGATCCCGCGAACCTCGAAGCCCTCGCCGGACTCGCCCTCTCGGGTTACAGCGCGCACGGCGGCGTGCAGGCGGCGCGCGTCCTCGAGCGCGCGCCGCTCACGCCCGGCTTCGACGCGCTGCGCGCGATGTGCGCGCGCCGGCCGGTGACGCAGGACGAGGGTCTGATCGCGCGCGCCGGCGCGAGCGCGCTCGACTTCTTCCTGGTCGGCTTCGCGCTCTCCGAGCAGGCGCGGCGCCAGGGCGTGCTCGAGCGGGCGCGCACGTGGAAGCGCGCTCTCTCGATGTCGAACGAGTCCGTCGTGCGCTCGCCGCACGCGCGCCCGTTCGCGTACG
>JBGATX010000059.1:0-31316 GCA_044228975.1 Planctomycetota bacterium | reverse complement strand
CGCTCGCGTGGAGCGCGCGGCCGACGCGGCGCGCGCGCGCGCGAGGCCGAAGTCCGTGAGGATCGGCGCGCCGTTCTTCTCGACGATGACGTTCGTCGCCTTGAAGTCCGAGTGCACGAAGCCCGCGCGGTGCAAGTGCTCGAGCGCGGGCAGCGAGCGCGTCACGAGCGACGCGAGCTCGCGCGCGGGGTCGGACGCCCGCCGGCGCATTTCGCCGGCGTGCTCCGCGAGGTCGACGCCGTCGATCCAGGCGCGCACGAGATAGAGCTCCCGCGTCGCCGCGTGGTAGCCGTGGTCGACGAGCCGCGCGAGTCCCGGATGGTCGACGTGGGCGAGCACGGCGAACTCGATCGCTCGGCCGGCGTCATCGCCGTCGGCCGGAGCGAGGCGCAGGACCCCACGCACGCCGTCGCGCTCGACGAGCAGCACGCGACCCTGGGTGCCGGTCGAGAGCTCGCTCAGCGCCTTCCAGCGCCCGGGCAGCGCGGTCGATCGGTCCGGTGAGGTCGCCATCGGGGGTGCGATCCGCACGCTGGATCGCGATCTGAAGTCTGGACGCGAATCCAAGCCTCGTCCAGTTTCGTGAACGGAATCTCACGTTGAGTGAGACTAGGCCGGCTAGACTTCAGAGCTCGCGCTGCGCGAGCCGCTCGGGTCGACCCCCGATCGGCGCGCGCTCCGACCGTGGCGAACGAGTTCGGGGCCGTCCGAGCACCGTCGGCGCCACAGCGCAGGACATCTCGATAGGTTGGGAGTCCTTCCCCGACCTTATGTTCGGAGGCGGCGGTATGCGTTTTGACCTGCGCGCCCGCCCACGGAGACCCACCATGCACCGACGCAAATCCCTTCGCCGTCCGTTGCCGCTCACGGCCGTCGGCGCGCTCGCTCTCGCGCTCCCCGCTCTCGGCGGGGAAGTCGCCGTGTTCGAGCTCGAGCCCGCCGGCACCGGCTCGGTGCGCACCTACGACGAGCAGACGGGGGCGCTCGTCGGTGCTCCGGCAGAGCTGACCGGCATCCGGCTCCTGCCGCTCGAGGTCAACCGGCGCACGGCGCTCGAGGAGTTCCTCCCCGGGCGCGCGCGGCTCTCGCTCGACATCCCGCTCGCGTCGCGCGTCGTGCTGCCCGCGGGACAAGGTTCGCTGTACCACTACTCGCGCGAGGTCGGCAACGCGACGCTCGCCTTCGGGTTCTTCCGGGTGACGCTCGCCGGCCAGGCGCAGTTCCTGACCGAGCTCCCTGGCATCGGCGCCGGCGCACTCGACGATCCCTTCGTGCCGCGCGTCGCGATGGCGCCGAGCGGCGACGCGATGCTCGTGATCACGCTCATTCCGGCGGGTGGCAACGTTCTCGAGCTCGATTTCGCCGGCGTGCCGCAGCTCATCGACCGCACCGTGGCGCTGCCGCCGCGCCGCTTTCATCCGCGCGCATTGCTGCTCTCCGACACGTGGGGCGTGTGCGGCATCAAGCGCGCGGCGCTGCGCTTCGACCGCAGCGCGGGAGCTCAGGCTCAGCCCCTCGACTTCGGAGCGCTCTCCGTGCCCAGCGTCTTCTCGGGCACGGCCGTGCTGTCGCAGAACGGCCAGTGGTGCGCGATCACCGCCGGTTCGTCGCTCGGCGCGCTCGACGTCTACGCGTTCGACGCGCACGGTCCCGCGGGCCTCGCGACTCCGGCGCCGATGGCCATTTCCGGCGCGGGCTACCTGCCCGAGGCCGAAGACGGTCCGCACCTGGCGGTCGCGGACGACGGCGCGACGTGCGCCTGGCGTTCCGAGCCGATCCCGCCGGCCATCTCGCGCGAGAGCTGGGTCGGGCGCGTCCACGTGCCGCCCGCCGATCCGGCGCTGCAGGTGTCGTCGGACGCGCTCTTCCTGGACACGCTCGACGAGATCGGCTTGTTCATCTTCCGCACGCCGACGCGCCTCCAACTCAGCGTCGGCGCGCAACCGACACCCGGCGCCTCGACGCTCGAGAACGCGGACCTGTTCCAGTTCGACGTGCCCGCGACGTTGACCGCCGGCTGGTTCACGAACCTGTCGCTCTCCTCGGGCGACAACAGCGCGCCGTTCCTCAGCGTCCCGGCGCTCACGATCGACCGCTCGGCGCTGATCGGGGCGAGCACCTGGTACATGGACTCGAATCACGGCACGGACGCCGTGAGCGCGGTGCTCGAGAACACCAGCGGAGCGCAGACGGTCCTGAACAACGTCAAGCAGCTGAGGGATTGGACGTTCGTCAACGGCTGGGCCTGGATCTCGATCCGTCGTGATGACGGACAGCAGCCGTACGAGGTGTGGCGCGCGCCCGCGGATCTCAGCGCTCCGGCGGTGCGCATCACCTCGGACGCGAACGGCGAGTTCTCGCGCTTCACGACGCGGCCTGACGGACAGGTGGCCTTCGTCAACGGCGGCGCGGCGACGCTCTCGCGCGTGCAGCTCTCGAGCGGAGCGATCGAAGTGCTGCCCTCGACGCCCGTGGCGTTCGGACCGACCCTCGCGGTGACCGCGCTCGGCGGCGTCGCGTTCACCCAGACGTTCTCCGTCGCGGGCGCACCGGTCTTCGCGGTCTGGCCCCCGGCCTCGGCGACGCTGGTCACGCTGCAGTCCGTCGCGCTCGACGGTTTCGTCCTGCCCGCGAATTGACGCGCCCCGCATCCGCGCGGACGACGAGCTCGCGGGCTGCCACTGGCCCGGGTGTTGCGTTGAGCGCCCCCATCATGAAGTCCCCTTCTCGACCGTGGGTCGGCGCGCGAGCGCTGGCGTTCCTCGTTCCTGGTTTCCTGATCGCGTGCGGCGGAGGCGGCGGCTCGTCGAGCTCCCCCGCGGCGACCGTCGACCTGCTCGTCACCGACGCGCCGGTCGACGACCAGCTCTCCTTCTCGGGCAACGTCACGTCGATGCGCCTGAAGATCCAGGGCGGAGGAACGAGCGCGAACCTGCTCGACGGCAGCGTGTCGGTCGAGTTCCTCGGACTCGCGAGCCTGCAGCGCTGGCTCGGCAGCAGCAGCATCGCCCCCGGGACCTACTCGGGCATCGAGCTCGAGTTCGAGCACGGCGCGTACGTCGCGCGCGACCTGACCGGCGCGCTGGTGCCGGTCACGTCGACGGCGGACTCGCTCTCGCTCGACTTCCTCGCGCCCTTCGTGGTCGACGATTCGGGCTACCGGCGAGTCGTCGTCGATCTCGATCTCGTGGCGTCGCTCGGCGGGACCGTTCCGGCGGGCGTGAGCTTCGATCCGCAAGGCAGCGCGAGCGACGACGACGGCAGCCTCGAAGCGCCGATCGACGAGCTGCGCGGCCGCGTCGTGAGCTTCGACAGCGTCGCGTTCGACGTCGTCGTCGACGCGTTCGCCGATCACGACCTGCTCGTGCCGCTCGGACGCATCCACGTCGGGGTGCCCGACACGGCGGTCCTCGTCGACGACAACGGAGCCACCTTCGCGAGCCGCGCGGCGTTCTTCGCGGCGCTCGGCGCCGGGACGACCTTGCTCGAGGTGCACGGCAACCTCGTCGACGGTCGGGTGCAGGCCACGACGATCCAGGTCGAAGACGCCGGGGGCGGAGGTCAAGCGCTCGTGCGCATCGAGGGCCGGATCCTCGCGCTGGTCGGCGGCACGAGCATCGAGCTCGCCATTCGCGACATCGAGCAAGGCGTCTCGGTCGCCGAGACGGTGCTCGACGGCCTCGGCAATCCCGCGTCGATCGACATCGCCTTCGATTCCGGCACGCCGATCTTCCTGCCCGAGCACCAGGCGACGAATTCGAGCGCTCTGGCGGTCGGACAGGTCGTCAAGGTGCGCTTCAACACGTTCGCCACGGAGCCGTTCCCGGCGAGCCAGATCGAGATCGAACTCGGCGAGGATTCCGCGGCGTTCCAGGTCGAAGTCGACTCGAACGCTCCCTCGCTCGGCGGCGTGTTCGTGCGCGTGAGCGAACCGAGCGCGCAGCCGGCGTTGGAAGCCCGAGGCGGTATCGTCCGGCTCGCTCCGACCACGAATGCGAGTCCGCGCCTGGGCGAGCTGCAGATGGGCGACCGGCTGATCGTGCGCGGATGCCTCGTGACGGACGGAGCGAAGCTCGAGCTGCGCGCTGCGCGCGTCGAACGCGAGCACGCGACGCTGCGCGGAGTGTTCGCGGGCGGCGCGCTCGCCGACGCGGCGTTCGTGCTCGACGTCGAACCGGCAACCGAGCTCGGCGCGGGCTTCCGACGCATCGCCTTCGACGGAGCGACGCGCTGGACCGGAGGCGCGCGCAGCGCACGCGAGCTCTTCGCGCCGCGCATCGGCCCCGCGCCGCGTCTCGTGCTCGACGTCGAGGCCGTGCGCGGCTCCGACGTGTTGCGCGCGCGCGGCGTGCACGTCGAATCGAACTGAATCCGCACTCCCGAACGCGCGAGTCCGGTGACACGGGCTCGCGCGTCTTCGTCGGTCCGCAGGCGCACGCGACGTGCTCGCCGGGGCGCGGCGCGGAACGGCGCGGGCATGCGCAGCGACGCCCGAGTCCGCGCGACCTGCGTCGCCGCGCCTCGACGAGCAACGACGCTGTCGCTCGATCGGACGCCGGGCTGCCGCGGGCGCGAAGATCTCGCGCGGGCACCTCCGCGCTCTCGCGACGTTGCGCCGTGCGAATGCAGCGCCGCGGCTCTCGTGGATGGGAGCGCGAAGCTGCGCAGCGGCGGGGGCTGGAGCCGCCTACGGCACGACGCGCAGCGCGACCGGAGCGCCGAGGTCCGGGCCCTCGAGCGAGCGCAGGTTGCCGAACACGACGACCACGTCGCCGCTCGACCAGCCGCCTGCCGGCGGCGGGACGCTCAACACGCCCGCGCTCGCGCTCGGGACGATCGCGCGCTGGACGCCCGTCGACCCGAACGCGAACACGGAGCTCGCGACGCTCGCGGGATCCGGCGTGCCGCCGACGAAGAAGACGGCGAGCGTGTCGCTCGCCGCCAGTCCATTGCTCCACGCCGGCGTCGTCGAAGCGACGTGGAACAGCTCGCGCGGCGCGGATTCCTCGCGCCCGGGGACGCCGCCGCTGCGCGCGCCGAAGATTCCGGCGTCGACGGCGGGCGAGCTGGGCGCCGAGAGCCCCGCGCCGAGCGCGAGCGATCCGGGGTTCAGGCGCCAGTCCTCGTCCACGCCGCTTGCGCTGGCGAAGAGCGCGAGAACCCCCGGCACGGCGAGCGCGGCCGGCGCGGGGTCGAGCGCGACTCCGTTGCCGATGCCGGGGACGAGCGTGCGCGCCACGCCGTCGTCGTCCGTCTCCGCCGCGGATCCGGCGCGGGAAGACGGCGCGGCGTCGAGCGTGAGCTCGCTCGCGCTGGCCGCGACGATGCGCCGGTACTCGCCCGGCGCGTGCACGAAGGTCGCGGGCGCGGATGCGTCGGCGTGCACGAGCGCGAGCTCGCGCACACCGCTCGTCGCCGCGCCCTGGAGCAGGAACACGCACGAGTGCGCGACGGAGCCGACGACGCCGCTCGACATCCCGCCCTGGAGGTTGCCGGCGAATACGCTGTGGCTCGCGCTCAAGGCGTATTGGCCGAGGCTCGCGCGCGCGCCGTAGCCCGCGTTCGCGTAGAGCGCGCTCGACGAGAGCGTGCACATGCCCGGAAACGTCTCCGACGTCAGCGAGAGCCCGTCGCCGCGGTTGGCACTCGACGCGAGGCGATGCACGAAGGCACTGCCGCGCGAATCGAGATCGAGGTGCAGCCCGCCGCGCCATTCGCGTGCGCGCGCAGCCCGCGCACGATCGTGCGCGACTCCCACTGCGGGAAGAAGTCGTAGTCGATGTCGATGCGCACGCCGTCCAGCGCATTGCTCTGCGCATCGCAGTCCTGGATCAGGACGTCGAAGCTCCCGCCGCCGGTTCCGACGGCGGGTGGAACTCCGAGGTGGCAATCGAGGCCCTCCGTCCCGTTGCGATCGAGGCGCGTGCCGCGCACGGAGAGCGACGCATGGCCGAACTCGAGCGCCAGCAGATGGTTCAGGTCGAGCCCCTCGTTCCCGTTGGAGTCGAGCACGCAGCCCTCGAGGGTAAGCTCGAACGCCCCGAGCACCGACACGCCTTCGAGCAGGTTCGACTGCGCCGTGACGTTCGTGAGCGTCACCGTCGCGAGCGGTCCGGTCTCGAGCGTGCGCAGGCGGATGCCGCGCTGGCAATCGTGGACGAACAGGCTGCGCAGCTGGCAATCCTCGTTGGACTGCGACACGCCGTCGGTCGCCGCGGAAAGGCCGTCGAGCTCGAAACCGTCGAGGATCGCGATGCCGCCCGTGCCGTTCTGCGTCGCGACGACGGGCTGTCCGCCGACGCCGCGCAGCAGCGTGGGATGCGCGAGCGCGTCGCGTTCGGCGAGCTCGAACGTCGGCGTGAACCCGCCGTAGACGTGCACGGCGGTGAAGAGCGGCAACGTCACGTTGTCGAACGCTCCCTGACGGACCCAGACATTGCCGCCGGCGTTCACGAACGCCTGCAGCACGGCGAGCGTCAGGTCGTCGAAGGCTGTCGCCGGCGACAGACCGTCCCCTCCCGGCGCGGCCGTCGGATCGACGTAGAGCACCGCGCCCGTGCGCACCCACAGCACCGGACCGCTCTGCCGGTACGGCTGCGAAGCGTCGGGTCGCGCTCCCAGGCCGATGTAGTAGTCGTCGTCGGTGGCGAGACCGGTGACCTGGAGCTCGCGCAGCGCGGGGTCGAGCGCGATCGGGCTCGAGGCGAAGAGCCCGCTCTGGCTGGTGCTCACGAACAGCGCGAGCTCGACGTCGAGCGCCTGACCGGAGTGCACGCGCCAGTCGGCGCGCAGCCGATCGACGCCCGCGACCGCCGAGACCAGGCCCACCGTCGCGTGCTCGCTCGGCAGCGGAGTCGGAGGCGGAGGCCCGCTCTGCGGACCGGGGAAGTCGCGCGCGAGGCGCGAACAGCTCGCAACCAGGAGGAGCGAACTCGCGCAGGCGAACCAGCGCGACCGCGGAGCACGGCGAAGTCGTTCGTGGGGCAGCATGTCGACGTGCGAGGCGCCGCTCGTCGCGACGCCTCGTCTTTCATGGCCGGGGCAAGCCCGGGGCACACCGGGCGAGGTTCTCGATCACCACGTGATCTGGACGGAGTTGGTCGAATTGAAGGTCGCCGGCGGGCAGAAGGCCGCCGCGGCGTTGCGGTAGTAGGTCGTGTACCAGCGCACCGACCCGCTCCCCGGCGTCACGCCGCCCCGCACCGAGATCGCCGCGTTGCCCGTCTCGGGGTAGTTCGCGAGGCCGCCGAGCATCGCCTTGGAGCCCAGACGCAGGATCTGTCCGCCGGCGCAGAGGATGCCGTCGCCGAACGTGGAGCCCGCGGCGTTGAACGCATCTCCCTGGAGGAAGATCGCTCCCACCGACGCGACGTTCGGCATGCCCGAGACGTGCAGGACGACGGTCTCGACGCCCGTGTTCGGGTTGACGCTCGTCGAGCCGTCGGCGCGCAACAAGGCGCCGAGCGCATTGACCGAGTTCGCGCACCCGCGTCCGGCCGCTCCATTGTTGCCGCATGGGCAAGCAGTCGCGGTCGTACCGTCGCCCGGGCAGCCGGGCAGGAAACCCGCGTGGAGCTGACCGTTGAGCGCCGTCGTGCCGGCGATCGCCACGTTGTACAGCACGTCCTCGCTGAACGGCATCGTGCCGGTCGGGCGGAACTTCACGGTGTACGTGCCCACGGGCACGCGCATCGAGTAGGTGCCATTCGGCAGCGTGAAATCGTTGCACAGCGGAACGTCGACGTCCGTCACCGAGTCGCGCAGGTCGATGTTGACGTTGGCCAGCGGCGTGGCCGAAGGACTCGTGACGGTGCCGGTCATGAGCATGCCCGGCGGCAGCACGACGATGCCCAGGCTCGCGTTCGCGCTGACGGCGAAGCCCGCGACACGCGCCGGGGCGAGCGTCGAACCCGTCGGCGGGCAGAAGTCGAAGTCGAAGGTCCCGGCCGGGACGATCACGCTCACGAGCCCCGCGGCGTTCGTGTTGTCGTTGGGCGTGAAGAGCTTGGTGTGCGTCGTGACGTCGAAGACGTCGAGGTCGCAGCCGCTCACGGCCACGCTGCTCGAGTTGCGCGCGATCGCGGAGACCACGAAACCCGGTGCGAGCGTCAGCGTGCCGAGGTTCACGTTGCCGGCGAGGCTCAGCGGCATCTCGATCGGCGCCACCGTCTGCCCGACGACCGTCGAGGTGTCGAAGCGCAGGCGCACGTCGCCCGCGGGCGAATTGAAGGCGAAGTTGCCGGTCGCGTCCGTCGCATCGTTCGTGAGGAGCACGGGATTCCCCCCCGCGTCGACGATGTCGAGGTTCACGCCCGCGACGCCCGCGCCGAGGTTGTTCACGCACCGCCCCGAGATGGAGACGCCCGGGTCGAGCGCAACCACACCCATGTCGAAGGTCGTGTTCAGGAGGACCGTGACGGGCGAGACGATCGTGACCAGGGACGTGCTCGCCGGCGGCGGCGGCGGATAGAACGAGACTTCGAAGGTCTGGCTCGCCAGCGTCTGGAGGATCGTCGAGTGGAAGAAGCCGTTCGCGTCCGTGCCGTCGTTGAGGATGGCCGGTGTGCCGCCGCCCCCGCTGAGTTTCTTGATGTCGATGTTGACGTTGGCGACGCCGACGCCGAACGAGTCGACCACGCGGCCGTCGAGAAAGGTCTGGGCGTGCGTCGCGCCAGCGAGGCCGCAGAGGACGAGAGCGAGAGCAGCGGAACGAAGGACACGGATCTGCATGAGGGGCACCGGCGGCGGAGGACTTCGAAGGACGGGGGAACCGCGGCGAACGCTCGCGAACGCGGCGTTCCGCGGCGGAGTGCAGCGCGAACTCAACAACGGTGCCAGTGAGCCGCGCGCGCCGTTCACCGCGCGCCGGGGCACTTCCGGCTCGACGCGCGACGTGCGACATCCAGATTCCAGACGCGTTTCCGCCCGACGGAAACCGCGCCGGATCCGCGCTCCCCGAACGCGGCCCTGGCGCGTCGCTCGCGTGCTTCGAGGGGCGTGCGCGCGCCACTGGCACATGCCTTGCCCAAGCGGCGCCAACCTCTACCCCCCGTGGGTCCGCACGCGCGGACCGCGACGCGCGCCAGGCGCGTCAGTTCGGATCGAACATGAGCGCCGTCCGCGTCGGTTATCTGCTGAAGAAGTTCCCGCGTCTGTCGGAGACCTTCATCCTGAACGAGCTGCTCGCGCAGGAACGAATGGGCCGCGAGCTGTGCGTGCTCTCGCGCCGCGCGCCCGACCGCGAACCGCGCCATGCGGAGCTCGCGCGCCTCGCCGCTCCGGTCGAATACCCGAGCTTCGACACGCTCGACGCGTGGACCGAGCTCTTCGGCGTCGACGCGCACAGCCAGGCGCTGCTCGAGCGCTTCGGCGGCCTGGTGCGCGAGATGTCGCGCTTCCAGCACGCGCGCATGCCGAGCCTGTTCGCCGAAGCGCTCGTGCTCGGCAAGCGCGCGCGCGCGCGAGCTCGGCCTCGAGCACCTGCACGTGCACTTCGCGACCGATTCGGCGCTCGTCGCGATGCTCATCCAGGACCTCGGCGGACCGGGCTACAGCGTCACGGCGCACGCCAAGGACATCTATCGCTCGACGGTCGACCCGGAGCTCTTCTCGCGCATCGTCGAGCGCTCGCGCTTCACCGTCACCGTGTGCGACGCGAACGTGCGCTACATGGAGCGCCTGCTGACGCCCGCCGCCCAGCGCAAGGTCCGCCGGCTCTACAACGGCATCGATCTCGAAGCGTTTCGCCCGCGCGCGACCGAGCGCGACGAGAACCACGTGCTGTGCGTCGCGCGACTCGTCGAGAAGAAGGGCTTCGTCGTCCTGATCGATGCGCTGGCGGAGCTGCGCGCGCGCGGCATCCCCTTCCAGGCGACGTTCATCGGCGAGGGCGAGGACCGTGCGCGCATCGAAGCGCGCATCGCCGAGGTCGGACTCCAAGGGGCGATCCGCCTCACCGGCGCGCTCGAGCAGGAGGCCGTGCGCGGCTGGATGGCGCGCGCGACGGTGCAGGCGCTGCCGTGCATCGTCGGCGAGGACGGCAATCGCGACGCGCTGCCGACGACCTTGATCGAGGCACTCGCCATGGGCCTGCCGTGCATCTCGACGCCCGTCACCGGCATTCCCGAGATCCTCGACGAAGGTCGCGCGGGCCTGCTGGTGCCCGAGAACGACGCGCGCGCCACGGCCGACGCGCTCGAGCTCGTCTTCCGCGACGCCGGATTGCGCCGGGAGCTGCAGCGCAAGGGACTGGCGCGCGCCAAGGCGCTCTTCGATTCGCGCGTGACGTCGCGCACGCTCCACGAGTGGTTCGAGAGCGCCGCCCCGGTGCGAGCGAGCGCATGAGCCTCGCGCACGTCAATTCCGATCCGGGCATCGCGCCCGGGCGCAAGAAGGGCGCCGCGGTGCACGTCGAGGCGATGCGCAGCGCGTTCCGCGCGCTCGGGGAGCGCGTCGCGGAGGTCGATGCGACCGACGACGACGCCGTGACGTTCCCGGAGGCGCGTTGTAGGCGGAGCGCGAGCTCGAGATCGTCTACGAGCGCTACGCCTTTGGCCGCTACGCCTGCGGCGAGTTCTGCGCTCGCCACGCCGCGGCCCACGTGCTCGAAGTCAACGCGCCGCTCGCCGACGAGGAGGAGCTCTACCGCGCCGGCCGCGAGACGCCGGTCGATGCGCGCCGCGAGCGCGAGCTCTTCGCGCGCGCGACGCTCGTGCTCGCCGTGTCGAGCGCCGTCGCGCGCTACGCGATAGCCCGCGGCGCGCGCGCCGAGCGCGTGCGCGTGCGCCCCAACGCCGTCGACGCGCAGCTCTTCCGTCCGCGCGACGCGCAGGACGCCGTGCGCGAACGCCTCGTGCCCGCCGGGCGCGTCGCGCTGGGCTTCCACGGCCGCCTGCGGCCCTGGCACAACCTCGAGCTCCTCGTCGACGCGTTCGCCGAGCTCGTCTCGCGCGGGCACGAGCTGCAGCTCGTGCTGCTCGGCGAGGGCGAGTTCGAACCGGCCTGGCGCGGCCGCATCGACCGCTCGCGCATCAGCGCGCAGAGCTGGCTGCCGCACGCGCAGGCGGCGCAGGTCGTCGCCGCCTTCGACGTCCTGCCGCTCACCTACGCGCCCGACGCGCCGTGCTACTTCTCGCCGCTCAAGCTGATGGAAGCGATGGCCTGCGGCGCCGTGCCGGTGGTGCCGCACCTCGGCGATCTCCCGCTCGACGTCGAGCACGAGGTGTCGGGGCGCGGCTACCCGGCCGGAGATCGTGCGGCGCTCCTCGCCGCCCTCGAGCGCGTGATCGCCGAGCCGCGCTCGCGTGCGCGACTCGGCACGGGAGCGCGCGCGAAGGCCTGCTCGCGCTCGTGGAACGACCTCGCGCGCGAGGTGCTCGACGTGCGCGCGTCGCGGAGGTCGGCGTGAGCGGCGGCTGGCTCTCCGCGCGCGTCGCGCGCTGGTCGCACGCCTTCGCCGTCGCGCGGCGCTTCCTGCCCGAGTTGCGCCCGCACTCGGGCAAGCTCGCGCTCGTCACGTCGATGACGCTCGGCGCCGTCGTGCTCGAGCTCGCCAAGCCCTGGCCCGTGAAGTGGATCGTCGATTCGGCGCTGACTCACGTGCATGCGAGCTCGCTCGCGCCGGCCACGATCGTCTGGCGCGGCGCACTGCTCGCGCTGGCGCTCGTGCTGCTCGACAGCGCGCTCGACTACGCCACGGCGCTGCTCACGAACAGGGTCGGCCAGGCGGTCTCGCGCGGCCTGCGCCTGCGCGTCTTCGAGCATCTCTCCAAGCTCTCGCCCAACTTCCACGCGCGCTACAAGTCCGGCGACCTGCTCGTGCGGCTCATGGGCGACGTGCCGCTCGTGCGCACGATGCTCGTCGACTCGACGCTGGCGCTCGTGACGCGCACGTGCCTGGTCGCCGGAACGGTCGCCGCGATGTTGTGGGTGGACGCGGGCCTGACCTTCATGGTGCTCGGGATCATCCCGGCCTGCGCGGGCGTCGTGTGGTGGATCTCGCGCCAGCTCACGATCGCGGCGCGCAAGCAGCGCACGAAGGAGGGCGACCTCGCCGACTACATGCACGAGGCGATCAGCGCCTCGGCGATGATCCAGTCGCTCGGCCGCGGCCGCGACATCGTGCAGCGCTTCGCCAAGAGCAATCGCACGGCGGCGCGCGCGGAGCTCAAGGCCTCGCGTCTCTCGGCGCAGCTCTCGGTCTCGATCGAGACGCTCTTCGGCCTGTGCGCCGCGGCCGCGCTCGGTCTCGGCGCGTGGCGCGTCCTCGAGGGCACGCTCACCGTCGGCAGCCTGCTCATGTTCCTCTCCTACGTGCGCAGCCTGCTCAAGCCGGTGCGCGCGGGCGCGAAGCACTCCGAGCGCCTGGCCAAGGGCACGGCGAGCGGCGAGCGACTGCTCGCGATCCTCGACGCCCCGATCGAGATCGACTCGCGGCCCGACGCGATCGAAGCGCCGCTCCACCCGCGCGTGCTCGAGTTCCGCGGCGTCGGCTTCCACTACGGCAAGGCCGTCGAGGCGCTGAGCGATTTCGACGCGCGCTTCGAGCGCGGCGAGCTCGTCGGACTCTTCGGCCGCAGCGGATCGGGCAAGTCGACCGTCGCCTCGCTCGCCGTGCGCCTCTTCGATCCGCAGCAGGGCGCCGTCCTGCTCGACGGCCGCCCGCTGCCGGAGTACCAGCTGCAGTCGTTGCGCGAGCGCTTCGGCCTCTCGATGCAGGAGTCGATGCTCTTCGGCGCGTCGATCCGCGACAACCTGCTCCTCGGCCGCATGGAGGCGACCGAGGACGAGCTCTGGGAAGCGCTGCGCCTCTGTGGTGCCGAAAGCTTCGTGCGCCGCCTCGAGCTCGGCCTCGACACGCCGCTCGGTTCCGGCGGCAGCGGCCTCTCGGGCGGCGAGCGCCGGCGCCTGTGCCTCGCGCGCACGCTCCTGCGGCGCGCGCCGATCCTGATCGTCGACGAGCCGTTCAGCGGTCTCGACCGCATCGCGGTCGAGCGCGTGCGCCAGACGCTCGTCGAGCACGCGCAGCACGGCATCGTCGTCGTCATCGCGCACGATCTCGACCACCTCGACGTGTTCGACCGCATCGTCTTCGTCGACCAGGGCCGCGTCGACGACTCCGGCACGCACGCCGCGCTCGTCGCGCGCAACGCGCTCTACCGGCGCACGACGCGGTCGATCGACGAACGTCACCTGGGCACGGAGGTCGCGTCGTGACCGGCCTCAAGGTCTACGAACGCGACACGCGCCTGCCCGAGCGCGCCGGCGAAGCGTCGTTGGTCCCGCCCACGGGCGAAGAGCTCCTCGCGCTCCTCGGCCGGCACCTCGCGCGGTCCGGCGGACCGGCGGCGCGCGGTGCGGAGCTCGCGTACGCGCGCTGGAAGCCGGGCACGTCCTGCACCGCGACCTACCGCGTCGAGCTCGACGACGAGCGCACGACCTGGGTCACGTGGAAGCGCTACCTGGGCGGCAAGGCGGCGCAGATCGAGCGCAGCTACGGCGCGGACGAGCACGCGCTCAAGGCCTGCGCGCTGAGGCCCTTCTTCGTCGACGCCGCGAGCGGCACCTGCCTCTACTCGTTCCCCGCCGACCGCGTGCTCGTCGGACTCGCGCGCGCCCTCGACCTGCAACGCGGCGCGCGTCTGCTCGCGCCCGATTTCATCGAGCGCATCCGCTGGCGGCGCTCGGACGCGACGCTCGTGCGCTACAAGCCCGAGCATCGCGCCGTGCTGCGCCTCGATCTCGTGCTGCGGGACGAGCAGGGGGAGCTCGTCGAGCGCCGCGTCGGCCTGCGCGTGCTCGAGCCCGCGCAGCTCGTGCGCGTGGCCGACCGCCGCGCGAGCGCGCTCGCGGACTGCGCGTACACGCCGCGCCTCCTGCGCACGGAGGACCGCAGCGGGCTCCTGTTCGAGGAGTGGCTCGACGTCGAGAACTGCGCCGGCGACGACTTCTCGCGGGCGCGAGAGGCGGGCGGACTGCTCGCGCGCCTGCACGCTTCGAGAGCGCCCATCGCGAGCACGGATCTCGCGCGCGAGGCACCGCTCGCGCTGCAGCACTTCGCCTGGGACGAACGCGCTCGCGCGCTCGCGCGGTCCTTGCCCGCGCGGCGGAACGACGCGCGGCCCGCCGTGTGGCTCCACGGCGATTTCCACCCCGATCAGCTCGCGTTCGGCCGCCAGGACGGCGCGCCGCGACTGCTCGACCTCGATGCACTCGCCGCCGGAGCGCCTGAGCGGGATCTCGCGGCCTGGGTCGCCGACGCAATGGCGCAGCCGTGCGCGCGGAGCTTCGAGAGCGCGAGCGCGGAGCTCGTCGAAGGCTACGTCGGCGCCGGGGCCGCCGAGCCGGAGGACGCCGAGCTGCGTGCCCGAGTCGTCGGCGAACTCGCCGCGCGTGCCGCCGCGAGCCTGCGGCGCCTCGAACTCGGCGCCCTGGATCGCGCGTGCGAGCTCCTCGAACGCGCGAACACGCTCGCGGCGCGCGCGCAGCCGCTGGCGCCGGCGCGCGCGTCGAGGTCGAACGCGCGTCGCGCGCCAGCGACGGCAGCGGGCGACAGCGCCTGGGAGCGCGCCCTCTCCGCGCTCGCGCAGCTCTCGCCGCCCGTCGCGCGCCTCGAGGTCGAGCGCGTCGCGGTCGCGAGCGACGGCGCGCTGACGCTGCAAGGGTGCAGCGACGGGCGAGCGCGCTGGTGGCGCTACGCGTCGGAGCGGCTGGACGAGCTCGATCCGGCTCGCGAGAGCGCGCTCTCCGCCGCGGCCACGCTGCTGCGCTCGGGTTGTGCGCTGCTCGCCTGGCGTCCGGGCCGGCGCATGGTGCTGCGCCAGGACGAACCACGCCGCGCGCTGAAGCTCGTGCGCCCTGGCGAGCTCGAGCGCCTCGCGGACACGCAGACCGTGCTCGGGCGCGCCGCGCGACGCGGACAGCGCTCGTTCCGGCTCGCGCGCGTCGAGCACCTCGACCTGGAGCGCGCATACGTCGCGTTCGAATGGCTGCACGGCGTCGAGCTCGACCTCGAGCGGGATCGCGAGCGATTCGCGGGCATCGGCGCATGCCTCGCCGCGTTGCAAGACACGCCGGACGCGAACGCGTGGCCCGCGCACGGAGCGACGCACGAGCTCGCGGTGCTCGAACGCTGGCGCGCGCGCTGGACGCTCGCCCGGGGTGCGCCGCCCGAGGGTTTCGACGACGCGCGCGCTCGGCTCGCCGAGCGCCGTCCCGAGAGCGCGCCGCGCGGCGTGCTCGTGCACCGCGATCTGCACGACGGCCAGCTGCTCCTCTCCGACGACTCGATCGCGCTCCTCGACTTCGATCTCGCGGCGTGCGGGGATCCCGAACTCGACCTCGGCAACCTCGAGGCGCACCTCGAGCTGCTCTCGATGCAGGGACGGCGCGCGGCGAATCCCGGGAACGCACGGCGCGCGCGAGCGGAGCTGCGGCGCGGCTTCGCCGACGGCGGCGCCGAGCTCGACGCCTCGCGCCTCGCGTGGTACCGCGCGGCGACCTTCCTGCGCCTCGCGCTCGTGCACGGCCTGCGTCCGCGCTCCGCGCCGCTCTCCGCCGCGCTCGTGCGCCGCGCCGCGGACGAGCTGGAGCCCGACTGATGTCCGCCGCGGCTGGGATGCGCCGCGCCGCGCGCGTCGCGGTCCGGGTGCTGCTGCTCGCCTGCATCGGCGGCCTCGGCGCCTCCGCGGCGAGCGCGCAGACGCCGGCGGACCTGCGCGTCGGCCAATGGGTCGAGGTCAAGGGCGACCTCGATGTCAGCCTCGGGGGCGAGCGGCGTTTCCGCGCCAGCGAGGTCGAGGTCCAGGCGCCGCAAGAGAACCACGTGCTCATCGGCACGGTGCAGCGCGTCGACCGCCTCGCCGAGCGCTTCTTCGTGCTCGGCCAGGAGGTGCACGTCGACGACTCGACGCAGTGGAAGGAGCTCACGCTCGCGCGCCTGCAAGGGACTCGCGTCAAGGTCGAGGGCCACTACCGCGGGCCGAGCAAGTTCTCCGGCAGGTCCGTCGCCGCGCGCGGCGCGGGCCGCGATCGACTGAGCGGCCGCATCGATGCGCTCGAGAAGCGCGACGGCGCGCTCGAGCTGCGCGTGATCGACTTCACGATCGTCGTGCCGCTCGAGACGAAGCTCGCGAGCGCCGCTGCGCTCGACACGCTCGCCCTCGCGCCGCACGTGGCCTTCGCCTCGTCGAGTGCCAGCGCCTACTCCGACGACGAGGACCTCCTGCCCGGCACGCTGCGCCTCGCCGACAACCTCTATCTCGGCGGCCTGCTCGAGTACAAGGGCGAGCGCGAGCGCGGGTTCGACCTCGACGATAGCGTCGACCGCGACCGCACGAAGCAGCGTTTCGCGCTGCGTGCGCAGCTCACCTGGACGCCCGCGCGCGACTTCCGCGCGGTCTTCAGCCCGCGCTACGAGTTCGACGACCGGCGCGTCGACGGCGGCGGAGCCGACAGCTCGAACGCGCAGCCGCACGTGAACGAGCTCTACGGCGAATGGGACGACGTCGGGAGGAGCGGGTTCGACTTCTACTTCGGACGCCAGCTCTTCGACGACGGCCGCGAGTGGATCTACAAGCGCAACCTCGATGCGCTGCGCGTCGTGCGCAACTGGGACGGCGGAGCGCTCGAGCTCTCCTGGTCGCGCGTCCTCGACGACGGCTCGGATCGCGACAAGCACACGCAGAACTGGATGGCCTACCTCTCCAACGGCGATCCCGACCGCCAGCTCGCGCTCTACGTCGTCGACCGGCGCGACGAGCGCGCCACGCGCAACGATCCGATCCTCTTCGGCGCACGCGCGGTCGGCGAGTTCCTGCCCGACCTGCACAGCTGGACCGAGGTCGGCCTCGTGCGCGGCTATGGCGAAGACACGAACTTCTACGGGTACGGCTTCGATGTGGGCGCGACGTGGAAGCCCGATCCGTGGCGCTTGACGCTCGGCTACGCCTTCGGCTCGGGCGACAAGAGCTCGACCTCGACGCGCGACGAGTCCTTCCAGCAGTCGGGGCTGCAGAACGACAACGACAAGGTCGGCGGCGCGAGCTCCATGCGCTACTACGGCGAGATCGTCGACCCCGAGCTCTCCAACCTCTCGATCCTCACCGCCGGCCTCGGTTTTCAGATCGTGCGCCGCACGACGATCGAGCTCGTCTGGCATCGCTACCAGCAGGTCGAGCCCGCGACGTTCCTGCGCGATTCGAGCCTCGACATGCATCCCGACGGAGCTTCGACGGATCTCGGCACGGAGCTCGATCTGCTCCTCAGCTCGAAGAGCCTCGACGGCTGGGAGTTCAAGCTGCTCGGCGGCTGGTTCGACCCGGGTCGCGCGTTCCCCGGCGGCGATCCGGCGTGGCTCGGCGCGTTCACGCTGCGCTGGCGCTTCTGATCGCCTCCTGCGAGGAGTCGACCCCGCGGCCGGCGCGTCAGCGCCGTGCGCCGCAGGCATCGTCGCGCGCTCGGGGGCGACATCCTCGGCGGGCAACGCCGTTCCGAACTGCTGGCAGGGCGGCGAGATCCGCGGCTTCACGGCCGTCTCGAGACGCGGACCTTCACCCACGCCGCGTGCGCGTCACGGAGCGCCGCCGCGGCCGACGAGCACGCCGCGCGACCAGCGTTCCTCGCTCAGCGCGACGCCGTTCTCGTCCCACGAACGCCACGTGCCGTCCTTCTCGCCGCGCACGAACGCGCCCTCGGCGCTGGGACGATCGTTGTCGTGCCGCGCGGTCCACGAACCCTCGCGCAGGCCTTCGTGATAGGCGCCGGCGCGGAGGAGCACACCCGCGGGATTGAAGAAGCGAGCCGGACCTTCGGCTTTGCCGCGCACGTAGGAGAGCTCGCGCTCGAGCTGGCCGTCGGGGTAGTAGTTGCGCCGCAGCCCGTCGCGCAGCGCGCCGCGCCACTGGCACTCTTCGTAGGTCTGGCCGTCGGGATATGCGAGCCGGCGCGCCTGCGGAGCGCACGCGGCGAGAGCGACCAGCGCGCCGAGCGCCGCAACCAGGGCGACGCGAGAGAGCGCGAGCACGCATCGCTCCGCACGACTCGCGCGTGCGTTCCCAGGCGCGCTCGGCGCGCTGCGAGCGTCGAACGACGATTGGGGCGCGGCTCCAGCGCTCATGCGCCGCCATTCGAACCTCCCAGGGCACCGAAATCCATCCGAGCACGCGGGCCCGCGCGCGAAATGGAAGCGCGCGGCACGGCCTGTTAGGTTGCGCCACGATGGCGCGCAGGCGATGGGTCGGACTCGTGCTCGCGCTCGCGCTCGGCGCCGTCGCGTGGTGGGCGGCGCGCGGCGCGAGCGGGAAGCGGAACGCGACGCCCGAGCGGCCGAGCGTGCTCTTCATCGCCATCGACACGCTGCGAGCCGATCGCCTGGGGTGCTACGGCAACCCGCGCGGGCTCACGCCGAACCTCGACGCGCTCGCCGCGCGTGGGACGCGCTTCGAGCAGTGCTTCTCGGCCGCCCCCTGGACCTTGCCGAGCTTCGCCTCGATGTTCAGCTCGCTCACGCCGCAGGAGCACGGCGCGGGTGGCAGCGTGCTGACGAGCTTCCTCGCCCTCGCGCCCGAGCACGAGACAGTCGCCGAGCGCTTCCGCGCCGCCGGCTGGGTGACGGCCGCGATCGTCAACGTCGAGTTCCTCGGGCGCAACTTCGGGCTGATGCAGGGTTTCGCCGAGGTCGACGAGCGCTTCTTCCAGGACAACGACCACCTGCGCGACGCGCGCGAGACGACGGACGCGGCGCTCGCGTGGCTCGAGAAGCACGCAGGCGAGCCCTTCTTCCTCTTCGTGCACTACTTCGATCCGCACGCGCGCTACGCGCCGCCGCCGGCCTGGCGCGCGCGTTTCGCCGACGCGCGCGACCAGAAGAGCGACGCCTTCGCGTTCGGCACGCGCGATCAGGTCGTGCTCTGGCGCAACGGCCGCATCCAGCCTACGCGCGACGATTTCGAGCGCGCGGAGAAGCTCTACGACGCCGAGGTGGCCTACACCGACGATGAAGTCGGGCGACTCCTGCGCGGGCTCGCCGCCGCGGGCCTCGAGGCGACGACGACGGTCGTCGTCACGGCCGACCACGGCGAGGAGTTCCTCGACCACGGCAACTGGGAGCACGGCCACACGCTCTACGACGAGCTGCTGCACGTCCCGTGGATCGTCGCGCAACCCGGACGCGTCGCCGTGCAATCGATCGACGCGCCCGTGTCGACGATCGATCTCGCGCCCACGCTGTGTCGCGCGGCCGGTGTCGTGCCCTCGCCGCGCTTTCGCGGGCGCGATCTCTCGGCGCGACTCCTCGGTCGCGCGAGCGCGCCGCTCGAGCCCGCGCACCTGCTCGCGCTCGGCAACTTCTGGGGTCCGGCGCTCGAGAGCCTGCGCGAGGACGAGTGGAAGATCGTGCGCACGCCGGTGAAGGACAGCGTGAAACGCGAGCTCTTCCACTGGCGCGACGATCCGCGCGAGGCGCACGATCGCTGCGCGAGCGACGCGGCGCAGTGCGAGCGCCTGTCGCTCGAGCTCGATCTGCTCGAGCGCGCCATCGCCACGCGCGCGCGCGCCGCGCCCGTGACGCTCACGCCCGAGGAGCGCGCGCGCCTGCGCGGCCTGGGTTATCCCGCCGGGGACGACGAGAAGTGAGCGAGCGCGCGCCGCAATCGACCCGCGCGCCCTGGCGCGCGCGCCGCGGGGACGACGACACGTGAGCGCGAGCACGTCGCACGCGACGCGTGAGCCCTGGCCCGCGCGCTGGATCCTCCTCGCCGCGCTGCTCGGCCTCGCGCTGCGCGTCGTCTACGTGTTGCAGTCGCGCGCGAGCCCGCTCTTCGACGCGCCGCAGATGGACGCGCTCTACCACGCCCAGTGGGCGCAGGCCTTCGCGCGCGGCGAGGACTTCCAGCCCGGGCCGTTCTTCCGCGCGCCGCTCTATCCGTGGTTCCTCGGCGCATGCTGGAAGCTGTTCGGCGACGGCTGGCTCGCGCCGCGTCTCGTGCAGGCGCTGCTCGGCGCCGTCTCGGTGCTCCTCACCGGTCGCATCGCCTGGCGCGTCTTCGACCGGCGCGTGGCGATCGCGGCGGCGTTCGGAGCGGCGACGTACTGGATGCTGATCTACTTCGAGGGCGAGCTCCTGCTGCCCGTGCTCGAGGTGTTCTTCGATCTGCTCGCGATCGAGCTCACGCTCGCCGCTTCGGAGCGAGCGAGGGACGGAGGGAGGCACGCGCTGCGCTGGGCGAGCGCGGGAGCCTGCTTCGGCGTCGCGGCGCTCGTGCGGCCGAACATCCTGCTCTTCGCCGCGCCGATCGCCGCCTGGTGCGCGTGGGGCACGCGCGACGCGTGGCGAGCTCCGCGCTTCGCCTGGACGAAACTCGCGCCCGCGTGCGCCTTCGTGCTCGGTCTCGCGCTGCCGATCTCCCCCATCGCGGCCTACAACCGCTTCGTCGGCCACGACGCGGTGCTGATCAGCTCGCAGGGCGGCGTCAACCTGTTCATCGGCAACAATCCCGCCTCCGACGGCTCGAGCGCGATCGTCCCGGGCACGCGACCGGACTGGTGGGGCGGCTATCGCGACGCGATCGCGCTCGCGGAGCGCGCCGAAGGCCGCGCGTTGCGACCGAGCGAGGTCTCGAGTCACTACACGCGCGCGGCGCTCGCCTGGATGCGAGACGAGCCACGCGCCGCGCTCGAGCATCTGCTCTGGAAGACGCGCCTCTTCTGGACGGACTACGAGCTCGGCAACAACCAGGACGAGAGCTTCTTCGCCTTGCGCTACGGACCGGTGCTGCGCGTCCTGCCGCTCACCTTCGGCCTCGTCGCGCCGCTCGGACTGCTCGGGCTCGCGCTCACGCTGCGCCGCGGCTGGCGCGCGTTCCCCGCGTGGGGTTTCGTGCCGGTGTACAGCGCGAGCGTGATCGCGTTCTTCGTCTGCGCGCGCTTTCGCATCCCGATCCTGCCGCTCCTGATCGTCTTCGCGGCCTCGAGCGTGTTCTGGATGCTCGACGCGCTGCGAGCACGGCGCTGGCGGCCGCTCGGATTCGCGCTCGCGACCGCGGGCCTGCTCGCGTGGTGGAGCGCGAGCGTGCCGGCGAGCGTCGATCGCAGTCACGCGCAGGGTTGGTACCTGCTCGGCGTCGACGCCGGGCAACGTCGCGACTGGAGCGCCGCCGTCGAGCACTTCGAGAAGGCGCGCGACGCCAACCCGCGCCTCTCGATCGTGCACCAGGCGCTGGGCTTGGCGTTGCTCGAGCTCGGCCGCTTCGAGCAGGGAGAAGCGGAGCTGCGCGAGGCCGTGCGCATCGACGCGCGCACGGCGTTCGAGTCCTTCAGCGCGCTCGTCGAGCGCGCGATCGCCGCCGGGCGCTTCGACGAAGCGCGCGCGTACGCCGATCGAGAGCTCGAGCTGCGCCCCGACTCCGGCGCGGGAGCGTACGACGCGGGTCGCGTGGCGTTCGCGCGCGCGCAAGCGCTGCGCGCGTCCGGTGGAGACGCGCAAGCACTACGCGCCGCGCTCGACGAGGCTCGGAGCCAGTTCGCGCGCGCACTCTCGCTTCGGCTCGACGCCGAGCTCGCCTTCAACGCACCCTATTCCGCCGGACGCGTCGCACTCGAGCGCGGCGATGCAACGGCGGCGGCGGAGCTCCTCGAACGCGCCGCGCGCGCCGGCGCGAGCGCCCCGCAACCCGAGTGGCTCGCGGACGCCTTGCGCGGTCTCGCGCGCGCTCTCATCGCGCTCGGCCGCGCGAGCGAAGTGCGCACCCGGCTCGAACCGCTCGCCCGCACGCTGCCCGAGCCCATGCGCGCATCGCTCGCGAAGGAACTCTTCGGCGAGTGAGTACGGTACACGGCACCTTTCTCACCGATTCGCCCGCGCCGCTGCGCGCGCTCACGCGACGGCGGATCGGTGAGGGAGATGCCGTGTACCGTACTGACGAAAAAAGGCGGCGGCCCGCAGACCGCCGCCCATCGTGATCGGGACTCGATCGAGTCCCGACTACCAGGTGATTTCGATCGTGTTCGCCGTATTGAACGTGAACGGCGGGCAGAAGGCCGCCGCGGCGTTGCGATAGAAACTCGAGTACTGCATCGAGGCGCCCGAACCCGGGAACGTCCCGCTGCGCGCCGAGAGCGTGACCGTCTCGGGCGGGACCGGGAAGCTCGCGACGCCCGCGATGCCGCCGGCGAACGCGACCGCGCGCAGGCGCAGGAGCGGACCACCGGTGCAGGTGATGCCGTCGCCGAACTGGACGCCGTTGATCTGCGACGGGCCCAACGTGCGGAAGAAGATGGAGATGGTGCCGGACATGCCGGTCGAATCGAGGACGACGTTGTCGGCCACGACGGAACCGCTGGCCGTGATCAACGCGCCGGCCGCGTTCAGCGAGTTCGAGCACCCGGCCGCCGGATCCGTGCCGTTGTTGCCGCACGGGCACGGCACGCGCAGCGGATCGCCGTTGCCGCAGAAGGAGATCGCGGGCGTCACGGCGCAGGTGCGCACCGTGAGGTCCCAGCGCACGAGAGTCCCCACGTCGATCCCGAGGTCGTCGACGACCTTGAGCGTCCAGTTCCCGTTGGGATCCTGGCCGCGGAAGTTGTCGAACGAGCCTTCGGGCGAGAGCAGCGGAACCACGACACCGACGGCGTAGACGTGATCCGTGACGGTGTCCGTGATGTCGGCGTCGAACAGGGTGCCGTTGAAGGCGTTGTCGTTCGTGCCGCCGTTGTCGGTCGTGACCTGCACGATCGTCCCCGCGGGCGATTGGAGCGTGATGTCCAGGTCGCTCGGGAAGGTGTGCGGGACCTCGAGGTAGAGCTCGACCTCCGTGAGGTAGGTCCCGAGGCTGGAGACGGCGATGATGTCCGTCACGCCGGCCGGGGTATTGTCGGGGATCGCCAGCGCCGGGCTGCTGGTGAACGTGGTCGCGACCTCCGAGGGCCACGGCGGACCGGTCGTGACGTCGAGCGACCAGCTGTTCATGGTGCCGTTGTCGGCGAGCGCGTCGTCGACGATCGTCAGCGTCCAGACGCCGTTGGGATCCTCGCAGCGGAAGTTCGAGAGCCGTCCTTCCGGGCTGAGCGGCGTGGCCGCGACGAGGTTCGTGTACACGTGATCGACCGCTCCGTCGTTCGCGTTGTCGTCCCACAGCGTGCCATTGAACACGTTGTCGAGCGTCCCGCCGTTGTCGGTCGAGATCGTGACCACGGTGCCGGCCGGCGAAGTCAGCGTCATGTCGATGTCGGCGCTCGACGTATGGGTGATCAAAGTCGTCAAGTCGACGTCCCAGAGCGACGATGCCACGCCGGAGACGGTCGCCGTGAAGACCGAGGGCTGCGGCACCGCCGCGCCGAAGTCGTTGATCGGACCGCCCGTTCCCGCGACGCTCGACGGCGCCAGCGCGACCGGTGCGGCCGCCGCGGTGACGGAGAGGTCCCAGCGCACGAGCGTGCCGACGTCGACGCCCGCGTCGTCGACGATCTTCAACGTCCAGCCCCCGTTGGGATCCTGGCCGAGGAAGTTGTCGAACGCGCCCTCGGGCGAGAGCAGCGGCACGACGACGCCGACCGCGTAGACGTGATCGGTGACCGTGTCGAGCACATCGCCGTCGAACAGCGTGCCGTTGAACGCGTTGTCGTTCGTGCCGCCGTTGTCGGTCGTCACGGGGACGATCGTCCCGGCCGGCGATTGAAGCGTGATGTCCAGGTCACCGGGGAAGGTGTGCGGAATCTCCATGTAGAGGGTGACCTTCGTGGTGAAGCTCCCCAGGCCGCCCATGACGATCGTGTCGGTCACGCCCGCGGGCGTGTTGTCGGGGATCGCCAAGGCCGGCGTGTTGCTGATCGTGCTCGTCGTCGTCGCCGGCGCGCCGCCGGTCGTCGCCAGGTCGAGCGACCAGGAGTTGAGCGTGCCGATGTTGGTCGTCGCATCATCCGCGACCGTCAGCGTCCACGTGCCGTTGGGGTCCTCGCCGCGGAAGGCTTCGAGGCGTCCCTCGGGCGTGAGCGGAGTGGCCGCGACCAGGTTCGTGTAGACGTGATCGACGGCGCCGTCGTTCACGTTGTCGTCCCAGGTCGTGCCGCCGAACACGTTGTCGAACGCGCCGCCGTTGTCGGTCGTGATCGTGACGATCGTGCCCGCGGGCGACTGCAGCTTGATGTCGAGATCGGCGCAGTTGGGGTGGGTGATGTTCGTGTTCAGGTTCAGGTCCCAGAGGAACGTGCCCACACCCGAGACGTTGACCGTGAAGGTCGACGGCACCGACGGCAACGGCGCCAGGATCGGCCCGCTCGTGCCGGTGAAGTTGACCGTCGTCGTCGCCGCGCCATTGCAGGCTGGCGGCGAGAGCAAACCCACGCTGCTCTGCGGAGCGGCGTGCGCCGCTGTCGTACCGCGCGCACCCGCGAGTCGCACCGGCTGGTCGCCGCCGAGCCAGCTGCTGATCGCTTCGTACTGCGCGATGAGCTCGGCGATGCGCGTCGACGAGCCGTGATTGTCGCGCAACTGCGCGATCTCGTTGCCGATGAGCCGCATGTGCTCGTGCAGCTGCTCCTTCGCCAACGTCGGCTCGGGCGCCGGCAACGATTCCTTCTGTTGCGCGCGCACGGGCGCGGCCGCGGACCAGAGCGCCGCGACGATGAGCATTCCTGATGTGAAGCGGACCGTCATGATTTCTCCTTGTGGCGGCGTCGCGAATCCTGAAGCGAGTGGAGCGCCGGGCAATCCGGTGTCGAGTGCCCTGGAAGCGACGCGCGCGGTGCCGCAGCGACGCCGTGCGCCGTGCACCAGCCCCAGTCTGCCACGTCCCGTGCGCGCGTCGTCGCCGTGAGCCGCGAATCGACGCGCGCTCGTTCCTCCCGAAGCGTGCGCGAGAGTCGGCGCGCGGGAGCTCGCGGCGGGCAATCCGGTACAGGGCGTCCTCCGCTGGGCGCTCCACGCACGCCGTCGCCAGCGCTTCCGCGACGCCGAATCGGCGCGAAGGATGCCGAGGACCCGCTCGCGCGGACGAAAAAGGCGGCGGCCCGGAGGCCGCCGCCCGATTCCATCCGACGGATCGACTCGATCCGTCCGAGACAGGCCTACCAGGTGATCCGGTAGCTGTTGCGCGTGTTGAAGGTGAACGGCGGGCAGAATCCGACCGCCGCGTTTCGGTAGAAGACCGTGTACGAGCGGATCGCTCCCGACCCGACCGTCACGCCGCCGCGCTGGCTCAGCGTGATCGTCTCCGGCGGACCCGGGAACTGCGCGCCGTTGGGGACCGTGACGCCGAGTGCCACGCCGCGCAGACGCACGAGCGCTCCGCCCGTGCACGTCATGCCGTCGCCGAACTGGAAGCCGTTCGGGTCGATCGCGTCACCCTGGAGGAAGACGCAGATGCCCGAGGCCTGCATGCCCGTGCCGGTGAGCACGACGTTGTCGAGCGCCGTCGTGCCCGAGCCCGTGATGTGCGCGCCCGCGGCGTTGAAGGAGCTCGCGCAGCCATTGCCGGCCGCGCCCGTGTTCCCGCACGGGCAAGGCGTCGTCGGCGGCGAGGAGAGGCCGTCACCGGCGCAGTACTCGGTGCCCGGACCGGCGACGCACGTGCGAACGATCAGGTCCCAGCGCACGAGCGTGCCGCCGTCGCCGGCCGCGTCGTCGGCCACGACCAGCGTCCAGTTCCCGTTGGGGTCCTGGCCGCGGAAGTTGTCGAAGGCGCCTTCGGGCGAGAGCAGCGGAACGGCCACGAGGTTCGTGTAGACGTGGTCGGTCACCGGGTCGCTGACATCGGAATCGAAGGTCGTTCCGACGAACACGTTGTCGTTGCCGGCGCCGTTGTCGGTCGTCACGGGGATGATCGTGCCCGCCGGCGACATGAGCGTGATGTCGAGGTCGCTCGCGAACGTGTGCGGGATCTCGACGTAGAGCTCGACCTCCGTGAGGAAGGTCCCGACGCCGGACACCGCGATGACGTCCGTGGCATTGATGCCCGCCCCCGGCCCGATCACCGAGCCCGGACTGCTCGTGAACGTGCTCGACGCTTCACCCGGCGTGCCCGGGACGGTCGTCACGTCGAGCGCCCAGGAGTTGAGCGTGCCGTTGTCGGCGACCGCGTCGTCGGTGATCGTCAGCGTCCACGTGCCGTTGGGATTCTCGCCGCGGAAGTTCGACAAGCGACCTTCCGGGCTCAACGGCGTGGCCGTGACGAGGTTGGTGTAGACGTGGTCGACCGCTCCGTCGTTCACGTTGTCGTCCCAGACCGTGCCATTGAAGCCGTTGTCGTTGGTCCCGCCGTTGTCGGTGCTGATCGTGACCACGGTCCCGGCGGGCGAGGTCAGGGTCATGTCGAGGTCGGCGTTGGCCGTGTGCGTGATGAACGTCGTCAAGTCGATGTCCCACGTCGAGGCGCCAGCACCGGAAACCAGCGCGGTGAAGACCGTCGGAGTGACCGTGGTGGTTCCCGAATCGGGCAGAGGCCCCGTCGTGCCGGAAGCGCTGAAGGGAGACGTGGCCAGCGGCACGCCGGTCGTGCAGACGTTGAGGCTCCAGCTCACCAGGGTGCCGAGTCCGGTCGCGGCGTCATCGGTGACCTGCAGCGTCCAGTTGCCGTTGGGGTTCTCCCCGATGAACACGTCCGTCGCGCCCTCGGGCGAGAGCGGAGTCGCCGTGACCAGGTTCGTGTAGATGTGATCCGTGACCGTGTCCGTCGATGTGCGCGAGAACAGGGTCCCCGCGAACACGTTGTCGTTGGTCCCGCCGTTGTCCGTCGTGAGCGGCACGATGGTTCCCGACGGGGAGATGAGCCGGATGTCGAGGTCGGCCGCGTTCGTGTGCGTGATGTTGACCGTCACGTCGACGTCGGTGGAGATCGGCAGCTGCCCCGCGAAGTTGATCGAGTCGCTGGTCACTCCGTTGTCGGTCAACGCCAGGCCGGGGGAGCTCGATCCCGACGCGATCACGAAGACCGGCGCCGCCGGCAAGGTCTGCAGATCGAGGTTCCACGCCGACAGGTTGCCGAAGTCGCCGCCGAGGTCGTCCGCGACCGTCAGCGTCCAGACACCGTTGGGGTTCTGGCCGCGGAAAGCGGACAGGCGTCCCTCGGGGCTCAGCGGACTGGCGAGGGTCAGGTTGGTGAAGGTGTGGTCCGTGACCGGATCGTTGGCGTTGTCGTCCCAGACCGTGCCGTTGAAGACGTCGTCGTTGCCGCCGCCGTTGTCGGTCGTGATCGTGACGATCGTGCCCGCGGGCGAAGTCAGCGTGATGTCGAGGTCGGCTGCGAACGTGTGCGTGATGAACGTCGTCAGGTTGAGGTCCCACAGGTAGGGATCCGCGCCGGAGACGACCGCGGTGAAGGTCGGCGGCGTGTAGGGCGTCGGCGCGGTGATCGGACCGCTCGAGCCGGCAACGTTGATCGTCGTCGTGGCTTGACCGCAGCCGGGGGGCGAGAGCCGGGCGACGCCGCTCTGCGCGGAGGCCGTCGCGGCCCGACGGCCGGCGGGCTGCATCAGCTGCGCGGGATCGTCACCGCCCAGCCAGTTGCGGATGCTCTCGTACTCGGTGAGCAACTGCGCGACGCGCGGATCGGTCGGCTGCACCGCGCGACGAGCCTCGATCTCCTGCGCGATGACGCGCATCTGATCGTGGAGCTGCTCCTTCGAGACGCCTCCGGGAAAATTGTCCTTCCAACTCTGCTGCGCCGCGGCGGGCAGCGCTGCCGTGAGCAGCGCGGCGACCAGCATTCCTGATGTGAAGCGGACCGTCATGATTTCTCCTTGTGTCGGCGTCGCAGATCCTGAAACGAGGTGGAGCGCGCCGGGCCACTCGGTTCCGTGGTCCCTGGAGACGATGCGCGCGGGGCCGCGGCGACGCCGTGCCGCAACCCTCGTCCAGTGTGCCACGACCCCGGCCGGTGCGCCGTGATCCGTGGTGCGAATTCGGAGCGCACGGCCCCGCTCCGAGCCGCCGCGCGGCGTGGCGCGATTCCTTCGCCAGTCGCGCCGTCGACGTCGACGGCGCCGCGCAGGTGAGCGCGCGGTCTCTACGGAGCTCGGCGTGGGCCCCGCGACGGATTGCGTTCGCGTCGCGCTTGGCGCGGGATGCGGGGGAACCGCGCCGAGGCCGACGCTGCGCCGCGGCGGCGGCCGGCGCACGACACGCATCCGCCCGCGGGCCGCGAGCGGGATACGCTTCGTGGTCTCCCCCTTCCACGTCGCGCGCCACCCACGGCGTCACGGCGTGACCGCCTATTTTTTCCCGCCATGCTCCCCACAGCTGCCACGCTCGTCACGTTGCTCGTCGCGTCGATTGCGCTCCCGGCGCAACAACAAGTCGGCGTCACTCCCGCGGGCCGCCACGCCTTGTCGCTCCCCGCGCCCAACTGCCCCGACTCGTTGCGCGACCAGGCGACGCAGAATTGCGTCCAGGCGTCGAGCGTTCCGCAGATCGGCATGCTGCTGCCGCTGTCCAGCCAGTTCTGCGTCACCGGCAGCGGAAACGTCGGGATGGGCACGCTGACGCCGCTCGAGCGACTGAGCGTGAACGGCACGATCCAGAGCCTGAGCGGCGGAGTGCGCTTTCCCGACGGCACGCTGCAGACCAGCGCGGCTTCGGGCGCCGCCGGCCGCACGCCGCGGCAGCTCGCGACGCTGAAGTGGTGGGACGCGACGCAGAACAACGCGCAGGTGACGGTCGGCAACAGCCCGATGGCCGTGTGCTGCGACGGCGATCACATCTGGACCGCCAACCGCAACTCGAACACGGTCACGAAGGTGCGCGCGAGCGATGGAGCGGTGCTCGGCAACTTCCCCTGCGGATCACTGCCGCTGGGCGTGACCTACGACGGCCTCTACATCTGGGTCGCCAACGGCATCGGCAACTCGCTCACGAAGCTGCGCGCGAGCGACGGCTCTCTCGTCGCGACCGTCCCGGTCGGTTTCGCCGCGTACGAGATGACCTTCGACGGCCAGAACATCTGGGTCTCGCACGGTCTGTCCAACGTCGTCAGCAAGGTGCGCGCGAGCGACGGCGTCGTGCTCGGCACGTTCTCCGGCGGAACGAATCCCTTCGGCGTGTGCTTCGACGGCGCGAACGTGTGGATCGTCAACTACACGAGCTCGAACGTGATCAAGCGCCGCGCGAGCGACGGAGCGCTGCTCGGCACCTACGCCGTCGGCACGAACCCCGAGCACGCGCTCTTCGACGGCTCGAGCATCTGGGTGACGAATAACACGAGCAACAACGTGACGCGCCTGCGCGCGAGCGACGGCGTCGTGCTCGGCACGTATCCGGCCGGATCGGCGACGTACGCGATCGCGTTCGACGGCACGAGCATCTGGGTCAGCAACCACGGCGCCGCGAGCGTCACGCGCCTGCGCGCCGCCGACGGCGTCAACCTCGGCACGTACACCGTCGGCAACATGCCCACCGCGCTCGCCTTCGACGGCCAGAGCATCTGGGCCGCGTCGGAATCCGACAACGCGCTGCGCAAGCTCTGAGCGGCCGGACCGGAGTACGGTACACGGAATCTTTCTCCCCGATTCGCTGGCGCCGATGCGCGCGCGTCGGGCCGAGCGTTCGTACGGTACACGGAATCTTTCTCCCCGATTCGCCGGCGCCAATGCGCGCGCGTCGAGGCGGACGAATCGGAGAGAAAGATGCCGTGTACCTACGAACGCAGCCGGACCGGACGCGGCTGCGTCGGTACGGCTGCTTTTCTTGCGTGACGATGCGCGCGCGTCGGCGCTCACAACGTCCAGGTGACGGAGAGCGCGTTCGTGTAGTTCGAAGTCGCCGGCGTGCAGAAGCTCGCCGCGTTGCGATACCAGGTCTGGTAGAAGCGCACGCCCGGCGTCGTGACCGAGCCGCGCACGGACACGGACAGGTTCAGCGGGTCCGGATACTGCGAGGCATTGCAGACGTTCGTCTTCGTGCCCAGGCGCGTGACCGCTCCGGTGACGCACGAGATGCCGTCGAAGACCACCGTCGCGCTCGACGCCGTGCCCTGGAAGTAGATGCAGGTCGAGTTCGGCATCGACGAGCCGCGCAGCACGAGCGTGTCGTTGCCGATCGACGGCAGGCCGACCGCGTTGAGCAGCGCGCCGCCGGGGAAGATCGAGTTCGGGCAGCCGCGACCCGCTCCGCCCGCCGGGATGCTCGGGAAGCACGGGCAGGCCGGACCGCTGCCGTCGCCGAAGCAGTAGGGCGTGCCGACGACGTTCGCGCAGCGCGGCGAGAGCAGGAGCACGACGCTCCAGTTGTCGATGCCGCTGAACTTCGTGATCGGACCGCTGGTGCCGACGGAGTTCGACGTCACGTAGCCGAGCTGGAAGATCGCTCCTCCGCTCGAGAAGTCCGGGTGCGCCGGCACACCGCCGAGGTAGTTCGTGAAGTCGGCCGCGGCGAGCCCGAAGTGCGCGAACGACGACCACGCGTCGGGGAAGATGTCGTCGAAGGGCCCGACGAAGATCTGCCCGCCCTGTTCGATCGCCAGGTAGTAGCGCACGGCGCCGAGCGCGGGAGTGAAGTGGCGCAGGTCGTAGCTCACGTCGACCTCGTACACGGGCATCATGCTCGGGTCGTAGCTGTTCGCCGGGTCGAAGTGCGACACGGCGATCGCGCCGGTCGAGAACGTGTGGCTCACCTCGCGGTACGCGCCCGGATTGCCGGCCACCGGCTGAGTCACGACGCCGAAGGTCGCCGACGCGCCAGCTGTCGTGTCGAGGATCTTCGTCGAGACCCAGCCCGGCGCGAAGGTCCCGTCGAAGTACGTCTGGCGCGCCAGATGCAGCGTGACGAGCCAGTTGTCGAGCGCGCTGACCTTGGTGAACGGCCCGCCGCCGCCGGCGGAGTTCGACGTCGAGAAGCCGAACGTGATCGGCGCGCCGGCGCACGAGAAGTCGGGCACGTCCGGGCCCGGACCGTTGACCTTCGTGAACGCACCCGAGCCGATGCCGGACGTGAGGTACGACGTCCACGGTCCGACGAACACGTCCGTGCCGCCGGTCTGGTGGTAGTACGTCCCGCCTTGCAGGAGCAGCAGGCGATAGCGCACCGCTCCGCCGACGGGATTGGGATAGTGAATGCCGTCGAAGGCGAAATCGATCTCGCAGATCGGCCCGTTCGCCGGGTTGTAGGTGGAGCTCGTGTCGACGTGCGCGACCACGATGGCGCCGCTGTCGAAGGTGTGCGAGGTCTCGCGGCACGGAGGCGGCAGCCCGTCGGCGAGCGTCGTCACGCTGGTGAAGGTCGCCAGCGCGCCCGGCGTCGTATCGAGGATCTTCGTCGAGACCCACGACGCGCCGAAGTTGCCGTCGGCGAACGTCAACACGTCGGCCGAAGCCGCCCCAGCGATGCTCAGCGC
>JBGATX010000058.1:0-31537 GCA_044228975.1 Planctomycetota bacterium | reverse complement strand
TGCACAACCCAACGAACGCGCCGAAGTTCCGGTCGGCGGCGCTTGCTCAGCAAGTGCGAGAATCGTGGACGAGTTGCTCCGGCACCGAATCAGCGAAACCGTATCACAGCGCCGAATCGAGCAGCAGCGTCATCGTCGGCGAGCTCAGCGTCGCCTGTCCGTTGCTCGCGATCGCGATCGCCTGCGTCAGGATCAGACGCGCGCGCACGTTCGGCCCGAGGTCGGGCACGCTCCACGTCTCCGCGAGCACGCCCGAGGGGCCGACGGTCCCCATGCGGTGCGCCAACTGTGGACCGTGTCGCAGCTGCGTCACCGGGACGCCGCGCAACGCGGCCTCGAAATGGAATCCCTCCAGCGCACCGAACTCGACGCTGCGCGTCTCGACGCGGTCACCGGCGACGCCGTGGCACGTCGAGGTCACGCTCTGGCCTTCGCGCGCCACGCGCGTGGCGACGAGCCGCCGCGGAACTCCGTTCACGAGAGAGAACGCGCCGCCGGCGAAGGCTTGGCCGTTGGGTGCGACGGCTCCAGCGCATTCCTGGACGCAGTTGTGACACAGGATCTGACAGCACAACTGCGTCGGATTCGAGCCGCCTGCGCCGGGGACGAGCACGTCGCCGAGCAAGAACACGTTCGCCGTGCCTCCGTTGTGGTAGACCGCGTTCGCCCCCGGACCCGCACAATCGCAGAATGGCGGGTCGCACGATCCAGCGTGTCCGTCGGACGCTTGGAAGCGGCAGTTGGAGGCGAAGAGAAACCCGCCTTGGGCTCGCAGCCCCTCTCCGGCCGCGCCCCAATGCAGATGCGGCGCTGGATCCGGTGGCGGGTAGCAACCCAGCGTCATGCCATAGCCGGTTGCCGAGCCGCCGCCGCTGAGCGTCGAGTCGTAGCAGGCGACCGTCGCGCTGTCGGCGAAGACTCCATGGCCTCCGTCTCCATAAGCAGCGAAGATGGGCAACGTGTGACCATCGGTGCCCGAGAACGAGCACCCGGTGAACACGACGTCCGCACAGTTCTCGACCCACGCACCGGCTCCTTCATTGCACGGCGCGGCGTTGAACGGCAGGAGCGCGCCTCGGAACTCACAATCGAACAGGCGCAGCGCGCCGGCGCAGTTGCGCGCCGTGAGCCCGTGACGCGTCGTCGGGACGCTCGAAATCACGCCGGTCGCGTGCAGCCCGGCGAGTACGAGCGTGCGCGCCGCGCCGACGCCCGAAACGCGCACTGCGCCATTGATCTGCACCGTCGCGCCCGCGTCAGCGACGATCGCGAGCTCCACGTTGCGCACCGCGAACGAGGCGTACGTTCCGTCGCGCACGAGCACGACATCGCCGTCGGACGCGTCGTCGACGGCCGCTTGGATCTCCGCGTAGGGAGCACCGCTGGGTGCGACCAGCAGCACTTCGCCGGCGGACGACGCCGCGACGAAAGCGGGAACGACGAGCAGCGCCAGGGTGCGAGGCCAGGACATCGGAACTCCTCTCGAAACGAACGCGGGGACTCGAATGGCGACGACCGGATGTCCTCGGACCTTGCGGGCGGGAGGCCGCGCGTTGCAACGAACTCGGCGAACTCCGCGCAGGGCTCACCCGGGGGACGAGGGCGGAGACCCTTGGCGCGACCCAGTCTCCTCGGATCGCCGTGGAGCTCTCGAACGGCTCTGCACGGACGCGCAGGCGGCGAAAATCGGTTTTGCGCGACGATTCGGGGCGCATCGCTCGCTCGAGCGCGTGGCCGGAGGCTCCTTGCGCAGCCTGCTTGAGCACACCCGGCAGCGCGGCAAGCCGGTATCCTCGCCGCGAGGGAAGCCACACCGACCCGCACACCGACACTCGAATGCCATCTTCCCCGACGCCGTGAAGATCATCGCTCCCCTCCCCGAACACGATCCGTCGGAACGCTCGCCCGCATTCGTGTGGAGCGCAGGTGCGTGGTTCGGTTCGCAGATCGGCAGCACGACGTGGATGCTCATCCTCGGCTTCCTGCTGCTCGGGCGCGACCGGCTCGTCGGTGCGCTCTGCGTGACGAGCTTCCTCGCGCTGAACACGTGGGGAATCGTCCTCTGGCGTCGGCGGAGTCGCCTGAGCGCGTACTCCGGATTCCAACGGCTGCTCGCTGCGGTCGCGGTGATCACGGCGATCGTCGTCGTGAGCGTGAACGTGCGCGGGCTCTCGCAACCGAGCGCGCCTGGGGAGCTCGTCTCGACCTACCTGCCCTATGGGGCGATCGGAATCGTGCCGGCGATGATGCTCGTCTTCGCCTGGCGCGAGCGCGCGTCGCGTTCGCTCCGGCGTTGAGCGCGAAGGTTCCCCTCTTCGTGTCAGGCTCGCGTTCGCGTTGCATCGGGACGCGAGTCGCGTTGCACGCCGCGTGTTCGAGTCTTACGCCGCACGACCGCAGCCGCGCGTGCCGACCTCTACGATCGAAGATCCCTGGCTGGCTCTCTCGTCGAAGGACTCGCAACCATGAACCGTCGTCGCCTCGTTCTCACTTCCCTGATCGGCACGCTCGCGCCCGCCTGTGCCGCGCCGCATGAAACGGCAGAGATCGCGAGCGCAGGTGATTCTCCGCGCGCCGCAGCGCGCGCGACCACCCCGCCGGCGCACGCGCAGGAGCTCGCCGAGCTGAAGAAGGAAGCCGCGCGCGCCTTCGACGCCGGCGAATGGCCGAACGCGGCGGGCCTGTACGAGCAGATCGTCGCGCTCGAGCCCGCCAACGCCGGCGCGTGGTTCCGCCGCGGCTTCGCGCTCCATTCGCTGCGCGACTTCAAGGGCTCCGCACAGGCCTTCGAGCGCTCGAACGAGATCAAGCCCAACGGCACGGTCGCCTACGACGTCGCCTGCGCGAGGGCACAGCTCGGCGAGACCGACGCGGCGCTCGCGTGGCTCGAGAAGAGCAAGTCGCTCGGCATGCAGGATCTCGCGACGCTGACGACCGATCACGATCTCGATCCGCTGCGCTCCTCGCCGCGCTTCCAGGAGCTCGTCAAGGCGGTGCAGGACGTCGCGCAGCCCTGCGCGAACCGTCCCGAGTCGCGCCAGTTCGACTTCTGGATCGGCGAGTGGGACGTCACCGACACCGCGGGCAACAAGGTCGGCGACTCGCGCATCGAGCGCATCCTCGACGGCTGCGTGCTGCTCGAGAACTGGACCGGCGCGCGCGGCGGTACGGGCAAGAGCTTCAACCTGTATGACAGCGCCACGAAGGCCTGGAAGCAGACCTGGTGCGACAGCAGAGGCGACCTGGTCGAGTTCCACAGTGGCAAGCTCGCGGGTGGAGCGATGGTGTTCCTCGCCGAATCCAACGCGCCCGCCGGGACGAGCGGCAACGGACGCATCGCTCGACGCCTGTCGTTCTTCGACCTCGGTCCGAACGACGTGCGCCAGTTCGCGGAGACCTCCGACGACGGTGGAACGACGTGGAAGACCGAGTACGACTTCCACTACCACCGCAAGGGCGCGAAGACTTGAGCGCGACCCGTCCGCCGAGGCCGACTTGGGCGCCGAGCGCGTCGATGTGCATCATGAGCGCGCTTGACGGATGCACCCGACGACGAGTCCCGCACCGATGACGAGCTCGTGCGCGCCGCGGCGCGCGGCGAGACGGGAGCATTCGACGAGCTCTACCGGCGCCATCGACGCATCGTGCTCGCGGTAGCGCGTCGCGTCGCGGGCAGCGATGCGGATGCGCACGATGCGGTGCAGGAGACGTTCGTCTATCTGGTGCGCAAGCTCCCGACGCTCGAGCTGCGCGTGCGCCTGTCGACGTTCTTGTATCCCGTCGTGCGACGCTTCGCGCTCGCGGCGCGCGCGCGTGCGGGGCGCGTGCGCTCGGATGAGGACGCTCTGGAGGCCATGAGCCGCGAGGTTCAGCAGAGTTCGAAAATCCGTACGGTACACGGCATCTTTCTCACCGATTCGTGCTCTACCGCACACTCGCGCCGTGCGACCGCGCCGCGAGAATCACCCGAAGTAACGCCGCGTGCGCGGATCGGCTGACATAGCTCGGGACGGTCAGTCGCGCATCCACCAGGCGCTGAAGGTCCTCGAAGCCGATCCGCGCACGCGGCGTTACTTCGGGTGATTCTCGCGGCGCGGTCGCACGGCGCGAGTGTGCGGTAGAGCACGAATCGGTGAGAAAGATGCCGTGTACCGTACGGATTTTCGAACTCTGCTGAACCTCGCGGCTCGCTGGTCGCCTCCAGGGGCATGAATGCGACGCGCGAGCCCGACGACCGTTTTGACGAGCGTGACGACGCTCCCGCTCCGCCGGCGCTGCAACGCGATCTCGCGCGCTGGCTCGGGGGGCCCCAGACGCCGGGGGAGCTCGACGAACGCGTGCTCGCCGCCGCGCACGCGGAAATGCGCGCTCCGCGCCCGTCGAGGCCATTCGTGCCGCGTCGCTGGTGGCCGCTGACCGCCGCGGCGGCGGGAATCGTCGCCTTGGGACTCTGGCGCATCGTCGCGCCGGCGAGCAAGCCGATGCGGACGTACGCGGTCGCCGACATCGATCGCAACGGCCACGTCGACGTGCTCGACGCCTTCGCGCTGGCGCGCGAGATCAAGCGGCATCGCACGCAGCCCACGCCCGAGCTGCCGCTCGCGTGGGATGTCGACGGTGATGGACGCGTCGACGCGCGCGATGTCGAGCTCGTCACGAGCGAAGCGGTGAGGATCCACTCGTGAGCCTCTCGCGTCCCGCCTCGATCGCGCTCGCGCTGCTCGGACTCGCGTGCCTGCTGTCGCTCGCGCTCGGTTGCGCGCGCGCCAACGCGTCGCAGGAGCCCGCCGATGAGCCCAAGGAGCTCGGAACGACGGCCGACTCGACGCTCGTCGGCGACACACGCTTCGTCGCCTACGACGTGCTGCTCGACTCGGGCGCGACGCCGCTTGCCGCGTGGCAGGTCGAGATCGTCGATCCCAGCGGCCGCGCGAAGGTCGTCGCCGTCGAAGGCGGCCAGCACCTCGCGTTCGCAGAGGCGCCGCACTACGACCCGCGCGCGCTGCTGCACGGTCGCATCGTGCTCGCGGCCTTCTCGACCGGCGACACGCTGCCCGAAGGAAGCTCGCGCGTCGCGCGCGTGCACTTCGCCATCGACGGCGCGCGGGAGCCGGCGCTCACGCTGCGCGTCATGGCCGCCGCGCGGAGTGACGGCTCCACGATCCCCGTGCGCTCGACTCTGGTGCGCTCGTGACGCCTCGAAGCCCATTCAACGCATCGCGCGAGCCCCGCGCCGCGCGACCGAGCACTCAACTCTTCTTCGGAGAATCCATGTCTCGCAAGCTCTCACTCCTCTGTCTCATCGCCGCTCCGCTCGCGTGGTTCGCCGCCTGCGGCGCGCCTTCGGGTCGCTACGGCGGCGCCGCCGCGCAGGAGGGAGCGAGCGCGTCGGCGCCCGAACCCGCGGCGAGCGACGAGGTCTGGTACATCGAGCGAGAGCCGTCGTCGCCTTCCGAAAGAGCGCCGGGTGCCCCGACGGACACTGCTCGCCAACCGGGTTCGCAGGCCTGGCTCGACATCAACGAGCGTCGCCAGCGTGAGCGCGGCCAAGCGGACGAGCTCGACTCGCTCCCCACCGACGAGCTCCCCGGCTGCGGCGGCATGATCGCGCAACGACCGAACGCGACCGGTCTCGCCGCGATCCCGCTCGAGCACACGACGATCGACGCCGGCGTGCAAGGCACCTCCGCCTCCGTGCGCGTGCGCCAGCGCTTCACGAACCCCTGGAGCGAGAAGATCGAAGCGATCTACGTCTTCCCGCTGCCCGCCGACGCCGCCGTGCACGACTTCGTGATGACGATCGGCACGCGCACGATCCGCGGCATCGTGCGCGAGCGCGAGGAAGCGCGTCAGCTCTACACCGCCGCTCGAGCGCAAGGTCACGTCGCCGCGCTGCTCACGCAGGAGCGCGCGAACGTCTTCACGCAGAAGGTCGCCAACATCGAGCCCGGCAAGTCGATCGACATCGACGTGCGCTACTTCCACGGCGTGCCGTGGATCGACGGCTGGCACGAGCTCGTCATCCCGACCGTCGTCGGGCCGCGTTTCTCGCCTCCCGGTCAGCGCAGCGGCATCGGCGCCGTCGCGCAAGGCGCTGGCGGATCGTCGGGCCAGCCGGTGGAGCTCGAGTACCGCCGACCCGAGCGCTGGTCGCCGAACACGCTCGACATCGCGGTCGACATCGACGCGGGAGCGGAGATCGAAGGCCTCGAATGCCGCACGCACGAGATCCACGTCGAGAGGCCCAGCGAATCGCGCCACCGCGTGACGCTCGACGGACTCGACCGCGTCGCCAACCGCGACTTCGTCCTGCGCTGGAAGGTCGGCGGCGAGCGTTTGACGAGCTCCTTCGTCACCCGCGACGACGGACGCGACGGCTGGTTCCAGCTCACGCTCTATCCACCGACTTCGTCCGTGCGCGGACACAGCCCGCTCGACCTGATCCTGGTCGTCGACACCTCCGGCAGCATGCAAGGTGGCCCGCTCGCCTGCGCGAAGAGCGCGATGCACCGCGCGCTCGAGCGCCTCGCTCCGCCCGACACGTTCCAGATCGTGCGCTTCGCGCAGGACGCGTCGAGCTTCTCGGACACGAGCGTCGTGGCTGATTCGCGCGCGCTCGCGCAGGCCCACGTGTACGTCGACCAGCTGCAGGCGGGCGGCGGGACGATGGTGCTCGCAGGCCTGAAAGCCGCGCTCGCCCAGCCGCGCGTGTCGGATCGCCGCCGCATGCTCGTCTTCCTCACCGACGGCTTCATCGACAACGAGGAGGAGATCCTGAGCGCGCTCGACGCGCAACGCGGCGACGTGCGCGTGCTCTCGCTCGGCATCGGAAGCGCGTGCAATCGATTCCTGCTCGACGAGCTCGCGCGCATCGGCCGCGGCGCAGCGAGCTACCTCGGCCCGCGCGACGATTCGGCGCGCATCGCGCGCATCGTCGAGCGCTTCGTCGACACGATGCGAGCGCCGGCGCTCGCCGACGTTGCGATCGATTGGGGCGGCCTCGACGTCGAGTCGGTCTACCCCAGCCGCATCCCCGACGTCCTGCGCGGTCGTCCCGTCACGCTCACGGGTCGCCTGGGACGCGGAGCCGCCGTCCCCGCGACGATCCGCGTGCGCGGCACCTGCGAGAACGAAACGAGAGAGCTCGCGATCCCGGCACGTTTCGACCGCGACGAGTCGGCCTCGCGCGCGCTCCCCCTCGCCTGGGCCCGCGCGCGCATCGCCGACCTCGAACGTCGGGCTGTGCGCGCGAGCCACGGAGGCGCAGGCGGAAACGAGCGCGGCGAGATCCTGAGCACGGCCCTCGAATTCGGCCTCGTCTCCCCGCTCACGTCGTTCGTCGCCGTCGACTCGCTCACGCGCACCGCCGGCGACCACGGCACGAGCGTCAACGTCCCCGTCGCGCTCCCCGACGGCGTGCGCTACGACACCACCGTCACCGGGCCACGCTGAGCGTCGCTCACGCGATCGGCGTGGGCAACGCGCGCGGAAGCGCCGACAGTGTGGGAGCTCGCGTCGCGCGAAACGCGCAGCGCCGATCTCCAGCGATCGATTTCCACTGCTTTCGAGCGCTCATGCGGCGCTCGACCCACCGAGGACATCCCGATGAAGCTCCTGCACTCGCTGATCCCCGCGCTCGCGCTCGTCGCCAGCGCGTGCGGCTCGATGTCGCACTACACGGCGCCCGGTCGCGGCGCCGACTTGCAGAAGATCGCGCCGCAGGCCTCGAGCGATCCCGAGATCCAAGGCGCGCTCGAGCGCAAGCCCGCCGCGGGCTGGCCGGCGACGATCGCCACCGTGCGCGTGCAGGCCGCCGGCTACAGCTCCGAGTCGTGGAGCCCCAAGTCGCGCGGCGGCGCGTGGACCGTCGTCGGAGTGCGCGAGGTCGAGAAGCCCGAGCACCTGGCGCGTCTGCGAGCCTTGCCGCAAGTGCGCGATGTCGGCGTCGCGAGCTCCTTGATCTTCCCCGAGCAGATCCACGACGACGCCGACCTGCGCTCCGCCGCCGCGCGCATGCAGGCGGATCTCCTGCTCGTCTACACGCTCGACACGGCCGTGCGCGAGACGAATCGCAATGCTTTCCTGGCACTGATCACGCTCGGCCTCGCGCATACGCACCTCGAGTCGGTCACGTCGACCGCGCAGTGCGTGCTGCTCGATGTGCGCACGGGTTTCTACTACGGCTCGGCCGAAGCGACCGAGCGCGTCTCTCGCAAGCAGAGCGAACTCGAGAGCGAGCTCTTCGACGAGCGCGGATTCGACCACGAGCGGCTGCGGATCGAGTCGAAGGCGTTCGAGAAGCTCGTCACGGCCTTCGAAGGCGCGTGGCCGGAGATCGTCGCGCGACACGCGACGCCGAGCCCGTGAACGCGCGTCCGAAGCTCACTTCGGCTGCGCCAGCACCTCGCGCGACACGCGCCGCACGGGCGCGGGCAGCGGCCCGTTCTTCAGGAGCGCGACCACCTGCTCCACGTCGGACTTCAGGAACCCCGACGCCCCGCCCTCGACGATGAAGCTGCCCTGCAGCCGCGACTTCACGACCGCGAGGGTGTAGATCTCGCCGTCGATGACGATGGCGAGCACGCGATCGACGATCGACGCGGTGAAGTCGCCGAAATCCGGCTGGCGTTCCTTGCGCAGGTCGAGCGCGAACGCGGGCCGCCCGAGATAGTCCTTCGACATCTCGACCTTGTCGAGATCGGCGAGCGTGAAGCGCCACGGCGGCGCCGCGATACGCAGCGCGTGCAGCTCGCCCTCGTGATCGGGCTCGTTGCGGCTCTGGTGACGCGGGAACCAGCGCACGCCCGCTCCCGGTCCGCCGGCATCGGTCGCCAGCTGATGGAACTCTTCCAATGGCGCGCGCGGATGCTGCGCGCGCCACGCATCGAGGCGCCGGCGCTCTTCGCGCCGCTCCGCCGCGGATTCGGGCGAGTCGCGATCGTCGAGCTCTTGCGCGATCTCGAACGTGCCGCGCGCTTCGAGCAGGCGCCGCAACGTGTCACCGCCCGTCAGCTCGACGATGGTGGACGCGGCGTGGGCGGCGGCGCTCGTGCCGAACGCGCCGCGCAAGAGGCCGCGCAGCTCGAGACCCTCGCGCTCGGTGTACGTGAGCCGCTCGCCCTCGATGCGCAACTCACCGCCGTCGCGCGGAAAACCGGTCGGCAGCGAGCCGTTCTCCCTCGCCGGCTCTTGCGACGCGCGCGGCGGTTCGACGAGCTTCAACGTGGACGCCGTCGCATCGAGCGCCTCGGCCAGCGCCAGACGGACCGGCGGGCTCGGCGCCTCCGCACCCGCCGGCATCGTGACGACGAACTCGGCGTCGCCGCGCGGCTCGAGTATCGCCCCGAGCGCACTCACGGCGTCCAACCGGTGCTTCTCGATCACGACGATCGGATCGCGCAGCGCGCGCAGCTCTTCGTTCGTCGGTGCGCGCTTCTCGCGCGCCCGGAACTCGACGTCGTCGACCGCGTACACCTCGCGCACGCGCGCTTCACCGGCGGACGGCGAGCAGGCAGAGACGAAGGCACCGGTAACAAGCGCGAGCGGGAACAGAAGGCTCATCGCCGGTCAATGTAGCGGCGGGTCAGATCCCTTTCATCGTCGTCAGCGAGCACGTCCGAAGCGCGCCCGCGTGCGGTTGCTGCCGGCGCCCAGCTGCGCACCCGTCTCGCGGCACGCGTCAGCGACGATGCGCGCCTCAGCTGCGTCAACCGAGTTCGGGAGCTATGCTCTCGTGAGCGCGCACAGCGCGGAGACCTCCATGGATCGCATCGAAATCAACCCTGAAATCGCCCTGGGCAAGCCCGTCGTTCGCGGCACCCGCATCCCCATCGAGATCCTCTTGCGCAAGATGGGTGAGGGTGCGAGCGAGGCGGAGTTGCTCGACGCCTATCCGAGACTGACGCGCGAGGACATCCTCGCCGCGCTTGCGTATGCGGCGCGCCGGCTCTCTCACGACGTGATCGAGCTACCGAAAGCCAGTTGATGCAGGAGACGCTGCGCTTCCTCGCCGACGAGAGTTGCGATCATGCTGTTGTGCGCGCGCTGCGCACTGCGGGTTTCGATGCCCGCGCGGCGTCCGAGTTGGGTGGGGCGTCGATAGACCGTGATCTCATTCGCCTCGCGCACCAGAGCACCGCATCGTGCTCACAGAAGACAAGGACTTCGGCTGGCTGATCTACGCGAGCGGCGAGGCCTGTCCAGGCGTCATCTTGATCCGGTTCCCCGCCACGGCTCGCGCAACACTCGCGCGCTCGATCCTGGAACTCGTCGAAAGCCGCGGCGCAGTTCTGCCCGGCGCGTTCGTCGTGCTCCAACCCGGAATCCTGCGCATCGAACCTCGCGCATGAGCGCTGTGCTCTCGACTCGAGAGTCATCGCGCGCGGCGCTTCGAGTTGGATCCTGCACGCGGCGTCTTCAGCCCCGTGCGCAGCTTGTTTCCGACCTCGCGGCGCACGCGCGCGGCGATTTCCCCGTCGTGCTGCTCGAGGAAGCGCTCGACGGCGCGCCGATCGTGCACGATCAACGAGCGCAGCGCCCACGACAGCGCTTTGACCACCAAGTCGTCGCGGTCCGGGACGAGCCGCTCGCACACCGCGAGCGTGCGGCGCGCGTCGCCGGTACCGCCGCGCGCTCTGAGGTTCAGCGGAACGGTCGCGGCGAGCGCCGCTCTGCGCCACCAGCGATCCTTCGAGCGCGCCCAGCGCTGGATCGTCTTGTCGCGCACGCATCCGACGCGCCACGCGGGACCGGCGACGAAACACGCGAAGCAGTCGACCGCGACCCACGAGTCGATACCCGCGCCGAGCTGTTCGATTTCGGCCTCGGTCAACGCCTCGATGCACTTCCTGCGTGCTTCGAAGAGCTCGTAAGCGAGGAAGCGCTGTCCGCGTCGCGCCAACTCGAGCGCCAGGAGAACGAGAGCGCGCGCGTCCTGCGTCTTCATCTCGCGCGCCACGCCGCGCGCCAGCGATCGCAACTCCGCGGTCGTGCGCACGCGCTTCGCACGCACGAGGAGCTCGTTCACCCCGGCGACGTCACCGCGGCCGCCTTTGCGCTTCATCGTTCTTCCTTTCGTTCCGCCTGCGCGACACTTGCTCGGCTGCGCGGCACGGCGGAGCACCGCCGACCACGCAGGGTGCACGCACACGAGCTCGCGCGTCGCGCCCTCACTCGCTCTTGCACACGTTCATCCCGCACGCGCTCACGCTACTCTCTCGCAGCATGTCCTCCACCTCGTTCCGCTTCCGCGTGCATCCCGAGCGACTGGCCATCGCACGCCTCGAGCGCGGCGCAGCGGTTCCCGCGTGGGCCAACGGCGACTTCGTCAACCTCGCGCGCACGCCCGACGAGCTCTCGATCGTCTGCGCGCAGGTCCACGTGCCGCCCGACGTGAAGCAGGAGCGCGACAAGGTGGCGCTCGGCATCGAAGGCGTGATCCCGATGACGACGATCGGCATCCTCGCGTCGCTCTGCGGCGCGCTCGCCGCGGCGAACGTGCCCGTGTTCGCGCTCTCGACCTACGACACGGACTGGCTGCTCGTCTCGGCGAACAAGCTCGCCGACGCACGCCGCGCGCTCGAAAGTCTGGGACACTCGGTCGTTGGAGCGTTGCCCACGACATGAGCCAGACGGCACCCGATCCACGCGTGCTCGATCGCCCGGACACGGCTCCCGCCGCAGACGGGTGACGGTTCAGCGCAGCGCTTCCTCGAGCGCCGTCGCGCGGTCGGTCTTCTCGTCGCGGTACTTCACGATGAGAGCGCAGGCCACGTGCAGCCCGCGATGCGTGGACCACAGGTCGAGCGGGTTGCGTTGCGCGACCGGACGCGAGCCCGGCACGACCACCGCGTTGGCCGGGATCTCGAGCGGCGCTTCGCGCGTGCCGCGCAACTCGCGCTGGTTCACGACGTCGTACACGAGCGTGCCGGACGCGAGGATCGTCCCGGCCGCGAGCACGGCCCCGCGGCGCACGAGCACGCCCTCGTACACGCCGCAGTTGCCGCCGACGAAGACCTCGTCCTCGAGGATCACCGGCCGAGCGTTCGCGGGCTCGAGAACGCCGCCGATCTGCGCCGCCGCGGAGACGTGCACGCGCGCGCCGACTTGGGCGCACGAGCCGACGAGCGCGTGGCTGTCGATCATCGTGCCCGCGCCGATCCACGCGCCGACGTTGACGTAGCAGGGCGGCATGAGCACGCAACCGCTCGAAACGTGCGCCCCGCGCCGCACGGCCGAGCCGCCGGGCACGACGCGCACGCCGTCGTCGGCGGCGAAGCGCCTGGCATCGAACGGTTCCTTGTCGCGGAACACGGAGCGCGGCGTCGTCGGTTCGAGCGTCGTCTCCAGCCCCTTCGCGACCACGCTGCTGCCGCGGAAGATGTCGAGGATCGCTTCCTTGATCCACGCGTGCACGACCCAGCTGCCGTCACCGTCGGGCTCCGCGACGCGCACGTGGCCGCTCTCGAGCGCATCGAGCAGCTCGTTGCCGTGGGCGCGGATCTGCGTGGAGGAAGAGGTCGGCATGGATCGTCGTCTCCGAACGGGATTCTCGAGCGTCGCTGCTCGCGAAGCGTGCGCGTATGCTAGCGCGCCGCTGCGAGCCACTCCCATGCCCGAAGCCACCACTCCCGCGCCGGCGCGCGACATCCGCGTGCTCTGGCGCTGGTTGATCCCGCTGGCGGTGCTCGTCGTGGCCCTGTTCGTGTTCGTGTTCTGGTCCGTGCTCTTCGTCAAGCACGCGGCGTTGCGCGACTACGGTCGCTACGCGATCGAGTGCCGCCAGCCCAAGGGCGCGGTCTCGCAGTACACGAGCTTCCAGTCGCGCGGCGGCAAGCCGGCGGGCGGATGGTTCCGCTTCGAGGTCTTCGACGTCGACGCGCCGGAGAAACCCGTGTTGAGCGCGGATCATCTGGCCGAGACGCGCTGGATGCCGTCGCCCTCCGAGCTCGCGCACTTGCCCGCGCGCATCCGCTGGCGCATCGCCGCGGTCGATCCGGAGGGCATCGAGCGCGACGCGGACGAGACCTCCGCCTGGCTAGACACGGCGCCGAAGCACTAGCCGAGCCTCAGCGCGCGCTCGTGCGCGCGAGAGCCCAGTGCACGACGCGCTCGAAGCGCGCCACGGCTTCCTCGAGATCGCGCTTCTCGATCTTCTCGTGGTCCGTGTGCGCATCGAGGATCGAGCCCGGCCCCATCAACACCGGCTTGCCCCAGCGCGAGAGATGCGGCACGTCGGTGCCGAACGCGATCGCGGTGCCGGTCTCGCCCTCGGGCACGCTGAACTCGATCGGCGAGCAGGCCTTGGCGTGCAGCGAGAGCCCGACGTGCTCGGAGAGACAGCTCTCGACGCGCGCGCGCACCGCTTCGATGGGCTCGACGGTGCGCACGAAGATCTCCGCGTGCGCCTGCGCCGCGACGACGTTGGCCGCGACTCCGCCTTCGATCTGGCCGATGTTGAGCGTGCCCCGGCCGAGCACCGGATGCTCGCCCCAGCTCTGCTCGAGCAAGCGATGCGCGCAGTGCACGAGCTCGTGCACCGCCGACGGCCCGACGTTCTGCGAGCTGTGCCCCGCGACGCCTCGCGCGTCCAGGCGCGCCTTGAACGAGCCCTTGCCCGCGGCGACGAAGCGCAGATCGGTCGGCTCGCCGACGATGACGTAGGCGGGATCCCACGGCTCCGCCAGGCGCGCGTTGGCGAGCGCGGCGCCGGCGCTGTCGGTCTCCTCGCCGACGGTGAACAGGAGGCCGATGCGGTCCTCGCCCGCGGCGAGCAGACGCTCGGCCGCCGCGATCATCGCCACGGCTTGTCCTTTCGCGTCGCACGCTCCGCGACCGTGGATGCGAGTCCGTTCCTCGCGCACGCCAATGAAGGGCGGCACCGTGTCGAGGTGCGTGCACAGGACGGCGCGCGGAGCTCCGGCGCGCGCGAGCACGTTGAAACGGCCGGGTGAGAGCTCCTGACGCTCGACGTCGAAACCGAGCTCGGTCAAGCGTCGCGCGAGCGCGTCGCCGTAGCCCGCTTCGTCGCCGGTGATCGAGGGGATCTCGATCCAGTCGCACAGGGTCCGGAACCAGGCGTTCACGCAGCGCAAGCTAACGCACGCGGCGACCCGAAGTCACGCACGCCGCGCCCGCTCACGGCAGCAAGTCGAAGCCCGCGACGTTCGTGAAGTGCACCGGCTGGCCGAAGATCACCGCGCACCAGTCGAAGTGATGCCCCACGAAGGCGTCGAGCAGGTGCTCGGTGATGCCGAAACGCGCTTGCGCGCGGCCCAGACCGTCGAGCGTCGAGCTCGTGTTCTGGAAGCGGCCGTTGTTGGGCTGGCTGACGCTCAGCCGGAAGATGCGGTCGCTGTTCAAGGGCAGGGTGCCGCCTTCGAAGAGCACGCCCGGCGACGTGCCCGACGCGCTGCCGAGCAGCAAGTACGGGCGGCCGGCGTTCGCCGCGCCGAGATCGAGCGTGAACGGCACGACCGTGTTCTCGCTCGAGCTCACGGAGCTGAAGCCCGAGTGCAGCTCCGCCGCCGGATCGATGTCGAGCTCGAGATCGGGGAAGAGGCGCACGGTCCACGCCTCCTGGACGACGTTGAGCTCGAAGCGCACGTGTCCGGGTTGCGTTCCGGCGTTGACGTAGAAGCGCTGCACGCCCGGCCGCACGACGAAGGAATCGCTGAGCGTCGCCATCTGCGGCGTACCCGCGACCTGCGTCGCGACGACTTGCGCGCGCGTGTCGTCGAGGAAGCGTCCGTCGATGTCGTGCAGCTCGACCTCGACGAGCGAGCGCGACGTGCCGTCGGCGGGCAGCCGGCGCGCGGTGGGGAAGACGCGCGTGAGCAGCTGATCGGCGCGCACGGGCATCTGCAAGTTGCGCCACAGGTTGTAGCGATTCTGGAGCTCGAGCACGGGCTCGACGCTGCCGCCGCCCGAGATCACGCGCAGGCTGCACCAGTACTGGCCGCTCGCGCAACCGGTCGGCAGCGTGCACGGACCGTCGTGATCGCCGACGCGCGCGACGATGATGTACGCGGTGAAAGCCGAGTAGACGAAGCTCGGCGGCGGCGCGCCGCAGCTCGTCGGCGCGATTTCGCTGCACGAGCAGCGACCGTCCCCGCCCGTCGCGCGCGCAGCCTCCATCGCGGCCATGACCTTCTGCGAGAGATCGCCGGGCGTCGCGAGCAGCGCCGCTTCGGCGTTCAGCACGACCGCGTCGCCCGCGAGGATGTTGCCCTGGATCGCGTAGCGCAGCTCGCCGACTTCGCCGTAGGCCTGCGGGTTCGCGAGCGAGGTCGACGCGCCGGTGAAGCTGATCGGCTGGTCGTAGAGCGTCGCGATGCCGATCTGCCGGAACGGATGTCCGCTGTCGAGCGTGGCGAGGTCCTGGATCATCTGCGCCGGAGAGAGCTGCGTCTGCATGCCGTTCCAGATGTAGAAGCGATTGATGCCCGCTTCGTCGATCGTCGCCTGCGACGCCGCGGCGCCCACGCCGACGCGCACGACGGCCTGGTGCAAGCGCAGGTCGAAGAGCGGGATGCACGTCGCCGACGCGACCGCGACCTCGTGCGTGCGCGTGTTGACGACCACGATCGACCAGGTCGCCCAGGCGGGGGTCGCGAGGAATGCGAGCGCGGCCAGATGGCGGGCGTGGCGAACGAGCGAGCGGGCGAAGAGCTTCATGACGCGAGTATACGCCGCGCGGCGAACCTCGATCGGAACGCGCCTGCGGCGCGGGCGGAACGCGCCTGCGGCGCGGAAACGCGTGTCAGGCTCGCGGCGGAGCTTCGTTCGTGCCCAGCCAGAAGCGTCCCAGGCTCGAAACGGCCTCGCTGAACTGCGTGAAATCGACCGGCTTGCGCACGTAGGCGTTCGCGCCGAGCTCGTAGCTGCGGCGCAGGTCGCGCTCCTCGCTCGACGAGGTGAAGATCACGATCGGCAGGCAGCGCGTGCGCGGATGGCGCCGCAGACGCTCGAGCACGTCGAGCCCCGACAAGCGCGGCATCTTGAGATCGAGCAGCACGAGATCGGGCAAGGACATCGGAACGACCTGACGCTCCGAGTCGCCGAGCAGCAACGCCAACGCTTCGACGCCGTCGCGCGCGACGACGATCTGCAGGTTCGAGAGCGGCGCGCGATTCAGCGCGCGCCGGGTGAGCGTCTCATCGTCGGGGTTGTCGTCGATGATCAGCAGCGTGCGCGGGTCCATCGGTTTCATCGCGAAAAACTGTGCCAGGCAGGCCAGCTGCGCCCAAGGCCTTCGACGGACCTGGGATCGCGGGACTCGGTGGTCCTCGAGCGCGAGGCGACGGAGTCTCCCGCTCCCTCGACCGGCGCCTGGCTGCGCGAGTCGATCCCGCTCAACATGCCACTCCCAGCGAGGAAAAGCGATCGGCCAATCGGGCGGGATCAAGCGTCTGGATCGCGCTCGCGTGCGACTCGAGTCGCCGCCGCGTGGGATCGCGCACGTCGGCGCTGGAAAAGGCGACCATCGCACTGCACGGCACGGGGATCCGAGACAGCCGTCGCGGTCTCGCGGCGGCGTCGCCACGCCGGTCCTCCGCGATCGAGCCGGCTTCAGCTCGCGACGACGATCGAGAGCAGCTTCGCTCCCGCCGCGACCGCCTGTCCCGCGCTGACGAGCACGTCCTTCACGACGCCGTCGCTCGGCGCCGCGATCTCGTTCTGCATCTTCATCGCCGAGAGGATGAGCAGCGGCTGCCCCTTCTCGACCGTCGCGCCGGACTTGACGAGCACTTCGACCACGACGCCGGGCATGACCGAGGTCACCATTCCGCCGCCCTTGCTCGACGCGCGATCGGCGGCGTGCGCCGCGCGCTCGCGCTCATCCTCGAGCGTGATGTCGTAGAAGTGGCCGGCGAGCGTCACGTGCACGTGCCCCTCGTCGCCTTCCATCGACAGGCCGTAGCTCTTGCCGTCGCGCAGCACGATCACCTGACCGAGGTCGTCGACCTCCTCGTACGACATGTCGAAGGGCTGTCCGTCGATCGTGAGCTCGAGCCGCCCGAGGCGCTCGACGAGCTCGACCTCGTGGTCGCGCCCATTGACCTTGGCGAAGTACTTCACGCGCCACCTCCGTGACGCTGCGCCGCGTGCGCGACGTGCGTCGAGAGCGCGCTCCTGCTGCGCGCGAGCCACGCTTCGCGCTCGCTGCTCGCGGTCTCGAGCGTGCGCCGCCGCGCGCGCTGGTGGCGATAGATGGCCGCGGCCGCGGCGACGAGCTCGTCGAACTCGCCGTGCTGGCGCGTGAGATCGATCGTCTCGAGGAAATGCGTGTCGAAGTCGCCCTTCTGGAAGCGCTCGTCCTCGAGCACCGCGAGCGCCGCGGGCGCGGAGGTTCGCACGCCGCCGACGTTGAGCTCCTGCAGCGCACGACGCATGCGCGCGATCGCCTGCGCGCGATCCGCGCCCCAGACGATGACCTTCGCGAGCATCGGGTCGTAGTTCACGCCCACTTCCATGTTGCGGAAGAGCCCCAGATCGAGGCGCACCCACGGTCCGCCGGGCATGCGCAGGTTCTGGATCGTGCCGGTCGAAGGCAGGAACTTGTTCACGGGATCCTCCGCGTTCAAGCGCACCTCGATCGCCCAGCCGCGCCATTGAACGGCGCTCTGCGCGTAGCCGAGCTTCTCGCCGAACGCGACGCGCAGCTGCTCGCGCACGAGATCGACGCCGGTGACCATCTCGGTCACGGGATGCTCGACCTGCAAGCGCGTGTTCATCTCGAGGAAGAAGAACTGGCCCTTGGGCATCTCGCCGGGCTTCGCGGTTCCCGTCGGCGTCCAGAGGAACTCGACCGTGCCCGCGTTCTGGTAACCGACCGCGCGTCCGGCCTTGAGCGCGACCTCGCCCATCGCATCGCGCGTCGCCGCGTCGATCACGACCGAGGGACATTCCTCCAGGAGCTTCTGGTGCCGGCGCTGGATCGAGCACTCGCGCACTCCGTAGTGCACGCCATTGCCGTGCTTGTCGAAGAGCAGCTGCACTTCGATGTGGCGCGGGCGATCGAGGTAGCGCTCGAGGTAGATGCGCCCGTCGCCGAAGCTCGACTTCGCCTCGCCGCTCGCCGTGCGGAACGCGCTCTCCATCGCCGCGGGCTCGCGCACGATGCGGATGCCCTTGCCGCCACCACCGGCCGCGGCCTTGAGCGCGATCGGATAGCCGATGTCCTTCGCTGACGCGAGAGCAGCTCTCGCGTCGTCGACCGGATCGACGAGCCCGGGAACGACGGGCACGCCCGCGTCCTTCATGCGGCGGCGGCTCTTGATCTTGTCGCCCATCGCCTCGATCGCTTCGGGCGGAGGTCCGACCCACACGAGTCCCGCGTCCATCACGGCGCGCGCGAACTTCGCGTTCTCGGAGAGGAAGCCGTAGCCGGGATGGATCGCCTCGGCACCGGTCTGCTTCGCGGCCCGGATGATCTTCTCGGCGACGAGGTAGCTCTCGGACGGCAAGTTGCCGCCGAGCGGCACCGCGACGTGCGCCATGCGCGTGTGCAACGCCTTCTTGTCGAAGTCGGAGTACACGGCGACGCACTCGATGCCCATCTCGCGCGCGGTGCGGATCACGCGCAGAGCGATTTCGCCGCGGTTGGCGATCAGGATGCGTTGGAACATGCGTGGGCGGGGAGGATAGCGGCGCGGTGGCGGTGTGGCCATGGCGCTTGCGTCGCAGCTTGCGCGCAAGCCGTTCGGACTCGTTCGAATCGGCACAGGAGCCGATGCGCGCTGGCCGCCAGCCATTGAATCGGCAACGATCCGCGATCCGACGTCCGCGGCGCTTGCTGCGGCCTGCGCGGCTCGCTCGAATTTGGCAATGGCTCGACGTGACACGCGACTGAAGCGCGCCGCGGTGGAAGGGTTCGACCAGGGCAACCGTCTTTGGACGCTCCTCGAGCCGGCGTGGTCCGGGGACGAGGGAACGCGAGGGCAGCGTGCGTTCGCTCGGGTCATCTACTTCGCCCGCGACACGGGCAACGGCGGGCTCGAGCAATCGCTTTGGAACCGCTCGACACGCGAGGTCGAAGACGTGATCGCGTCGTTCGATCTCATCGGGCTCGGAGAGCTCGCGCGGATGCTCGAGCGCGCGGAACGGACCTACTATCCAGACTCGCGGGGGCCGGAGTCGCTCGACGATCGCCGCGACTGGATCAAGCGGCGGAATGGAGACTCGCGTGTGCGCGCTGAGCTCGAGCAGCTCTGGGGGCCGCTCTACGACGAGGTCGCGATGTTCCCCGCGATGGAGCGTTACGTCGCGGCGCATCCCGACGAATTCTTCGTCGACTGACTCGGCGGGTGTGGGGCGAGGCCGTCGTTGGGCCTGCGCTTGCGCCCCTTCCGATCGACGACGTGCTCCCCGCGCTCGTCGCGGCTCTTGAAACGGCACCCTTGCGCCGAGTTGCGCGTCCCGCCGGCGTCGCTCGACGCGGGCTCGCGGGGTGGTGGGCGCGGAACGGGTGAGCTCGAGAACACGAGCGCACCAGCATGCAGCGCGCCGAGTCGGCCCAGTTCGGCGCGAGGGGCGGCGCGAGCCTGTGAACTTGCCTGCAGCGAGAGTGAGACCGACGCGGTAGTCGCCACGCGCCGGGACATGTTTGTCGCCGAATCAAGAGCAGAGTTGCACGCGCACCACGGATGGACTTCGACGCCCCGAACGCAATGTTCGTGCGGGGTTGTGCGCAACTGCGCGCATTCGAGTGACAGCAGCGCCGGCTCGGGTCGCCAGTTTTCGGTGCAGCTCCGCCGAGTCTGGCCGGTCGCGGGGATACGCGAGGCTCGCAGCGCCGCACCGGGTGGTAGTCGCGTTGTCGTGCGTGCAGCGCGGAGGACTGCGGTTCGTTGCGCGGCTTCCTCGGCGTTGCGCTTTGTCGCCGAATCAAGTGCGGTCGAGCGCCGACGTCCGTGGACACCGATTCCCCGACTCGATTGTCATCGAATCGAACAAGACGAGCACGTGCAGCGGAAACAGCGGGATTGTGCGCCACCGGCGCGGAGCTCGAGCGTCTTCCCATCGGAGGACACGATGCAGCACTCGAGTTCACGCCGATCGGCCACGCCCAAGATCCGCCAGCTGTGCTTCTCGAATCACGGCGGTGCGCGCAGAGGCGCGGGACGCAAGCCGAAGGGAGCGACGGCGCTCGTGTCGCACGCTGCACGACCCGCGCTCGCGGCGCGCTTCCCGGTGCTCGTCACCATGAAGCTCGAGCGCGGACACCCGTGCTTGCGACGCGCGAGGGAGCGACAGGCGCTGCTGGACGCGTTCCGCGCTGGCCGCGAGCGTCACGGCATGCGTCTCGTGCACTACTCCATCCAGTCGAATCATGTGCACGCGCTCGTCGAGGCGCGCGATGCGCTCGCCCTCTCGCGCGGCATGCTCGGCCTCGCGATCCGCATCGCGCGCGCACTCAATCGCGTGTGGACGCGCACCGGGCGCGTGTGGGCCGACCGCTTCCATTCGCGCATCCTGCGCACGCCGCGCGAGGTGCGGAACGCGCTCGTCTACGTGCTCCACAACGCGCGCAAGCACGGTGTGCACGTCGCAGGCATCGATCCGCACTCCTCAGGTGCGGCGTTCGACGGTTGGAAGGACACCGTCGTGATCAAGAACGGCATCACGAGCTTCACGACTCCCGTCACGCCCGCGCGCTCGTGGCTGCTGAACATCGGTTGGCGCAAGCACGGAAGGATCGGAACCGAGGAGGCCCCCGCCCGGGACAAGGCGCTTCGCGCAGAGGCCGTGACTCCATGCACGCGTCGATGGCTCGCGCGCTGAGCGCTCACGGACCTGCATCGAATCCTCTCCCATGGCCGCCGCGAGGCGTGCGCGCGGAGCTGTCGCTCGGACGGCAACCGAGCGCTCGCGCGAAGCCGTGGAACCCGAGCACGCGACTGTCGACTCGAGACAACGTCGGCTGCGGTGTCTCGGCGCCCCTCATCGCGCAGTCACTGCGACGCTCAGTGCGCTGCCGGATCGACGCGCGCCGGCGTCGCGAGCGGCGGCTCGATCGCCTTCTTGCGCCGGAACACTCCCCGCAGGTCGTCGAGATAGCTGTACACGATCGGCGTGACGACCAGCGTCAGGAAGAGCGACAAGCTCTGTCCGCCGATCACGACCACCGCGACCGCGCGACGCTCCTCCGCTCCCGGCCCCGTGCCGAGCCACAACGGCAACATGCCCGCGACCAGCGCGAGCGTCGTCATCAAGATCGGCCTCAACCGATCGCGATTCGCCTGCAGGATCGCCGAGCGCCGATCCATGCCGCGCTCGCGCAGTTGATTCGTGTGATCGATCTGCAGGATCGCGTTCTTCTTCACCACGCCGAAGAGCACGAGGATGCCGAGCGCGGAGTAGAGATTGAGCGTGTTCCCGCTCGCCGACAGCGACCACAACGCGAACGGCACCGAGAGCGGCAGCGAGATCAGGATCGTGAGCGGGTGCACCAGGCTCTCGAACTGCGCCGCGAGGATCAGGTACATGAGCACGACCGAGAGCAGGAACGCGCGCAGGAACTCCTCGAACGTGCGCTCGAGCTCGCGACCGCGCCCGGAGACGCGCGTCGTGTACCCAGGCGGCAGGTTCATCTCGCGCACGGCGCCGCGCAGCGCCTCCAATCGATCGGCGAGCGCGAAACCCGGGCCCACCGACGCGCGCAGCGACACCTGGCGCTGGCGATCCATGCGATCGACGCGCGAGGCGCTGCGGCCGGGCTCGAAGCGCACGAAGTCGCGCATCGGCAGGCGCGCGCCGTTCGAGGCGGTGAGCGTCAAGCGCTCCAGACTCGCGGCTTCGCCGCGGTCGCTCTCCGCGAGGCGCAGCTCGACGTCGTAGTCCTCGCCCAGCTGCTTGTCGCGGAAGCGCGACACGCGCTGCGCGCCGCCGACGAGCAGGCGCAAGGCCCCCGAGATGTCCTCGACGTCGACGCCGCGATCCGCGGCGCGCTCGCGATCGATCAGCGCGCGCAGCTCGGGTTTGTCGAGGCGCAGCGTCGTGTCGGCGTCGACGATGCCGCCGAGCTCCTTGGCGCGGTCGCGCAACTCCTCGGCGTAGCGCGAGAGCGACTCGAGGTCCGGCCCGAGGATCGAGAAGTCGATGTCCCAGTTGCCGCCGCCGATGTTGAAGCTCGGCGCGTTGCGCACGGAGCAGCGCAGGTCCCTGAACGCGGAGAGCCGCTTGCGCAGCGCGAGCATGACGTCGCGCTGGCTGTAGTTGCCCTCGAACGCGCGGCCGGGATGTCCGGCGAGCAGCTCGCGCCACACGCGCGAGATCGAGAGCACGCGCTCGTCGTGCGGCGCGATGCGCACGAAGGCACCGCCCGAGTTGACCTGACCGAGAAAGCTGCCGCCGACCGTCGCCAGCACGAGCCGCACGCCGGGCGTCGTCGCGATCGCCTCCTCGACCTCGCGCATCGTCGCGTCCATCGCGGTGAAGCTCGTGCCCTCGGGCCCGTTGACGTTGACCTCGAACTCGGCCTCGTCGACGTCGCTCGGCGTGTACTCCTGGCGCACGTGCTCGTAGAGCGGCTTCGCGCTCCAGATCGTCGCCACACCGATGAGGAGCACCACGATGCGCGCCCGCAGCGCGCGCTCGAGCGTCCAGCCGTAGGCGCGCTCGATCCAGGCGTAGAAACCGGCGCGCGACTTCGGCGCGTGCTCGCCGCCCTTCGTCGCGCGCAGCAGCCGCGCGCTCATCATCGGCGTGAGCGTGAACGAGACGAGCAGGCTGACCATCACCGCGACGGCCGCCGTGATGCCGAACTGGTAGAGGAAGCGCCCCGAGATGCTCGACATGAACGAGACCGGGATGAAGATCACGGCCAGCGAGAGCGTCGTCGCCATCACGGCGAGCGCGATCTCCGCCGTGCCCTCGCGCGCGGCCTCGAACGGCGAGAGACCCTTCTCCTCGACGAAGCGGAAGATGTTCTCGAGCACGACGATCGCGTCGTCGATCACGATGCCGACCATGAGCACGAGCGCGAGCATCGTGACGCTGTTCAGCGTGAACCCGAGCGCCGCCATGATCCCGAAGCTCGACACGACCGAGCACGGGATCGCGACCGCGGCGATCAAGGTGGAGCGCCACGAGCGCATGAAGACGAGCACGACGAGGCTCGCGAGGAGGCTGCCGAGCACGAGGTGCGTGTCGATCTCGTGCAGCGCGGCGTGGATGTAGCGCGACTGGTCGCGCACGACGTCGATCTGGAGGTCGTTGGGCAACCCCGCGCGCACGTCGGCGAGCTTCGCGAGCACCGCGTCGATCGTCTCGACCGTGTTCGCGCCCGACTGGCGGCGCACCTCGAGCGACACGCACGGCTTGCCGTTCAAGCGCGCGAGCGTGCGCAGCTCCTTCGTGCCGTCCTCGGCCACTCCGAGATCGCGGATGCGCACGGGAGCGCCGTCGACGACGGCGACGACGAGCTCGTTGAAGTCGCGCGGATCCTCGACGCGGCCCAGCGTGCGCAGCACGCTCTCGCGCTCCGGCCCGGTCACGTTTCCGCCCGGCGATTCGGCGTTCTGGCGCACGAGCGCGTCGCGCACCTCGTCGATCGCCAGGCCGTACGCGGCCAGGCGATCGGCATCGATCCGCACCTCGATCGCTCGCGGCGAGCCCCCGACGATGAGCACCTCCCCCACGCCGCTCGAGCGCTCGAGCTGCGGCTTGACGAGCTTGTCGGCGATCTCCGTGAGCTCGCGCTGCGGCCGGTCCGCCGAGAGCGCCAGCGTGAGCACCGGCGTCTGGTCGTTGTCGAACTTGCTGATGATCGGCGGCTCGGCCTCGGGCGGCAGGTCGCGCAGCACCGTGGCGACGCGATCGCGCACGTCCTGCGTCGCGCCGTCGATCTCGCGCTCGAGGCGGAACGTGATCACGACCACGGACGAGCCGTTGGTCGAGATCGAGCGCAATTGATCGATGCCCTCGATCGTGTTGACCGCTTCCTCGATGCGCTGGCTGACGAGCGTCTCGACGTCCTCCGTCGACGCGCCGGGCAACGTCGTGCGCACGCTGACCGTCGGCAGGTCGACCGAGGGGAAACGATCGACGCCGAGTTTCAGGAAGCTCGCCGCGCCGACGACGACCAGCGTCGCGATCAGGACGAACGCGAAGACCGGCCGGCGGATGCAGGTGTCGACGAGGCCGCGCATCGCTCGCTCAGCGGCTCGCGCGCACCGCCGCGCCGCCTTGCAGGTTTCCCGGACCGAGCACGACCTCTTCGCCCTCCTTCAAGCCCTCGAGGATCTCGAGTCGCTCGCTCGAGCGCCGTCCGACGCGCACGCGGCGCTCCTCGACCTTGTCATCGGCGATCACGAACACCTTGTCGACGCCGGCGAAGCTGACGAGCGCGCTGCTCGGCACGCTCAACGCCTGCGCGTTCGGATCGACGACGATGAGCGCGCGCACGAACGCGCCGGCGCGCAAGCTGCCGTCGACGTTGGCGAGCTCCGCTTCGACGGTCAGCGTGCGGTTGCGCGCCGCGAGCACGGGCGAGAGGCGCACGAGCTTGCCCGAGTGCAGGCCGCTCGCGCCCTCGAGCTCCACGTGCCCGGCGTCAGGTAGTCGCCGCGCGCGACCATGCGCGCGGAGCAGATGCCGTCGAACGGCGCGACGATGCGCGTGTCGGCGAGCGCCTGGCGCGCGATCTCGAGATCCGCGCGGCGCTGCACGAGCACGGCGAGCTGGTTCAGCACCTGCTCCGTCGCCGCCTGGACGCGTCCGGTCGCCGCGTCGAGCTCCGCGCGCGCGCTGTCGAGCGTCGCTTGCGTGCCGATGTCCTGCTTGACGAGCTCCTGCGCGCGCTTGAAGCGCTGATCGGCGTCGGCCAGCGCGGCTCTCGCGATGCGCACGGCCGAGCTCTGCTGCACGTCGATCTTGTCGTCGCTGCCCTGCGCGTCGAGTCCGAGCAACGTGCGCGCCGCCGCGACCGCGGCCTGCGCCTGCGCGACGCGCAGCTCCTGATCGCGCGCGTCGAGCGTCGCGATCACCGCGCCGGCGGCGACGTGCGTGCCGAGATCGACGTCGATCGCGGCGACGCGGCCGGTGACCTTGCTCGAGAGCTCCGCGACTTCGAAGGGCGCCAGCTCACCGGTCGCGGAGAGCGTGCGCTCCCAGCGCTCGCCTCTCGCGCTCGCGCTGCGCACCTCGCGCGGCAAGGCGTTCGAAGCCGTGCCCGGTGTCGACGTCGACGGCTTCGGATCGGCCGTCGGCATGCCGCAACAAGTCAGGCAGAGCGCGCCGACGGCTCGCACGAGAACACGCGTCACCTTCGATCTTCCTCCGCTCCTCATGATGTCGTCCCCGCGCGCGCGACGCAGCGTCGAACTCTCGGAAACCTGCGCGTGTGCGGTGAGCCGGCGCCGAGCCTTACTCATCGGTTGCGCGGGAGCGCGCGACCTGGGGCCGACGCCTCGCGCGCGGATGCGCGAGAGGCCTCTGCGAGCTCGCGCGTCCGCGCGGGCAGCCCTCCATCGTCGCTCGACACGCGGCCGCTACGATGAGCGAGGTCCGCGGGCCTGCTCGCGATGAACGCGCAGCCGTGAATCTCGGTGATCGTCGTCGCCGAGGATCGCCTCGAGGTCGCGACGGCGGCGGACACGGTGCTACAGCTCAATCTCGGACATCGAACGATGCGACGACTTCTCTTCGTGCTCTTGCTCCTTGCGATCGCGGGCGTGATCGCGTTCGTGCTGCGCCGGAGCCCGAGCGCATCGCCAGCCACGACGAATCCGGTCGAGCCCGCGGCGCAAGCGCTGCCCGCAAGTGCGCCGGCGAGCGTCGATGCGCCAACGAGCGAGCTCGTGAGCGCGAAGCCGGCCGACGCGAGCGACGACACGCGCAGCGCGCAGGCGCCGCCCGTCGCGAGCGCCGCGAAGGAGCCCGTGCTGCGCTGCCTCGTCGTCGATCCGAAAGGCGTGCCCGTGCCGCGCGCGCAGGTTTGCGTGAACGCGTTTGCCGCCAACGGCGGCGGCTTCGAGGGCAAGCTCTCTCCCACCGACGAGCACGGTCGCCTCGCGTTCGAGTCGTTGCCTGCGAGCGTGCTTCACGTCCAAGCGTTCGCTCCCGGCTTCGCGCCGAGCATTCTCGTCGATCCGCGTTCGGCCATGAACTCGCACGACGAGTTGCGCCTGGAGCTTCGCACGGCCGCACATCTCACCGGCGAAGTGCTCGACGGTGACGGCAGGCCGGAGATCGGGCGCGGCGTGGTCGTCTCCGTGACCAATGCAAGCAACGGCAGGCCGACCTATGCGGTTGCCGACGAACGCGGCCGCTTCGAGATCTCCGATTTGCCCCCGGGACGCGCCACAATTCGGCGGCGCCAAGCGCCCGGCGAAATCGACGGCGTCGCCGACCCCGCGCGACGCGCTGTCGCGCGCGCGCATCTGCTCGAGCAAGCCACCGTCACGCTGCGCGAAGGCGAGAGCGTGCACGTCGTGCTCGGCGGCAACGCGTCGCGCAGCGTGCATCTCTTCGGCACCGTCTCGAACACCGCCGGCCTCGCCGGAGCGCTGTACGTCAACGCCTGGCCGCAAGCGCCGCAACTCGACCGGCGCCAGCGCGCGCGCCTCGTCTGTCCCGTCGGCGAGCAAGGCCGCTACGACATCCAGCTCGATGCGCCCGGGCCGTACGTCGTTTCGGTCGACGGACTGACCGGTCGCCTCACCGCGCTCACGGTCGACGTGCCGGCGCAGCCCGAGCTCGAACTCGACCTCGCGCTCGGCGGCGCGAGCGTGCGCGGTGTCGTGCGCGACGCCGCGGGACAGCCGCTCGCCAACGCGGAGCTCCTGCTCGCGCGCGCCCCCGCAGCCGACGTGCGCCGCACGGGCGATGCACGTTTTCGCCTGGCGACCGGAGCCGACGGATCGTTCCGTTTCGAGCACCTCACGCCGGGTCGCTACGGCCTGAGCGCGCTCGATCGCAGCGCCGGCGACCGCGTCTCCGCCGGGCTCGCGCGCTGCGACGACTTCGTGCTCGCCGACGGGGAACAGCGCGAGATCGCGATCGAGTTCCCGCCCGCCGCGTCGCTCGAGGTCGAGGTCGTCGGGCCGCACGGGCCGCTCGCCAACGCGCTCGTGCGCATCTGGGACGATCGCGAGCGCGCTTCGCCCACGGACACGAGCGCCAGGACCGACGCGCAAGGCCGCGTGCGTTGCGCCGCGCTCATGCCGGGGCCGCGCTGGATCGACGCGCAGACCGACGAGCTCGTCGCGCCGCTCAGCGGTCCGGTCCAGATCGTCGCGGGAGCGAGCGCTCTCGCGCGCGTCGCGCTCGCGCCCGGCACGTTCGTCGACGTGACGATCGCCGCGGGCGCGCGCGAGAGCCTCGACGTGGTCAGCCTGTTCGACGCGCAGGGACGCCTCGCCGTGTCGCGCATCACGAGCTCGGCGGCGAGCGGCAAGCTGCGCCTCGGTCCGCTCGCGCCGGGCGAGTACACACTCGTCGCGCTCGCCGGCACCGCGGTCGTGCTCGAGCGCGCGCTGCACGTCGCCGAAGCGGGCGTGCTCGCGCTCACGCTCGAATTGCCGCAGTGATCCGCGCGTTCAGGGCTTCTTCGAACGCACGGGCTCGAGTTCGAGAACCTGCCGGCCGGCGCCGGCGAGTTCGTGACTCGTCAGCGTGCTCTCGGCTTCGAAGAGCAGCGATTCGACCGGTGTCGCGGCTCCGCTGTCACGCGCGGACTCGTCGACGCCGAAGCTGTCGTCCTCGAGCTCGCCGGGCGTGGGATGAGCGGGCGCATGCCTCTCGAGCTCGAGCGTCGTCGCTCCCGTCGGGATGACGAGCGCACCCGGCAGCGCGAGCGAGAACGGCGTCGAGCGCACGATCGAACCCCGATCGATCCGCCAGAGCGTCGCCTCGGCGAGCTCGCGCACTCCCGGCTGCGCGAGGCGCAGCTCGAGCGTCGGCTGCGTTCCCAGGCGCATCGGATACGGATAGCCGAGCGACATCGGATGCGACGCGTCCTCGTCGGGACGACGCGCCGGGAACTCGATCGCAACCTCGCGCCGCGAATCGATCGGCGCGCTCAGCACTTCGATCGTGTACCTCCCCGGCACGGCGCCGCGCACCAACCACGTGTTCGACACGGTCTGTCCCGACGCGGCCGGTGCGCGCGGCAGCCTCACGCCCGCGCGGCCGTCGGCGCGCCACAAGCGCACTTGCGTCGCGCCGAGCGCGGCGGGACTGGCGTCCTCGAGGAGGTAGTCGAAGTTCGCGAGCGCGTTCCCGCCGCGCACCGCGAGCGCGAGCTCGCCCGCTTGCGTCCAGACGTTGCTCGCGATCGTCACCGGCGGCGCCGTCGCGCTCGCGAGCGGCCAGGCGAGCAGCTCGTAGGGACCGCTGGTCGGCAACGCGAGCAGCGCGCGGCCGTCGAAGCGCGTCTTGGCGCTCGTGATGCACGCGCGCGCATCGCCCGGCATCCAGGCTTCGACGCGCCAGCTCACGAGCGGCTTCTGGTTCTCGTCGGTGAGCCGCAGCGCCAAGGCGCGCGTGGCGTCGAGGCGCAGCTCGACTTCGCGTTCGCCGGGCTCGAGGACGAGCTCCGCACGCGCGAACCCGCTGCCCGGGGATCCGGCGATGAGCCGCGCCGCGCCCACGGGACACTGGAACCCGAAACGACCGTGCTCGTCGGTCGTCGCGTCCGAACCGAAGGCCATGCTCTCGGTGGCGATCGACACGGCGAGCGCGGGCACCGGAACGCCTTCGCCGTCGAGCACGGTGCCGCTCAGCTTCACCGGGAACTGCGAGCCGCGGACGCCGTGAATGCCCACGCCGATCGAGGCGCCGGCGTCGGGGCCGATCCAGACGACGTCTCCCTGCTCGCCGAGGCGCGCGCGGAAGAAGCTGCCCACGATCGGCAGATCGCTCAAAGCGCGAGCATCGACGCCGCGCGGCGGCGCGAGCAACGGATCGACGAACACGCCGTTCTCGTGCTCGTCGCGCTCGAACCTCGGCGCGGAAGGACCGTCTCCACCGAGCATCGGCACGCCGGCGACGGTGCGCACCCAACCGGTGCCGACGGTCTCGACCATCGGCGCCGTCTCCGCGAGCCCAGGCTCGGTCGGCTCGACGAGCGCGAGTTGGATGCGCTCCAAGACGCCCTCGTGCAGCACGATGCTCGTGAGCGGGCTCGCGCCGTAGCCCTCGCGCCCGGCCTGCACGACCAGCGCGATCGAACGCTGGAATCCGCGCCATTTCGCGCGCAATCGGCCGCTCCAGTCCGTGCTGCCGAGCTGGTTCAGCACATGGCCCTCCGGCGCGGCGAAGATCGCCACGGCCGAGCCCGAGTGCTCCTTGCCGTCGAGCACGGTGACGTCGACCTCGAACTCGAAGGGACCGACGCCGAAGTCGTGCTTCGCCGACGGCCCACCGGGAGCGGCGTGAGCGAGCGCTTCACGATCCGCCGCCGCGGTCGCGGGCACGCCTCCGAGCGCATCGACGTTCGCTCCCGACGCGGGCACGCCCGTCGAGCCGCCCGCGGAGCGCGTTCCCCGCGTCTGGGCGACGGCCCCGCGTGCAGGATTCGATTCGGCACCCTTTCCGAGCAGCACGACGACGAGCGCGCCGAGCACGAGCACCGTGGCACCGATCCAGGCGCTCTTCGCGCCCAGCCACGTCGTCGCACCCGGCGCGCTCGCCGCGCCTGGCGCCCCCGCGTGCAGCGAACCTGCCTTCGCTGCCGCACCCGCGGTCGACGCGCCTGCCGAGGTCCACTGCGGACCGGCGAGCAGCGCCAGCGCTCCCTCGAATCCCCCGCGCGAAGTCCTCAATCGTCGTTCGAGCCGCGTGCGCAGCTCCGCCTGGCCGCGCGCGAGACGGCTCGCGATCGTGGCGAGCGGCGAGTGCGTGCGCTCCGCGATCTGCGTCGGCGTCAGGCCCTCGAAGTAGCGCATCAAGAGCATCGACTTGTACGGCTCGTCGAGCGCGAGCACTTCCTCGACGAGCGCGCGCAGCACTTCACCGCGCTGCGCGCCGTCGTAGTCGCTTCCCCCGCCGTCGCCGCCCGCATTCCGTGCCGCGAGCTCGCGCGCGTAGCGCCGCTCGCGCTCTCCGCGGTGCGCTTCGTTGCGGCGGCGGTTGAGCGCGAGTCCGCGCGCGACCTGCGCCAGCCATCCGCCGAGATGGTCTTGATCGCGCGGCGGCGCCGAGAGCGCGCGCACGAAGGTCTCCTGCAGCACGTCCTCGGCCGCGTGCGCGTCGCCGAGCAGCTGCAGCGCGAGCGCGCGCAGTCCGCCGGCGTGCGAGAGCAATCGGTCGGGTTCGATCGGCGCCGCGTGCATGCCTCTTTCCATGATGCGTTCCCACCCCCGTGCCGGGACGGGACGATGCATGAAAGAGCTGAAATCGCCGTGCGGGAGCGCGCTACTCGCGCTCGAGATCGGCGAGCGTCAGCAGCGCCATCGCCGTGCCGTAGGCGCGGCCGAGCATCGGGATGTCCTCGAAGCTGCCGTCCTCGAGGCGCGCGGCGAGCACGTCGCTCAAGAGCGGACCGCGGAAGCGCCGGCGCGCCTCGGGTTGCAGACCGCGCAGTGCCGCGGCGGCGAAGCGGTAGTCGAAGAAGAGGTAGTGCGAGCCCTGTCCCTCGGGCCCGGTGTGGCACAGATCCTTGCGCCACTGCCGCACGAAGGTCTGCTTGTGCTTCAGGAAGACGTCGAGCGAACGCTCGAGTGCGTCGCGCTCGAGCTTGCCGCCGCGCACGAGCGCGAGCGTGCACACCGGCCCGCGACCGGCCGCTTCACGGTGCTCGCCGCTGCGATCCGCGTCGGGCAGGCCGCCGAAGTAGCGGTAGCTGCCGTCCTCGAGGCGCATGCGCTGCAGGAACGCGAGCGCCTTCTCGATCACGCCCGCGTCGACCTCGACGCCGGCCGATTTCGCTTCGAGCAGCGCGAGCACGACGCCGGCGGTCAGGAAGCTCGTCGACGGATCGATGCCTTCGCCGCGCGGATCGCCGGGGAGCGTGATGTAGGGCCAGCCGCCGCCCTTGTGCTGGCTCGCGGTGATCGAAGCGATCAGGGCGCGCGTGCGCCGTTCGAGCTCCGCGCGCTCGCCGTAGCGCAGCGTGCAGCAGCGCGCGTGGAAGGCGAGCGCCCACGCGCGACCCCAGATCGAGTAGACGCCGAGCAATCCCCCATGTGGCTCGAGCTGGCCCGAGTCCTCGAGCTGCTCGAGGAAGTCGCGCGCCTTCTTCAACGCGCGCTCGACGTCGGGCTGCGCGCGCTCGGCGAGCAGGCTCTGCGCGCACACGGCGGTGATCGCGGGCGTGTAGATGCCCAGTCCTGTCGGGTCGTGCTCGTTGAGCCGGTCGATCGCGCTCGTCCACGCGCCGGCGGCGCGTTGCGCGCGCAGCAAGTACGCGAGCGCGTCGCGCTTCACGCGCGCCATCTCGCGCGTCGCGAGCGCGCGCGTCGGGAGCGGCGCGAGCTCGTCGAAGACCTCGCGCGCGGGCCAGCTCAGCCTCTCCCCGCCGAGCGACATCGATCCCTGGTGCAGCAGGTTCGCGGCCGCCTTCCAGGCCCAAGGACTCCGCGGATGTTCGGCG
>JBGATX010000287.1:0-3726 GCA_044228975.1 Planctomycetota bacterium | reverse complement strand
GCGTTGCCCGCGGGCAGTGTCAGCGTCGTCGTCGGCCATTCGAACACCGTCCCCGATCTCGTGCGGCGCCTCGGTGGCGTCGTCCCCGGCCTGACCGACGGCGACAAGGCGCGCAACCTGCCCGAGGACGCCTTCGACCGCGTGTTCGTCGTCACACGGTCGTCGGGCGGCGCGACCGCGCTGCAGCTCGTCTACGGCGACTGAAGCGGCGCGCGCGGGCTCAGTCCGGCTCGCGCACGCGCAATGCACGGACCGACGTCGCCACGAGTCCGGCCGCGCGCGCGCTCCGCGCGAGCTCCTCGAGCGCCTGCGCGCCGAGTGGACCGAGGTCGCGCGTCCAGTCGTTGACGTACAGCTCGACGTGCTTCCACAGCACCGCATCGTCGAGCTCGCGCGCATGCGCGCGCATCGTGACCAGCGCCGCCTGCGGATGCGCGCGCGCGTGGTCCAGCGACGCGACGATCGCGCGATCGAGAGCGCGCACGGTTCCCGCGGGCACGTGATCGCGCGCGACGATCCCGCCCAGCGGCAGCGGCGAGCGCGTGCGCGACTCCCAGGTCGCTCCGAGATCCTCGATGCGCTCCAACCCGTGGCGTTCGTAGGTGAAGCGCCCCTCGTGGATGCACACGCCGTACTCGGCCTCGCCGCGCGCGAGCGCCGGCAGGATCTCGGAGAAGAGCACGTGCTCGACGCGGCCTTCGCCGGGGTGGAAGAGCCGGTAGAGCAGGTGCGCGGTCGTGTGCTCGCCCGGACAGAGCACGCGCGCGTCGGGCGCGATGCGGCCCGCGCTCGCGCCCGCGCGACGCCGTGACGCGAGCAGCAGCGGACCCACCCCGAAACCGAGCGCCGAGCCGGCGCGCAGCACGGTCGCGCGCGCACCGAGAGCGAGCGCGGCGGCGAAGCTCGCCTTCGCCACGTCGAAACGGCCTTCGAGCAGCCCGCGGTTCAGTGTCTCGATGTCGTGCAGCTCGAGCGCGAGCTCGATCGGCTCGCCCGCCTCGGTCGCGACGCGCACGGCGCCGCTGAGCAGACCGTGGAATGCGAACGTGTCGTTCGGACACGGCGAGATCGCGAGACGCACGCGCATGACCGGCCCTCAGGCGAGCAGGAGCTCCAGCGCGAGCGCTCGCGCGGCCTTCAGCGCGGCGGGGATGCGCCAGTGCCCGGGATCGCGATCGCCGACCTCGTTCGAGATGCCGCGCACGATCGTGAGCGGCACGCCGCGGATCGCGCACGCGAGCGCGACGCCGAAACCCTCCATGTCCTCCGCCGACGCCTGCGCGAAACGCGTGCGGCGTTGCTGCGCGTGCGCGCGCGAGTCGGACGCCGCGCAGGTCGAGAGCAGGAGCTCGCCGACACAGCCGTCGCTCCCGGCGCGCTCGATCAGCGCGAGCTCGACACGGTCGTGGATCGCGTGCGAGCTCGTGCGCGCCGGCCACTGCGGGAAGCCGAGAGCCGGCGGCGCGAGCAGGCGCTCGCCTTCGCCCACGCCGATGCCTTCGATCGCGACGGCGCGAAACTGTGCCGCGCTCGCGACGGGCAGCGCGCGCGTGTCGTAGCTGCCCGCGATGCCGATGAGCAGCGCGCGCGCGGGACCGAGGCGCTCGATCAAGCTCGCCGTGCGCGCCGCGGCGGCGACCGGGCCGAAGCCGCAGGTGTGGACCAGGCCGCTCCCCGCGGGGAATCCTCCCTCGTCGGCGAGACGCGCGAGCTCGAGCTCGGTCGGAACGAGGATCAACGTCGGCGCACCGCGGGGAGGCTGCATACACGGGAGTTTCCGAAGCGCGCGCGCTCGGCGCAACGTCGATTCCGCGTGTCTGCTACGCTCGCCCGCCCCATGCAACGCCTCCTCTCGTCGCCGCTCACGTTCGTCGCGCTCGCGCTCTCCCTCGTCGCCGCCTGCTCGGCCCCGGCGAGCCCGGTGAGCTCCGTGAATTCGGGCACTTCGGGCGCTTCCGCGCTCGCCGCGGAGGAATCCGCGCCCGTCGCGACGAAGCCCGCGAAGTCCGAGAAGCGCGCGTCGGCGCCCGAGTCGTCCGCGGCCGCGCTCGCGCGCGTGATCGAGCTCTCGAAGACCGACAACCGCGTCATGCGGCACCTCGAGCACCTGTGCAAGGCGATCGGCCCGCGCCTGACGGGCTCGACGAACTTCGATCGCGCCGCCGACTGGTGCGTGGGCGAGCTGCGCTCGTGGGGGCTCGAAGCGCACCTCGAGAAGTGGGGCGAGTTCAAGGTGCGCTTCGATCGCGGCCCGAGCCACGGGCGGATCGTCGCGCCAAAGGTCGAGGAGCTCGCGTTCGTCTCGCCCGCCTGGACGCGCGGCACGGACGGACCGTTGCGCGGCGCGGCGCTGCTCGAACCCGCCGACGCGGCCGGCGTCGAGGCGCTCGCCGGCAAGGTCGGCGGCGCGTGGATCGTGCGCCGGCGCGAGCGTCCCGACGGCAAGGTGCGCCGCGCGCTCGAGGAGCTCGTCGAGCGCGAGCCCGCCGCGGGCTACGTGGGGAGCTCGCGTGGCGATCTGCTGCAGATGGGAGGCAACCACGACCTCGATCTCGCCAAGCTTCCACCGCAACGCCGCGTGACGCTGCGCGGCGACCAGTACGACGCGCTCGTCGCGCGCCTGGAGACGGGGGAGGCCGTCGAGCTCGAATTCGATCTGCAGCACAAGCTCACGGACGGACCGGTGCCGTGCTTCAACGTCGTCGCGGAGATCCCCGGGCGCGAGTTCCCCGACGAATACGTGATCGTCGGCGGACACCTCGATTCGTGGGACGGCGCCGAAGGCGCGCAGGACAACGGCACGGGCTCGGCGACGACGCTCGAGGCGGCGCGCCTGATCGCGAAGTCCGGCCATCGGCCGCGGCGCACGATCCGCTTCGTGCTCTTCGGCGGCGGGGAGCAGGGCCTGTACGGTTCGCACGGCTACGTCGACGAGCACAAGAGCGAGCTCGAGCGCATCAGCGTCGCGTTGATCCACGACGGCGGCGGGACCGTGCTGCGCGGTCTTGCGCCGACCTACCGGATGATGGAGGACTTCGAGCGCGTGTTCGCACCGCTCGCGAAGGGCGGCGCGGCCCACGACCCGCGCTTCGAGTTCGAGCTGACCGAGCTCGACGGCCTGATGAACTCCGGCGACTCGGATCACGCGCCGTTCATCGCCAAGGGAGTGCCGGGCTTCTTCTGGGAGCAGACCGAGGAAGGCTACGAGCACGTCCATCACACGCAGTACGACACGTTCGAGACCGTCGATGCGCCGCAGCTCGAGCGCTCGGCGCAGGTCGTCGCGATCGCCGCGCTCGGTTTCGCGGAGCTCGACCACCTCGTCGATCGCGTCGACATGGAGCCCATCCCGCGCCGCCGCATGGGCGTGCAGCTCGAAGGCGCGCGCATCACCAGCGTGATGGAACAAGGCAAGGCGGGCGACGCCGGAGCGAAGGAGGGCGACCTGATCGTCGCCATCGACGGCGTCGAGGTCGGTTCGCAGCCCGAGGTGATCACCGAGCTCCAGCGCGGCGGGCCGAAGAAGGTCTTGCGCTTGAAGCGAGGCGAGGAGACCGTCGAGGTGACGCTCGACTACACGGGCGCGGCGGGCGAGGACAAGCGCGCGGCTCGCGCGGCGAAGAAGGAAGAGTGGCTGCGCGCGCGCGGCGCGCGGAAGTCGCGCTGAGCTACTACCTTCGAGAATCGTAGCGCCGCGCGGCGATTCTCGAAGGCAGTAGCTCCCGC
>JBGATX010000286.1:0-3728 GCA_044228975.1 Planctomycetota bacterium | reverse complement strand
GCATCGGGCGCGCACCGAGTTGGACGCACAACGGCTCCAGCGCGAGAACACGGAGCTGCTCGCGGCGCTCGAAAACGTGCGCCAGCCGATGGGCCTGAGCCTCGAGTACGACGCGCGGACCTCCGACGCGGAGTACGCCGCGAGCTTCGCACGCATCGGCCTGCGTCCGGCGACGGACGATCGCGACGTCGTGCTCGCCGCGCTGCGAGCTCGAGGCATCGACGGCGCGCTCGCGTCCGCGCTCGACGAATGGACCTGCGTCTGCGCGCGCTTTTCCGACCGACAACCGACCGAAGACGAGCACCGTGCATGGCGCGCACGCGCCGCGACGTTGAGCGCTCTCGCCTCGACCCTCGACCCCGATCCGCGCCGCGACGAAATGCGCGCCGCGATCCTGCGCAACGACGTGACTCATCTCATCCGCATGGGCAACGCAGCGGACATCGAGTCGTGGCCCAACGCGAGTCTCGCACTGATCGGGAATCTCCTGGTCAGCTTCGACCAGGGCGAGCACGCGATCCGCGCGCTCGAAGCCGGACATCGCGCGCACCGCGGCGACTTCACGTTCCTCTACAACCTCGGACGCGCGGCGGCGATGACCAATCCGCGTCGCTGGGACGAGGCCACGCGCTACTTCACAGCGGCGCTCGCGCTGCGGCCGGGCAGCATCGAGGTGCGCCGGCGGCTGATCGAGATCTTCCGTTACTGGGATGCCGACTGGCGTGCGGTCGAGCCGCTCGCGGCGGAGATCCTCGAACGCGCGCCGGGAGACGGGCAGGCGCTTTTCGTGCTCGGCGACGTGCGCTTCTGGCGTTGCGAGTACAGCGCGGCGATCGAGCTCTACGAACGGGCTGCGCTGGATCCGCAGTACGAGTACTTCGCGCGCCGCGCGTGCGCGGAGGCGGCGAAGGTCTCGAGGGATTTCGTGCGCGAAGTGCGCGAGCGAGTGCGCTGCCTCGAGCTCGTGGCGCTCGATCCGCTGACGCGTGTCGAGCTGCTGCGCGCGCGACGCGACACGGGCGAGGTCGTCGAGCGCGAGGCCCTGCTGAACGAGTGCGCCGATGCGGAACGCGGGCTGGGCGGCAACGCCAATGGACTCGCCATGCTCGCGGCGTTGTTGCGCGAGGAGCGCGAGTTCGCGCTGGCCGAGCGCGTGATGGAGAGCTCGCGCTGCACGTTCGAGTTCCCGACGACCTTCCTCGACCTCTCGCAACTCGCACGCGCGCGCGGAGACGTCGAGGAAGCTCTCGATCGAGCGCGTCGCGGAATCGCGAACGATCCGGGATACTTGCCGAACCGACTCGAGGAGCTGCGCTGCCTGGCGCTGCTAGGTCGCGCGGCCGAGCTGTCGCTGCCCGCGGCCATGCTCGTCGCGTGGACGCCGCAGAACGACTACGACACGTGGCTCACGATCGAGTTCCTCGGTTTCGACGCGCCCGACCTCGCGCTGCGACCGCAACGCGCGCTGGAGCTCGCTCGGAACTTCACGAAGCGATTTCCGGAGGCGCCGCGCATCCGCGCGATGCACGGAATGTGCGCCGTGAGCGCGGGACAGTGGGGCGAAGCCTGCGAGGAGCTCGAGCACGCGCTCGAGCTCGATCGCGACGAGGACTTCGAGGCGCGACTCTATCTATCCCGCGCGCTGGCGGAGGCCGGGCAGCTCGATCGCGCAAGAAAGGAGCTCACGCGCGTGCGCGATGTCGCGAGCGACGAACGCTTGCGCTCCGTCGAGCACCGCGTGCGACAGCTCGACGCGCTCGAGCGCCTGCTGCATTGAACGAGAGCGCCCCGACTCCGCGCGCGGCGAAGTCGGGGCGAGAGATGCACGCGCTGTTGCTGCTACGGTTGGAACGTCGCGCGCAGGCCGTTGGACATGACCAGGTTCTTGTTGCCGTTGCCCGAGTCGCGCAACCAGGCCTGGAAGTACAGCGACTCGCCGACGTAGAGCGGCAGGCCCATGCCCGTCGGATTCGCGTTCCACCAGGCGTCGAGGTCGAGAGTGAAGGTGCCGTTGCACTGACCGGGCGTGCCGCCCGAGAACTGCGTGCCGCCGATGCGCACGCGCGGCGCGTTGAAGCAGAACTTCGCGGTGCCCGTGCCGTAGGGAGAACCGTTGTTCGTGGTCAGGCCGTAGATGAAGCCGCCGAAGCGACCGCCGTCGAGCGAGCAGGAGAGTTGAGCGACATCGACTCCGAGGCTCGTCGAGCCGATTCCGATCAGGTTCGGCACACAGCCGTTGACGCTCGTTCCAGCCGTGCACGACGTCGCGCTGAAGCCCAAGGTTCCCTCCGTGAGTTGGCGCACCTCCATGCCGTTGAGCGTCCCGTAGAGCGTCGCGATGCTCGCATAGAACTCGAGCTTCCCGTCGGTGACGTCGATCACGTCGGAGCGAGTGGTGGAGTCCGTGAACGAGCCCATCCAATCGGTTCCGCCGATGATCGACGTTTCCTTGCCCTGATCATCCGACGAAACCCAAGTGAACGCCGTGGTCGGCGCATCCGGCGCCCACGCATGGACGCGCAGCTCGTAGCGACCGATGGGCAGGCCGCTGACGCGGATCGCGGTGGTGCCGGGGGCGAGGTCGAAGAAGTCGTCCATCAGCTCGCCAGCGCCGCCCGATGTGAGCGCGTTGTCGTACGCGCCGGCGCCGGCGATCGGCGTGCCGATGCTGTCCCAGGTCGCACCCGCTCCGAACAAGGTGCAGTTCGGAGTGTTCGCAGCGGCCGCTACGAGCGGCGTCGTGCTCATGGTTTCGTCGACCAGGTTCCATTGCCCGGGGACGCTCGCCGCACCGCCGTAGTTCGGCGCGGGCACGCTCGAGCCCATGGGCCCGCAGTCGACCTTGAAGTGCGCGAGGATGTCGCCTTCGAGCTTGGGCGTCGCGATCGAGCCCGAGTCGGCCGCGAACCAGTCGTAGACGCGCAGCTCCCACACTCCGGCGATCGGAGGGAGCGTGGTGCTGTTGAAGATGTTGTTCTGACCATCGGGCCAATTGCCGAAGTGGAATTGGTAGGCCTGTCCCACGCTGTCCGAAGGCGCCACGATCGCAGCGCCGCCGGGAACGTCGGCCGGGAACGCCACGCCCTGATTCATGAACGCGTACTTGCCGGAGAAGTCATCGTCCGAGCCGTAGACGTTGCTCCCGTTGTCGAATCCCGGGCGGTGGAAGATGTTGTGACCCACGCCGTTCGGATCGACGAGGACGATCTGCACGTCGCCCAGCCAGGTGTGGGTGATGTTGGTGAACTCGACGCCGTGGATCTTCTTCACACCGAGCGGCACGTTGAAGGTCTGCGACAGGAACGGCGCGGGCATGCTCGTCGGCCACGTGCCGCCGGTGTCGGGGATGTTGGCGTTGGCGACGCCGGTCGTGGATTCGAAGTACTGGATCGGATCGAAGGGCCAGGTGTCGAGGGCGAACGCAGGGGCGGCGAGCAGAGCGAGGGCGGCCAGTCGGGATAGACACGAGTGCATGGGGAAACTCCTTGGGTGTTGCCCCCGGTTCCGAGCAAGCGCGTTTTCGCGGCCGGAATCCCGAAGAAATGTGCGCGTCGGTGGCGACGCGAGCCTTGGTGCGACCAGACTGAGCTCGTGCTCAGAGCGCTCGCGAACCTCCTGTGGACGCTCGTGGTCGCGGTTGTCGCCTCGAGCTGCACCTCGCTCGTCACCGCGCCGCAGCGGCCCAACGAGCCCACCAGCGTCTTCATCCTGCGCGAAGCTCGGCACGT